>CANKHC010000115.1 GCA_947481595.1 Fidelibacterota bacterium
ACGCAAGACGTCATCGACATGAACCGGCGCCTGTCGCGCGCAGACAGCTCGCTCAACCAGCTCGTGGGCGAAGACGGTGATACCGAACGCCAGGACCTGCTGATCGACGACAAGCCGAGCCAGGAAGCCGTCCTGGCCGAAAAGGAAGATCGCAAGCTGGGTGCGAACCTGTTGCGGGACGCGCTCACGACGCTGACAGAACGCGAGCGCAAGATCATCGAAGAGCGCAGGCTCGTCGACAACCCGCGCACGCTGGAAGAAATTGGTGCCGAGTACGGCATCAGCCGTGAACGCGTGCGCCAGATCGAAAACCGCGCGTTTGCAAAGCTGCAGAAGTCGGTGGTCGCCGCCTCGCGCGCCCTCGAATCCGCAGCCTCAAAGGCCTTGCCGCGTCCGGCCTTGGCCTAGCGAGACTAAACCATCAGCCGCCCCGTGGACGTTGCCCGTCCCGGGGCGGTTTTTTTTATGGCCGGTCGCATGCAAATTTGGCTGATTTCCTGAGAATAGGCGGGTAGCTTGCTGCCGCCCGCTGCCCGGGATATGATTAATTGAGAGTCGAAACGGTCGGGCAGCAGCAAAAGCCCGCAAAAGAGATCATGTCGAAAACCATCCTCATCGTCGAAGACAACGAGTTGAACATGAAGCTGTTCAACGACCTCCTCCAGGCGCACGGCTACAATACGCTCCAAGCGAAGGACGGACGTGTCGTTATCGAGATGACGCGTAAGAACCGTCCGGATTTGATCCTGATGGACATTCAGCTTCCCGAAGTCTCGGGCCTAGAGATCACCAAGATGCTCAAGGCCGATGACGACCTCTGTGGCATTCCGGTGGTTGCGGTGACGGCTTTTGCGATGAAAGGCGACGAACAGAAGATCCGCAGCGGTGGCTGCGATGGTTACATCGCCAAGCCGATTTCCGTCGCGAGTTTCCTGCAGACCGTCTCGCGGTTTTTAGATCCGCCGCAAGCCGCGCAATAAGTCATTCCACACGGATCCAATAAAAAAGCCCACCGGTTGGTGGGCTTTCTCGTTTTGGGAAGGTGGGCGATCTTACTTGATCTTGCCTTCTTTGAAGTCGACGTGCTTGCGCACGACCGGATCGTACTTCTTCATCACCAGCTTTTCGGTGATGACGCGCGGGTTCTTCGTGGTCACGTAGTAGTAACCCGTGCCCGCGGTGCTTTCCAATTTGATCTGGATCGTGGCTGGCTTCGCCATGGTCGTATCCTATCCGTCTAATTCCTGGAGACCCCGCACAGCAGGCCGGGTCAATGAGCCGCGCACAATATACTACCCCGGCGCCCTGTCAAGCCGGGCGGATTGCCAATAAATGTATCCATTTCAAGGCTTTAAGGCGAGCTGTGGGGCCTCGACCATGAACGTTGCCTGGGCATAAAGGCTGCGGTCGGCGACGATCCGGCGGGCGATTTCGAGATCGAGAGGATGATCCGCGTGCAACTCCGGCGGACAGGCGAGGCGCAGGACCTCATGCACATCAGAGGAGTCCTGCGCGTCGCGCCACTGCCGGCGGATCTCGTTGATGGAATCTGAGCCTAACTTGCCGATGACCTCGTCAGCCGTCGGAGCCGAGCCGCTGAGGCAGACATCTGGCATGAGGCCGAGGCCGTGCAGGGCAACACCACGCGGCATCTGCACCCGCGCCCAGGTGATGGCGATTTCGCCCCCGTTGGGCAGCTTTTGCAGAGTCTGCACCGAACCCTTGCCCCAGCTTACCGTACCGATGATGGCGGCGCGGCCGTTGTCTTGAAGGGCTGCGGCTACGATCTCGGCCGCGGAGGCGGATTTGCCGTCGATCATCACTGCCAGCGGCAGGCCGCCGGAAATATCCTCCCGGTCCGCACCATAGAATTGGTTGGCGCCCGGGTGGCGCCCGTGCAGCGTGGCGATCGTGCCGGTTTCGAGGAACAGGTCGGCGACGGCCACCGCCTGGTCGAGCAAGCCGCCGGGATCGCCACGCAGATCGAGCACAATCCCCTTGGTCTGATTGCCCGCCGCCATCACTGCTTGCCTCACGTTTTGCGCCGTGCGCTGCGTGAAGCTGCGGATCCGCAGGACCAGCACGCCGTCGGTGATTTCGCTGGTGACCGTGTCCGGAAAGACCAAGTCCAAGGCCGCCGTCATCTTCAAGGGCTCACGTGCCCCTGGCCGTTTGACAATCAGATCAAGCGTCGTGCCCTGCGCGCCATCGAGCCGACGGCGCGCCTCCGACAAAGTCATGCCCGCGAGGCTGACGCCGTTGGCACTCATGATCTTGTCGTAGATGCGCAAGCCTGCGTCCCAGCCTGGTCCGGCGTCGACGATGGCCTGGACGATGGGACCTTCCTCGCTGTGCTCGAAGCGCACACCGAGGCCGATGACGCCGTCGCGTAGAAGGCGATATTTGATGGCGTCCTTGTAGGAGGCGTAGCGCGAGAAGGGATCCACGAGGGCCAGAGCGCCGGAGAACATCGCCTTGTACATCGCTTCCGCGCCGGCTTCCTTCAGCGGCTTGGAAAGCTTGCGTGCGACGATCAGCCCGCGGATGGTCGAGATGCTCCACTGCGAGATATCGTGCTTGCTCGCCGGACCCAGGTCAGCGACGTGGGTTTCGTTGTAGGTCAGAAAGACGTGGTCGTTCTCAACCGTGGCGCTGAGGGCGGGATCAAGGGTCTTGAAGTTCTCGATACCGGCAATAAACAGTTTGTCTATGTCCGGTTCCTCATAGGACCGGTCTTCAATGATGCCGAAGCCTTTGAGCAAAACCGTGTGCGTCATGTCGACGTCGAGGCCGTCGACGAAAAGCCGGCCCTTCAGGCGCGGCGCGTTCGACGGGGCGCTCGCACAGGCAGCAAGACTGACCATCAGAAACACGGCGCAGCCAATGCGGGCCGCGCTGCCGAAGATCGATGCCAAAGGACGTATCCTTATCGCCGACGTTTCGCCTTTTTCGGCGCCCTGCGTGACTGCAGACGTGGCGCCTCCCGACCGGAGTTTGAACGCTCCCTCGCTCCGGTTTTCGTCATACCAGCATATTCGAAGACGATGCCGCCCGCCACCTTGTCGGTTTCCTTTAAGCGCACATCTACAATGTCCCCGACGCGCAACTGAAGGCCGTTACGCCGGCCTATGACGCGGTGCCCACGCTCGTCCAGGTCGTAAAAATCCTGGGGCAGGTTGCGCATCGGCAGGATGCCGTCTGCACCGGTCTCGTCCAGGTTCACGAACAGGCCGAACCGGGTGACGCCGCTGACGCGCCCGCGAAAGACCGCGCCGACGCGGTCCGCCAGGAATGCCGCCGTAAAACGGTCGACGGTCTGGCGTTCGGCCAGTGCAGCGCGGCGCTCGGTCATTGAGATGTATTCACACACCGCAACTAAGTCGGGGTCTTGCTTCGGGTTCCACCCGCCGTCGCCGAGTTTGTGCGCTGCGATAAGTGCGCGGTGTACAAGCAGGTCCGAGTAGCGCCGGATCGGCGAGGTGAAGTGCACATACTTGCGTAGGCCCAATCCAAAGTGCCCGATGTTTTCAGGGCTATAGACCGCCTGGGCCTGTGTGCGCAGAACTAATGTATTGACCATGTTCTCGTTCGGCCCGCCGCGTACTTGCGACAACAGCCGGTTGAACTCCGCCGGACGGGCTGCGCCGGCATCGGGGAATTTCAGATCGAGCGTCTGCAACGCTTCCTGCAATCCCTGGACGCGTTCCGGATCGGGGCGGTCGTGGATGCGGTAGACGGCGGGATAGGCCGACACCGCCAGCGTTTCCGCCGCCGCGACGTTCGCTGCGATCATGAACTCTTCGATCAGTTTGTGACTGTCATAGCGGGCGCGCGGCTCGACGCCGATGATTTGGTTCGTCTCGCGATCGACGATGATCTTGCGCTCGGTGATGTTGAGTTCAAGCGTGCCACGCGTGGCGCGCGCTTCCTCGAGTGCGGCGTACGCGCCGTACAGCGGGCCGATCACCTTGTCCATCAGCGGCGCGGTGATCTCGTCGGGCGTACCGTCGCGGGCGGCTTGAACCTGTGTATAGGTCAGGCGTGCCGCCGAGCGCATCATGCCGCGGATAATTTTGTGGCGCAGCAGCTTGCCCTTGGCGCTGATCCACATGTGGGCGGCGAGCACGCCGCGGTCTTCATGCGGCTTGAGCGAGCACCATCCATTGGACAATTCCTCCGGCAACATCGGAACGACGCGGTCGGGGAAATAAACCGAGTTTCCGCGCGCATACGCGTCTTTGTCGAGCGCATCGCCCGGGCGCACGTACCAGGCAACGTCGGCGATGGCGACAAGCAGGTGCCAGCCGCCGGCGTTTGTCGGATCGGTATCGGGCTCGGCGAATACCGCGTCGTCGAAATCACGTGCGTCCTCGCCGTCGATGGTGACGAGGGGAATATTTCTGAGATCGACACGGTCCCCCAGTGGGGCGGCTTTGGCTTGCGCGGCTTGCGCCACCGCTTCGTCGTTGAAGGCATGTGGGATGCCCTGCTGGTGGATGGCGATGAGGCTCAGGTTATTGCTGGCGTTGATATCACCCAGGCGTTCGATGACGCGTGCGCGTTGCGGCCCGTGATGCGGCTGGTGGAATACCTCGGCGGCCACGAGGTCGCCGGACAGGGCGGGCCCTGCATCCTCACGCGCGATCACCACCTCGAAGCGGTATTTCTTATCGACCGGCAGGAGTCGCCCGCCTTTCTCGTCGACCTTGTAAACGCCGAGTAGGCGCGCGGGGGCCGCGGCCAGTTTCTTTACCGCCCGCGCCTCGTAGGTGTTGTCGCCGGCGGCGGTGATTTTCGCGAGCACGCGGTCGCCCACTCCGACCGTCAACGGCCGGAAACGGCCTTTGAAACCGGTCTTGAAGCGCGGCTGGATCACGATGATCGTCGGGGGCGGTTCGCTGGAATCCCAGTTCACCGGCTTTGCGAACAGGTCGCCGTCCTTGTCGGTGTGGGTGATTTCGATCGCCTCGATGGGTGGCAGTGCCCCTCTGCGTCCGAGATGACGCTTAGCGCCCTTTTCGACGGCGCCGTCGACTGACAGTTCCCTCAGCAGGGCTTTCAGACCGATCTTATCTTCGCCCCGGATATTGAAGGCGCGCGCGATCTCTCGCTTGCCCACTTGCGTCGCGGACTCGCGGATGAAAGCGAGGATCTGCTCCTTGGTAGGAAGCGGTGTTTTTTTGATGTTTTTCTTTTCAGGTTTTTTCATTGGTCATAACAAAGCACGACGGGGCCTCTGCGGGATCGCAGAAGCCCATCGTGCCACAAATTGAGTGTGTGGTGTTTTGGTGGTTCAACCCGCTCGCGCGGGGGTGAGAAACGTTCTTGATCTTTATTCCGCCGCCTTACGTGCGGGCGTTTTGGCTTTTGTTACTTTGCCCTTGGCCTTGGTCGCTTTCGCGGCCTTGGCGGCCTTGGCAACCGGCGCATCAGCTTTCGCCACCTTGCTCTTGGGTGCTTTGACGCCGGCACCGCCCTTGGCGGCTTTGGCGATCAAGAGTTGGACGGCGGCGTCGATGCTCAGCGTACCGGCGTCGACGTCCTTAGGCAGCGTGGCACGAATCTGCCCGTGCTGCACATATGGGCCGAAACGGCCCGAGCGCAAGGTGATGGCACGCCCGTCGTCGGGGTGATTGCCGATATTCTTGGCCGGACCCGCACCACGCTTGGCGGCGCGTTCCTTGCCTTCGGCCAGCACCACGATGGCGCGGTTCAAGCCGATCTCGAGGACGTCGTCGTCCTTGGGCAGCGATTGATAGCGCGGTCCGACTTTGAGGTAGGGACCGAAGCGACCGATGCCGGCCAAGATCATCTCGCCCGATTCCGGTTCCACACCGATCTCCCGCGGCAGCGACAGCAGCTTGAGCGCGCGCGCGAGGTCCACCGCGGCGATCTCGGTGCCCTTGGGCAGAGAGGCACGCTTAGGCTTGTCCTTAGGCGCGGCTTTCTTCTTGCGCTTCTTCTTTCCGTTCTCGTCGACTTCCTCAGCGGCCGGTGGTGGCGGGGCCGGGGCGATCTCTTCGCCGCCCAACTGCACATATGGCCCATACGGTCCAATGCGCAGCGTGACCTTCAATCCAGAGACGGGGTCGTTGCCCAAATCCTTTGGACCGTCGAGCACCTGGCCTTCGCCGGGCTCGGGCGCGCCGAGCGGACGCGTGTAGCGGCATTCGGGATACTTGCTGCAGCCGATGAAGGCACCGAACTTGCCGAACTTCAGGCCGATACGGCCATCGGTGCAGGCCGGGCACTTGCGTGGCGTCGGGCTGTCGGTAGTCACGGGGAACAGGTGCGGCTCGAGCATACTGTCGAGCGCATCGATCACGGCGGTACGCGTCAAGTCCTTGGTGCCGTCGATGGCGACGATGAAATCGCGCCAGAAGTCGGCCAGCACCTTCTTCCAGTTCAGGTTGCCGCTGGAGATCTCATCGAGTTGGTTCTCAAGATCGGCGGTGAAATTGTATTCGACATAGCGGCCGAAGAAGCTTTCCAGGAAGGCGATGACGACGCGGCCGCGGTCTTCGGGGATGAAGCGGCGGTTGTCCATGCGGACGTATTTGCGGTCCTGCAGCACCTGGATGATCGAGGCGTAGGTCGACGGGCGCCCGATGCCTTTTTCTTCCAGGGACTTCACCAGGCTCGCTTCCGAGAAGCGCGGCGGCGGCTGAGTGAAATGCTGTTCGGGTGTGACGGTTCCGACAGAAAGCACCTGGCCTTCCGTCATGACGGGCAAAATATTGCCGACGGCGTCTTCGTCCTCGGCACCTTCACCGCTGCTTTGCGCGGCGGCGGCGGCGTCGTCGTACACTTCAAGATAGCCCTTGAAGACGATGGTCGAACCGCTGGCGCGCAGCTGGGTCTGCTGGTCCGGCGTTGCGGAAATCACCGCAACTTGGTCGAGCACGGCGGATTCCATCTGGCTCGCCATGGTGCGCTTCCAGATCAGCTCATAGAGCTTCAACTGGTCGGGTGTCAGATAGGGCGCCACGGCATCTGGCGTGCGCGTCACATCCGTCGGGCGGATGGCTTCGTGCGCTTCCTGAGCGTTCTTCGCCTTGGTCTTGTAGACGCGCGCGGTGTCCGGGACGAACTTGGACCCAAAGCGCTCGCCGATCAGTTTGCGCACGGTGTTGATGGCGTCGCCGTCCATCTGAACGCCATCGGTACGCATATAAGTAATGAGGCCGACCGTCTCGCCGCCGATCTCGAAGCCTTCGTAGAGCTTCTGGGCGATGTCCATGGTCTGGCGCGCAGAGAAGTAGAGGCGGCGCGAGGCGTCCTGCTGCAACGTCGAGGTGGTGAACGGTGCATAGGGGCGGCGCTGTTTGGTTTTCTTTTCGACCGCGGTGACGGTGAATTTTCCTGCGCGCACCGCAGCGGCGGCGCGTTCGGCGATCTCGCCGTGGTTCAGGTCGAACTTATCGAGCTTCTTGCCCTCGAAGTGCGTCAAACGGGAAGCGAACTTTTCCGACTTGTTGGTCGCCATTTCGGCGCCCACGGTCCAGTATTCCTCGGCTTTGAATTTTTCAATCTCGAGTTCGCGGTCGCAGATGATACGCAAAGCAACAGACTGCACGCGCCCCGCCGACTTCGATCCCGGCAGCTTGCGCCACAGCACGGGCGAGAGCGTGAACCCGACGAGGTAGTCGAGCGCGCGGCGGGCGAGATAGGCGTCCACCAGCTGCTGATCGACGTCGCGCGGATGCTGCATGGCTTCCAGCACGGCGTTCTTGGTGATGGCGTTGAAAGTAACGCGCTTGACCGACATGCCGGCAGTCACGGCCTTGCGCCGGGTCAGTTCATCCTGCACATGCCAAGAGATGGCCTCGCCCTCGCGGTCCGGGTCGGTGGCGAGAATGATGCCGTCGGAACCCTTCACGGCATCGATGATCTCTTTGATGTGTTTCTGGGAGCTGGCATCGACTTCCCAGTCCATGGCGAAGTCTTCGTCGGGGCGGACAGAGCCGTCCTTGGGGGGCAGGTCGCGGATGTGGCCGTAGGAGGCCAGCACCTTAAAGCCGCTGCCCAGATACTTATTGATGGTCTTCGCTTTGGCCGGAGATTCGACGATCACGACCTTCATATAACGTCCTACCTCTACCCGTTTCCAGGCGCCCACAGCCCTGCGGTCTATGCCGCTTTCCGGGCTCGTCTCGGCGTGTGAATATGGGCAATTAGCGCGGAAAAGTTAAAAAATTCAAACCGTTCCGACCAAGGCCACACGGTTGCCCGGCAACCGCTCCAGCCGTCCGGCCAATTCCAGTTCCATCAGAACCGTAGCCAGGACAGCGGGCGAGACTTGGCACTGCCTTATAAGTTCGTCAACAGGAGCGGGGGTAGCGCCCAGGGCAGCGATGATCTTTTGGTGAAGGTCATGTGGATAATTTTCGGCTGTATTTTCAGGGGCTTGCGAAGGGCGGGCCGAACGAGCAGAAAAATTATCGGGTTTAACAATTAAAGATTGTAGTTCAGAAATAATATCATCTGCAGATTGAATTAATGTCGCACCCTCCCGAATCAAGCTGTTAGGGCCGTGGGCGCGCGGGTCCAGCGGTGAGCCTGGGACTGCGAACACATCCCGGCCCTGCTCTGCAGCGAAGCGCGCGGTAATCAGGGAGCCAGACCGTGGGGTAGCCTCAACCACCACCACCCCGATGCTGGCGCCCGAGATAATGCGGTTCCGGCGGGGAAATAAACTGGCGATGGGTTCGGTCCCCGGCGGCATCTCGGAGACCACGGCCCCCTGGCTGGCGATACGCTCATAAAGGTCTCGGTGCTCGGGCGGATAGACCACGTCCGTCCCGCCGGCCAGAACCGCGACTGTCGTCCCGGCACCCAAGGCCCCTTCATGGGCGGCTCCGTCGATGCCCCGCGCCATCCCGGAAATCACGCCCAGGCCGGCCTTGGCAAGGTCGGCCGCCAATACCTTGGCGAACTTGCGTCCGTTCACAGTGGCGTTGCGCGCCCCGACGATGGCGATCAGGGGCTGCGCCAGGGTTTCGACCTTTCCCTTCACCACCAGGAGTGCAGGACCGTCGTCGAGGGCGGCAAGGGGTTTGGGGTAGTTGGCGCCTATGTAGGGGAGGTAAGTGAGACCAGCCTTCGTGGCCGCCGCATATTCCTGCTCGGCGACGCGGGGCTGAACCACATCGCTGATGCCGGCCCGGGCAATCGCCTCGCTAGCGGCACCGAAGCGATTGAGCAAGTTGCGAAAGGTCTTCGCGCCGATGCCTGACGTGCGCGCGAGCCTGATCCAGTCGATGAGTTCGGCGTAATCCAAACCCATCCCCAGCACTCCTATTTCTTTGCGCCGATGCGGGGCTCTTCGCCCCTGAGCAGACGGCCGATATTGGCGGCGTGGCGGATCCAGCCGAGCGCGCCCAACACAGCGAAGGCGCTTGCTTCTTCCGGCCTTCCCAGTGCCCAGGCGTAGACCGGCGCCAGCGCCAGAGCGACTAATGCCGACAGCGAGGATATCCGGAAGATCAAGGCCACCACCAGCCAGGTCGCGCATGCTGCGACACCCACCAAAGGTGCGGCGACCAACATCAAGCCGAAAGTTGTCGCGACGCCCTTGCCGCCTTTGAACTTTAGCCAGACGGGGAAGTTGTGACCGACCACGGCAGCGGTGCCGGCGACCAGGGCCAGGATCGTCGCGTCCGGAAAGTACGCTTTCACCGCGATGACGGCGAGCGCGCCCTTGCCGCCGTCGAGCAATAGCGTAGCCAGCGCCAAGCCCTTATTGCCGGTGCGCAGGACGTTGGTGGCGCCTATGCTGCCGGAACCGATGCTGCGGACGTCGCCCAAACCGGCCATGCGCGTGAGCACGAGGCCAAACGGAATTGATCCGAGCAGGTAGCCCAGAAGCGCGGCGTCGAAGTAAATGAACAGTGAGTAGCCGGCGATCATCGGCTTCAGCGCGCCGCGCGTTTGGCGGGCGTGGCTTGCGCCGGCGGCAGTGCGTCGAACACGACACGGCCATCAACGACGGTGCGCAAGACGCGGCCCTGGACAGGCCGTCCATCGAAAGGCGTGTTCTTGGATTTGGATTTGAATTTGTCGGCGATGACTTTCCAGCCTTCGTCCGGATCGAAGATGGTCAGATCGGCCTTGCGGCCTTTAGCGAGACGTCCGGCCTCAAGCC
>CANKHC010000116.1 GCA_947481595.1 Fidelibacterota bacterium
AAATCCTGCTGGATGACGTGGCCCTCGATAGCGGCGACGTTCGACGGCTTGGACAGGCGAATGGTCTGTTTCGTCAGTGCGGCGCGTTCGGACTCCGAAATGGTCAGCGTGCGGTTTCTGGGTGCGCGGACTTTGACGTTTTGACCTGGCGACATTCGCAACCCCGCATAAGTGGCGCCCACTCGGGCCGCTGCGCGGCCCTCCGTGGCGCTCACTTTTTCTAAGCTCGCTGCGCTCGCTGAGAAAAAAGTGGCGTCCCCACGGGGATTCGAACCCCGGTTTGCGCCGTGAGAGGGCGCCGTCCTAGGCCTCTAGACGATGGGGACCAGAGGGCTTTCAAAATCCAATCGGCAGTCTAACCCGGATGTTGGCCAAACAACAAATGCCGGACGCGGGTTGAGCGCTCTTAGCCGTGAAGCTTGGCGACGTCGGCAGCCGGGAAAAGCACGTAACCTTTGCGGGTACCGTCAGGGCCGGCGGAGAGGAAAAAGTCGAGCAGCAAGGGCTCGCCGGGCTGCGCGGCGTATTTGCTGAGGTCCGTAACGCCTTCCTCGGCCATCACCTGGTCGTCGATGAAGAAGTTGCCGCTGGTGGTTTTGAAATCGCGCGTCAGGATCATGTGGGCGCTGTCGGCGACGATCTCGGGCTTGCGGCAGTGCTTGGCGATAGATTCCCCACCCAGTTCGAATCGCACGGCGGCGGTGTCGATGCCGGTGCGCGGCCACAGCGCGTTGACACCGACCTTGCCTTTGAATTCCGCGGCCAGGCCCAGCACGCACATGCTCATGCCGTACTTCGCCATGGTGTAGGCCAGCATCGGCCCGAACCACAACGGGCTCATGTCGAGCGGCGGGCTAAGCATGAGAATGTGCGGATTGGGCGCCTTCAGCAGATAGGGCAAGCATTTCTGGCTACACAGAAAGGTGCCGCGCGCGTTCACCTGCTGCATCAGGTCGAAGCGCTTGATGGGGGTGTCGAGCGTGCCGGTGGTGCGAATGGCGCTGGCGTTGTTGATCAGGATATCGATGCCGCCAAAATGCGCGGCGGCGGCCTTGACCGCGTCTTCGACCTGGTCTTCCTCGCGGATGTCCACCTGCAGCGGCAGAGCCCGGCCACCGGCCGCTTCGATGGCGGCGGCGGCGGTGTGGATGGTGCCGGGCAGTTTGGGATGAGGCTCGACGGTCTTGGCGGCGATGACGATATTAGCGCCATCGGCGGCGGCGCGCAGCGCGATCGCCAGCCCGATGCCGCGGCTGCCGCCGGAAATGAAGATGGTTTTGCCCTTAAGGCTGCGTGCCGTCATCCTGCCCTCATGCTCCCGGGACAGACTATAAAGCGGCGGGGGCGCCAAAGATGCAATATAATCGGCGTCAGCATGCTAGGCCGGGAGGATTTTGCATGAAACAGGGTTGGATGATTGCTGGCGTGATGGCGGGGCTGTTATCGGTGAATGCACCGGCCTGGGCCCATGCGCGGCGGGTGTCGGCGATGCCGGCGGCCGACAGCACGGGGGCGGCGCCGAAGGACATCACCCTGACCTTCAACGAGGCCATCAAGCTGATCAATTGCAAGATGACCGGCGCCGACGGCAAGGACGTCGCCGGCGTCGGAGCACCGGCGGCTGACGGCAAAAGCCTGAAGATCCCGGTGACCGGCACGCTGGCCGCCGGAAAATACACGGTGAGCTACCGCATCGCCGGCGACGACGGTCATCCCATGGACGGCACTTACACCTTCACGGTGGCTTCCCCTTAGGAGCTGACCCTTAGTGGGTGAGCCTGTCGAACTCTGGGTGCTGCTCGCAGGCATTGTCCGCGGGTTCTTGTATGCCGCCATGCTGTTGGCGGCGGGATCGGCCCTGTATCTCCTGATGCTCGTGCGTCGTGACGCCGTCGCCGCGCGCGTCGGACAGTGGAGCGCGGCCGGGGCGGCCGTCCTATATGCCCTTGCAGTGGGCAGCGGCGGTGCGGCGATGCTGGGCGGCGGAGCCGGGGTGATCTTCACGCTGCCCGCCTGGAGCTTCGGCGCCGACAGCAGTGTCGGTGTCAGCGCCGCCATTGGAATCCCTGCAATGCTGATGCTGCTGGCGGGTTTCGCGCGTGCCCACGCCGCGGCCTTAGGGGCCGGGGCCGGCGCCGCCATCATCAGTTTTCTCGTCACGGGACACGCGGCATTGGCGGAACCGGTGGCGTTGAGCACGCCGATGGTCGCACTGCACCTGGCCGGCGGAGCCTTTTGGCTGGGGGCGTTGATCCCCTTACGCGCCGCCGGTGATGCGGCGCTGCTCACGCGATTCTCGGCGCGCGCGGTCTGGGCCGTGGCACTGATCGTGTTGAGCGGTGTAGGGGTCGCCGTGGTGCAGGTCACGCGTTGGGACGCGCTCGCGGCAACCGACTACGGCGTGCGGTTGTTGTGGAAGCTGGGGTTCGTGGCGGCGTTGATCACGGTCGCCGCTTTCAACCGCTTTGTGCTGCTGCCCAAGGCGAAGACCGCGGTCATCGCGCGGACCATCGTCGTGGAACTGGTGCTGTTCGCCTTCATCCTCGCCATCGCCGCGAGCCTGACGATGGTGCCGCCACCCCGTTCCATCTAAGCCGCGCGCTGTTTTCGGTCGATGGTGCCGATGACAGGGCCCTCGGCGGCGGCGTGTTCGGTCGCGTCGCGGGCGAACATTTCCTCGAGCTCCTTGGCGCTGTCTTTGGCCAGGGATTGCATTTTCATTTCGACGTCGTGATGGGTGTAGTGCTCGAACAAACGCTTCTCGTCGTGGGCGCGGAAGAGGGCGGTCGTGCGCTCGGCTTCGGCCGCATTCATGCCGAGGCCGATGAGCACCTGGCGCGCGAGATCGAGGGACGAGAGGAAGGTCTCGCGCCGGAGCATGGTTACACCGAGATCCATCAAACGGTAAGCGTGCTGGCGGTTGCGCGCGCGGGCGTAAATCTTCAGATGGGGGAAATGCTTGGTGACGGTCTCGGCGGTGCGGATCGAGGCTTCCATGTCGTCGATGGCGATAACCATGATTTTCGCCGTATCCGCCTTGGCCGCGCGCAGCAGGTCCAGGCGCGAGGCATCGCCGTAATAGATGTTGGCGCCGAATTTCTTGACGAAGTCCACATGTTCGGCGCTGCTGTCGAGCGCGGTGAAGGGGATGCGGCGTGCGGCCAGGATGCGGCCGATGATTTGCCCGAAGCGGCCGAAGCCGGCGATGATCACCGGCTGCTCCTCGGTGGGATGTACGTCGTAGTCCTCGCGCGGCGGCACGAAGCCGCGGGTCAGCCAGTCGTTGGCGATGGCGACGGCCGGCGTGGCGGCCATCGACAAGCTGACGACGAGGACCAGCAACTCCTCGAGATCCTTGGTCATCAGGCCGGCGGCAACCGCGGCGGTGAAGACGACAAAGGCGAACTCGCCGCCTTGCGGCAAGGCCATGGCGAGGTTCTTGGCCGAATGGTGGTTCAGCTTCCAGGCGCGCCCGAGGCCGTAAATGATGAACCCCTTGGCCGCCATCAGGCCGCCGATCAGCAGGACGATGGCGCCCGGGTGCTCGCGGAACAGGCCCAGGTTCAAGGCCATGCCGACCGAGATGAAGAACAGGCCGAGCAACAGGCCTTTGAAAGGCTCGATATCGGCCTCGAGCTGGTGGCGGTATTCGGAGTTGGCCAGCAGCATGCCGGCGAGGAAAGCGCCCAACGCCATGGAGATGCCTACCGATTGCATCAAGAGCGCAGTACCGCTGACGATCAGAAGCGCTGTGGCGGTGAAGATCTCCGGCGTACGCGTCGCGGCGACGACGCGCAGCACGGGGCGCAGCAAATAGTTGCCCCCGACCACAACGGCAACAATGACGCCGACGACTTTGGCGGTGTTGAGGGCAACCGTCGTGCCGCTGGTCTCAGCCATGCCGCCGCCGAGCAGCGGGATGGCGGCCAGCAGCGGGATGGCCGCGATGTCCTGAAACAACAGGATGGCGAAGGCAGCACGGCCGTGACGGTCTTTGAGCTCGCCGCGTTCAGCCAGTGTTTGCAGCACGAAGGCGGTGGACGACAGTGCCAGACCCAAACCCACCACAACCGCGGTGCCGACACCGAGGCCGGCCATCACGCCGCCGGCGGCGATGATCAGGCCGGTCAAAAACACCTGCGCCCCGCCCAGCCCGAAGACGGTGGCGCGGAAGGTCCACAGGCGTTGCGGTTGCAGTTCGAGGCCGATGATGAACAGCAGCAGCACCACACCGAATTCAGCGAAGTGCATGATCGCTTCGACGTCGGTGATCGCGCTGAGGCCGAAAGGCCCGATCAGCGCCCCGGCGGCGAGGTAGCCCAGTACGGCGCCCAGGCCCAGCTTGCGGAAGATCGGAACAACCACCACCGCGGCGGCGAAAAAGATGGCGGCTTGTATGAGCATTTCCATGGGCGCGTCCCTAACTTCCCGGTCGCCCAATATGAGGCGCGCGCGCTGGCCCTGCAAAGGCTTGCGGGACAAATTCCTGTGAAATACGGGAATCGAGGAGGATTAGCTCTGCGCCTGCTGGCGGGACTTGCCTTCCCAGCCTCGAGCGGTCGCTGCGGCTTCGGGGTTGCCAGCCTCGAGTTCGGCCAGGCGACGGCGTAAGGATTCGACCTCGTTGAGCAGGCCGCAGAGGGCACGCTGGGTGGGGTCGGGCAGGTCGTCGCAAGGCGACCCATAGGGAAGGAAATCGGGGCGCGTGGCAGCGCGCGCCGCGACGACTTGCGCCGGAATGCCGACAACGGTGACACCCGGGGGAACGTCCTTCACGACGACGGCATTGGCGCCGACGCGGGCGCCCTTACCGACGGTGATGCCGCCGAGCACCTGCGCGCCGGCACCGATGATGACCCCATCCTCGATGATGGGATGGCGCCGGCCCTGCGGCAGGCTGCCGGGCGCGATGCCGCCCAAGGTCACTCCGTGGTACAGCGTGACGTCGTTGCCGATCACGGCGGTCTCACCGATGACCACACCGGTGCCGTGATCGATGAACAGATGCTGGCCGATGGCCGCCGCCGGATGGATCTCGATGGCCGAAAGCCAACGGCCCACTTCAGAAACGAAGCGCGCGAGGAACAGCAGCCTCATGCTCCACAACGCATGAGCGATGCGGTGGAAGAACAGCGCGCGCACGCCGGGATAAAGGAACGCGATTTCGTAAAGCGAGCGCGCGGCGGGATCGCGCGCCTTGATGGACGTCAGCAGGGAACGCAGCGACATTGCGTTGCTCCAAAGAAAAGCCGCGCTGCACCTTGGGTGCGCGTCCGGCCGGATGCCGGCATTAAAAAGCGGCGCGCGGTTACGCCGCGCGCCGGGTGAAGTTCGAGTCGCATGCCGTATAGCACCGCGCCTGCAAAGATAGGAAATAAAAATCTTCGCAGAGGCCATAGACTGCCCTCAAAGAGATAATTATTCTTTGATCCAGTGGATTTCCGGGACGGCTTTCCGACTCGCGCGGCTCAGACGATGAAGGGTGTTTCCCGGGGTCGCGCAGCCTGCGCTGCCGCCTTATGCCGGCTTTTACCTTAGTGAGGAGTGTTTTCCATGGACCCCATCGACCGCAAGATCCTGGCCCTGCTGCAGTCTAATGCCGGCCTGTCGATCGCTGAGATCGCGACCAAAGTCGGCCTGTCGCAGACGCCGTGCTGGAAGCGCATCCAGAAGATGGAGCAGTCCGGGGTGATCAAAGCGCGCGTGGCTTTGCTCGACGGCAAGAAGCTGAACCTTGGCCTCACGGTGTTCGTCATCATCCGCACCAATCAACATGACGACGTCTGGCTGCAGAAATTCGCGCGCGCGGTGAAGGAGATGAACGAGATCACCGCGATCTGGCGTATGGCCGGCGATATCGACTATCTGCTGCGGGTCGTGGTCAAGGACATGGACGCCTACGACGCCTTCTACAAGCGCCTGATCAAGCGCGTGGCGCTGTCGGACGTCAGCTCGACCTTCGTGATGGAAGAGATCAAGTACACCACCGCCCTGCCGCTTGAGCCGTCAGCGCTGGTGCCTGTCGCTTGAGCTAAAGCGACGGCGCTTTCTTGAGTTTGCGCCAAAGCTTGAAGGTCAGGGGCTCAGCATCGGCGGCGGCATCCTTGTGATAGACCCCGACCGCGCTGCCGCCCGTGGCGATCTGGCGGCGTACAAGCCCGCTATCGGCCTCGTTGACCAGCGCGGAGACGGTGCGCTCGGCGACTTCGATGTCGTTGAGGTGACCTAAGCTGTCCTGCAGGCTCTTGAGGATGCCGGCGAGGCGCTGCGCGCGTTTGGCGGGCAGGACATCGTGCAGGAACTCGATGGCGTAGCGTGTCTTCTTGACGGCGATGCGCAGCTCGTGACGCTCCTCGGCCTTTAACGCTTCGACGTCATGGAATTCGGTAAGGATGTTGTCGACGCGGCGGTTGACCAGGCGCTTGGCGAAGTCGGCAGCCTCAGTCTTGCGGGCGTCGCGCTTGGTTTCACCGCCGCGCCAGCCGCGCCCGTCGCGCCAGGCTTCGATGCGGGCGGCAAAGCGCTTGGCGCGCACGCTTTCGAGGGCTCTGGCGGCGGATACCTGGGCGGACTTTTGCGCCGCGCGCGCCGCGCGCATCAATTGCACCAGATCGGCGCTGTCGGAGAGCCGGCCCGCGAGCGGGGCGGCCAGTTCGCGCACGAAGACGTCAAGGTCGCGCACCGGGCCCAACGCCGAGAGCAGCCACTTCGCTTCGGTGTTGAGGGTTTCGCGCTGCTCCGGCGGGATGAAGGCCTTGAAGGCCGTCAGGGCGGAGCGCAAACGGCGCAACGACACCCGTACCTGATGAAGGCCCTCGGGCGCGCGGCCATCGACGGCGGCGCCCAGGTTGCGCTTCCAGTGCGCGAGGCACGAGGTGACAACCACGGCGATGGCATCGTCGACCGTGGCATCCGGCTTCAGCGCAATCGGTTTGGATTTGGTCCAAGACGGCGCACGCGTCGGCATGGGCTTCAGGCGATCGCGGGCGGTGCCGAGCGCGCGCGAGCGTTTCTTGAGCGTACGCGACTTGGCTTTTTGCGGTGGGGCTTTGAGCGCGTCGGACTTCCGCTCAGCTGGTGTGACGCGCGCCATGGATATACTTTTTCCCCACAAATCAGGCCAGGACTGTAGGTAATATCCACAGGCCCCGCAGCCACATTCTCGCAACAAAACGCGATTTTAGGATGTGACGAATTTGTGACGAAGACTCTGTGGATAACTTCAGTAAGCCCGCGATCTAGCTACATTTCGAGTAATCGCAGGCCAGGCACGTGTCACACCCTTCCTGGCGCAGGAGGGCATAAGTGCCGCACTTTGGGCAGGCGCGCAGACGTTTTTCGCGGCCCCCGGATTCTTTTGTGTTCGCGTCCTTGAGGCTGACGATCTTGCCGTCTCCGGCCACCGACCTCATCCCGGCTTCGCGCGCGAGGAAGCCGATCTCGACCATGTGCTGCTCGATGACGTCGCCGATGGCGGCGAGCAGCGAAGGCACGTAGCGGCCGTTCATCCACTGGCCGCCGCGCGGATCGAACACCGCCTTCAGCTCCTCGACGACGAAACTGACATCGCCACCCCGGCGGAACACCGCCGAGATCATGCGCGTCAGGGCCACCGTCCAGGCGTAGTGCTCCATGTTCTTGGAGTTGATGAACACTTCAAACGGCCGGCGCACCTTCAGGCCTTTTGCATCTTCGGCCATGATGTCGTTGACGGTGATGTACATGGCGTGATCGCTCTCGGGCCAGCGCAGCTTGTAGGTCAGGCCCGGCAGCGTCTCGGGGCGCGCCAGCGGCACTGTCGTATCGTCCTCGGCTGCCCGCTTGTCCTTTTTCAATTCAAGCACCGCGCCGCGCACGGCGCTGGGGCGATAGGTGGTGCAGCCTTTGCAGCCCATGTCATAGGCCTGCATGTAGACCTCCGCGAAGGCCGCGAAGGGGAAACTCTCCGGCACGTTGATGGTCTTGGAGATCGAGCTGTCGATCGAGTCCTGCACCGCCGCCTGCATGACTAGGTGGTCGGCGGGGGCGAGGCTCTGGGCATCGACGAAATATGTGGGCAGTGATGTTGCCTCGCCCTTGAGGGAACGATAGAGGGCCACGGCATAGTCAGTGACATCCTCGGCGCGCTTAGAGCCATCGCGCTGCAGGACGTTGCGGGTGTAGTTGAAACTGAACACCGGTTCCAGACCCGAGGAAACATTGCCCGCGAACAGCGAGATCGTTCCCGTCGGCGCGATGGAGGTCACCAGGGCGTTGCGGATGCCGTGCTTGGCGATGCGTTTGCGCAAGGCTTCCGGCAATGCGCGGATGGTCTCTCCGGCCAGATACTTCTCGCGGTCGAAAAGCGGGAAAGCGCCTTTCTCGGCGGCGAGATCGATCGAGGCGTTGTAGGCCGCGTCGCGGAAGGCGGTCATCCAGGTGCGCGTGCACGCGACGGCCTCGGGTGATCCATAGCGCAAGCCGCACATGATCAGCGCATCGGCGAGGCCCGTGACACCCAGGCCGATGCGGCGTTTGCTTTCGGCCTCGGTGCGCTGCGCCGCGACCGGGTATTTGGAAGCCTCGACGACGTTGTCCATCATGCGCACGGCCAGCGCCGCCAGATCCTTCAGCGCGCCAAGATCGATGCGGGCCTTCTCGGTGAAAGGCTCCGCCACCAGGCGCGCCAGATTGATCGAGCCCAGCAAACAGGTGCCGTAGGGCGGCAGCGGCTGCTCGCCGCAGGGGTTGGTGGCGCTGATGGACTCGCAGTAATAGAGATTGTTGCGCGCGTTGATGCGGTCGATGAAGATCACGCCAGGCTCGGAATACTCATACGTCGCGCGCATGATCTTGTCCCAGAGCACCTTGGCCTTGACGGTCTTATAGACCTTGCCGCCGAACACGAGTTGCCAGTCCTCATCGCGCTTCACAGCACTCATGAAGGCATCCGTCGCCAGCACCGAGACGTTGAACATGGTCAGGCGGCCGGCCGTCTGTTTGGCGGTGATGAACTCTTCGATATCGGGATGGTCGCAGCGCAAGGTGGCCATCATGGCGCCGCGGCGCGAACCGGCACTCATGATGGTGCGGCACATGGAATCCCAGACATCCATGAACGAGAGCGGGCCGGATGCATCCGCGCCCACACCTTTCACCGGCGCGCCGCGGGGACGCAGCGTCGAGAAGTCGTAACCGATGCCGCCGCCCTGCTGCATGGTCAGTGCCGCTTCGCGCAGGTTGGCGAAGATCGAACCCATGTCGTCGCCGATGGTGCCCATCACAAAACAGTTGTGCAGGGTGACGGTGCGCCCGGTGCCGGCGCCGGCGAGGATGCGTCCCGCCGGCAGGAAGCGGTAATCGGCCAGTGCGGTTTCAAACCGCTGCGCCCACAGGTCAGGGTCTTTTTCGGGCGCAGCCAAAGCCCGCGCCACGCGGCGCCAGGTGTCACCCACGGTCGCGTCGAGGGGAACGCCCTCGATCGACTTAAGGCGGTATTTCATGTCCCAGATTTGCTGGGCGATGGCGGGTGCGTCGGTCACGATACTCAGCGTTTGTTCTGTTTTGGTTCTCGTCAGCTTATCAAATTACCCCTTATTCGCTAATAGCCAGATAACGCGCCGTATTTACCAGTAAACGCAGCACTTTGACCGCCAGGACGAGAATGTAGTTGCCTGTGCAAGTCCGGTTCGGCGTAAATCCGTTATGTCCATTTCAGTCCTCATGCCCGCCAACCTCGATCAAAGATTTGGTTGGGTCAGGCACGCCGTCAGATTCCTTTATCTCCTTGGACATCAAGGCGAAACGATCATCGGCGTATGGAAGGGGCAAGAAAGCATCCCGGCGTTGGACGCTTTTTGCCGGCAAGTCTCCCCCCACATCAGGATTGTTCGGCAAGACGGCGAAGCCCGGAACACAAAAAGGCTGCTCGACCTCGCCGAGATGTCTCACGGAGAATATCTGGTCACGCAGGGTGACGATGATTTGCTTTTTCCGTCGGGCCTTCACTACGCCCGCGAACTTCTGCGCAACGATTTAGCAATCGCGTGTACGCAAGGGCGCTTTATTCAACTGCATCTCGACCGTCCCCAACGTCCGGGCGAGTATTTCATATTCCCGTTTCCGGTTTGGCAGGCTCTTGAAAATCACCCGCTGGAAAGG
>CANKHC010000117.1 GCA_947481595.1 Fidelibacterota bacterium
CCACCACTACAATACGGTCAGACCACACTCCTCGCTCGGTTACCGCCCACCGGCACCGCAAACTTTGGCGCCGCTGATGTCCCATCTAGATGGGACATCAGCTATGCAGTAGTCTCAGTTCCGCTGGTACAAAAAAACCATCAGGCCAATCCAGGCTTGTGCCGGCTTGTGCAAAAGGATTTGGAACGCAACGGTTACGTCGTTGAGATTGCAACCGACGGCGTCAGCGGTGCCGCGCGCATCGCTCAAGGTGGCATCGACGTCGTCGCCCTCGACCACGTTATGCCTAATCAAGACGGCCTAGAGACCTTGGCGGTGATCCGCGGTTTGGCCGACCCGCCGCCGGTCATTTATGTGACGGCGATGCAAGAGACCAGCGTGGCTGTCGCGGCGTTGATGCCGCCTTTGAAGCTGTGGCGTTGCGCCGCGGTTTGGAAAGCGTCGAAGCCGAGAGCCGGCGCAATTGGCATCTCACGCGCAATATCGTCGACACGATCCGCGATCCCTTGGTGGTGCTCGACGGTGACATGACCATCGTGATCGCTAGCAAGGCCTTTTTGGTGGCCTTCGGGATCACGCAGGCCCAGGCTCACGGACGCCAGATCTTCGAACTTGGTCAGCACCAGTGGAATGTGCGGGTGTTTCGCGACTTGATGGAGAGGGTCATCCCTGACGACCAGCCGATCGAAAGCTTCGAGATCGAGGACGATTTTCCTGGCCTGGGCCGGCGCGTCTTCAATCTGAATGCGCGGAAGATTTCGCAACCGGGAAACCATGCCCACCGCCTGTTGCTGGTTTTTGAAGACATCACCGACCGTAAGCAGCGCGAGCGCGACGCGGAAATGCTGAAGAACGAGATTTCACATCGCATCAAGAACAACCTGCAGATCATTGTCGGCCTCATCGGCTTTGAAGCCAAATCGATGCCGGATGCGAACATTGTGGGTTACCGTGCCATGCAAGCCCGGATCGGCGCGATTGCCGAGCTTTACGACTTGATCTCACATTCCAAACGCGGCGGCGCCATCACGGCTGACTCTTACTTGCGCGGAATCGCCAAGACGATGTCGGCGACCTTGCTGGGAGCGGCTTCAAACATTAAAATCGAGGTCGATGCCGAAGCCTTGGAGATCGATCCGGACAAGGCCGTGCCCTTTGGTCTCTTGGTGAACGAGTTGGCGACCAATGCCGTCAAGCATGCCTTTCCCGACGGCATCGGGCGCGTTGTGGTGAGCGTGAAGCAGGCCGGCGACAACATCGCGCTGACCGTCAGCGACAACGGGATCGGCATCGCAAAGAAAGACACGGACACCGCAAAGGCGCCCGAGAGGCGCGGCTTTAATTACATCGCGATCTTTGTCCGCCAACTGGGCGGCACGATTGTCGCCTCTCCATCGGATGGCGCGGGAACGACCGTCGCCATCCTTTTGCCCCGGCTCGGCCCACCCATTGCCGGGCCTGAACGCGTCGCAGCCTAGCGCCGATGTTCAGTGAAGCTATTCGTTAGACGGGAAACCCATCTTTATAATTTTGTCAGGGCTGTCGACACTTCCGTCCAACGCGTTTCCTGTTTTTATCTGATCAACCACCTCCATGCCTGAGATGACTTCGCCCCAATACGTGAAGTTGCCTTTGATGTGGGGGGAGTCGGCAAGCAGGATGAAGAACTGGCTGTCAGCGGAGTTTATGTCCTTCCCATGTGACATGAACACGGCACCGCGCGTCGTCCGGCCTGAATTGATCTCGGCAGGAATCGTCCGCCCCGTTTTGTCGTAGGCGCCACCGGTTTGCGCCATAAATCCTGGGATGACCCGGAACCACGACAGGCCGTCGCAGAAGCCGTAACCGACAAGTTGCTTGATGCGCGCGATGTGCTTGGGGGCGAGCTCGGGATGCATCTTGATGAGGATGCGACCGTATTTGAGATCAATGAAGACCACATTTGTGTCGGATGACGCGACGGGTTGTTTTGCGTTCGACGCAGCAGAGGCTGGCAAAGCCGCAAACAACGCTAAGAAGAGGAGCACGATTTTCGTGGTCATGGCCGAGCCTGCTGGCCGCGTTCTTGTATAATTGTACGCGGTACAATTATGGGAAGTGGTGCCCAGGATAGGACTCGAACCTACACGTCCTTGCGGACACTGGCACCTGAAGCCAGCGCGTCTACCAATTCCACCACCTGGGCGCCCGAAGGAGGGCCTTCAGGAATTAGGCGGCCCGCCTTGAACAGGGCGAGAGGGATATAGCGCCCGCCCCCCAGAGTCAATGCAAGGCAGGCCAAGGATTTAGGCCGGTTGGCGGGGACCTGCACGGGCAGGAGGCGTGGGCCAAATGGTTGCCACCCCTCTCCTTTCTGTGCGAAGTAACAGACCTGTTGGGGACCTTCCAAGGCAAGGCGATATGACTGAAAAACTGGTGACGATCTTCGGCGGATCGGGCTTCATCGGCCGCTATCTGGTGCGCCATCTGGCAGCTCAGGGCTGGCGCGTGCGGGTCGCGGTGCGCGACGTGCCGAAGGCCTGGTTCTTGAAGCCCGCCGGCAACCTCGGCCAGATCGCTCTGATCCCATGCTCGGTCACTGATCCCGCTGGCGTTGCCGCCGCCGTTGAAGGCGCCGATGCCGTCGTCAATCTCGTCGGTATCATGAACGAGCGCGGCAAGCGCACCTTCCAGGCGATCCACGTCGATGCCGCCACAACGGTCGCCAAAGCCGCGGCTGCCGCGGGTGTAAAACGCCTGATCCACATGTCGGCGCTGGGGGCCGATCCGCAGTCGCCGTCCAAGTATGCGGTGTCGAAAGATGCCGGTGAAATGGCTGTGCGCGCGGCTTTCCCGGGGGCCACGATCATCCGCCCCTCGGTGGTTTTCGGCACCGAAGACGGCTTCATGAACACGCTGGGCTGGATGGCTCAAGTGGCGCCGGCGATTGTGTTCTTCACCAACACCAACCCGCACGCCCCGCAAGGCGGCGGCTCGAAGTTTCAGCCGGTCTATGTCGGCGACGTGGTCGAAGCCATGGCCCAGGCCCTGACCGGCGAAGCCCACGCCGGCAAGATCTATGAACTGGCCGGGCCGAAGGTTTACGACATGCGGGCCCTGGCCCACATCGTCAACAAGGAGACGGGGCGCCGGCGCATGATCTGGGGCCTGCCCTATCCGGTGGCCGAGATCGCGGCGATGTTCCTGCAGTTCCTGCCCAAGCCCCTTTTGACCCCAGACCAGGTCAAGCTGCTGAAACTGGGCAATGTCGCCACCGGCCGCAGGCCGGGATTGGCGGTGTTCGGCATCACCCCGACTACATTAGAGGTGGTGGTTCCGACATATCTCAAGCGCTTCCGGGGCGTGCAACAGACCAAGAAGTTGCGCCTCCAGGCGCGCTAAAGGATTCCCGCTTGATTCCGGGCCGTAACAAGGCCTGGATTTCGCCAGGCTTGTGGCGTGCGGCGCGGGATAAAAAGACCCTCTTTCGTCGCCTTTTCCAGGGCGAAACGCTTCCCCCATCGCCCGGAAATGTTTTAGGTTAGGCCATCCGGGTACGGGACCCCGCTGTGGGGCGGCCCCTTGCCCTGTTCATTTAGATTAATTCGAAGTCCGGGAGGGCAAACATGACGGCAGTCAACAAACTTGCTTGGGTGGCAGTCTCGCTGCTCGGCGCAACCGCCTTAGGCGTCATCGCCTTGGTGCGCGACGAACCGATCAACGCCGCCTGGCTGGTGATCGCCGCCGTGTGTTCCTACCTGGTCGGCTACCGCTTCTATTCGACCTTCATCGCCAACTCGATCTTCAAGCTCGACGCCAACGTAAAGACCCCCGCGCACACGATGACCGACGGTCTCGATTATGTGCCGACGAACAAATACGTGCTGTTCGGCCACCACTTCGCCGCCATCGCCGGCGCCGGTCCCTTGGTCGGTCCCGTGCTTGCCGCACAGATGGGTTACCTTCCCGGCACGCTCTGGATCATCATCGGCGCGGTCTTCGCAGGCTGCGTGCAAGACTTCATCATGCTGGTGTTCTCGAACCGCCACGGCGGCGCCAGCCTTGGCCAGATGATCAAAGGCATCATGGGCCGTGAAGCAGGCCTGGTCGCCCAGTTCGGCATCTTCCTGATCATGACCATCCTGCTCGCGGTGCTGGGCCTTGTGGTCGTCAAAGCGCTCGCCGCCAGCCCCTGGGGCACCTTCACCGTCGCCATGACCATCCCGATCGCCCTGTTCATGGGACTTTACATGCGCTTCGTCCGCCCGGGCCGGATCATGGAGATCTCGGTCATCGGCGTCATCTTGCTCATGGGCGCGCTCATCGGCGGCAAATACGTCGCCGACGACGCCGTCTGGGGCCCGATCTTCACCCTCACTGGGCCGGAGATCGCCTGGGGCATCATCATTTACGGCTTCGTCGCCGCGATCATGCCGGTGTGGATGATGCAAGCACCGCGCGACTACCTGTCGACCTTCCTGAAGATCGGCACCATCCTGGGCCTGGCCATCGGCATCGTCGTCACGCTGCCGCAACTGTCCTTCCCGGCGGTGAGCAAGTTCGTCGACGGCACCGGTCCTGCATTCTCCGGCGCGCTGTTCCCGTTCCTGTTCATCACCATTGCCTGCGGCGCGATCTCGGGCTTCCACGCCCTGATCGCCTCGGGCACGACGCCGAAGATGCTCGACAAGGAACCTGAAGCGCGTGCCATCGGCTACGGCGCCATGGCGATGGAAAGCTTCGTCGCCATCATGGCGTTGACGGCGGCTTGCGTGCTGGATCCGGGCGAGTACTTCGCCGTCAACAGCCCCGCCGGCTTGATCGGCACCACGGTGGAATCCGCAGCGACTGCGGTTTCCAACATGGGCTTCGTCATCACGCCTGAGCAGTTGAGCCAGGCGGCGGCGGACGTGGGCGAAGCTTCGATCCTGTCGCGCACCGGTGGTGCACCGACACTGGCCCTCGGCATGGCGCACATCCTGTCGTCGGCTGTGGGTGGCACGGCGGCCAAGGCGTTCTGGTATCACTTCGCGATCCTGTTCGAAGCCTTGTTCATCCTGACGACCGTGACCGCGGGTACGCGCGTCGCGCGCTTCATGATCCAGGACTTCCTCAGCCTCGCGAACGCGGAACTGGGCAAGACCACGTCGTGGACCGGCAACGTTATCGGCACCGGTGTTGCCATCGCCGCCTGGGGTTACATCCTGTATCAGGGCGTGATCGATCCCTTCGGCGGCATCAACAGCCTGTGGGCCCTGTTCGGCATCGCCAACCAGATGCTGGCGGCGATCGCGCTGACCTTCACGGTCGTAGGCTTCATGAAGTACGGCTACAGCAAGTACATCCTGGTTCCGGGCATTCCACTGGGCTGGCTGCTGATCTGCACGGTGACCGCCGGGATCGAAAAGATCTGGCACCCCGCGCCGGCCATCGGCTTCCTGGCACACGCCGACATGCTGAAGGCGAGCCTCGCCACCGGAACGGTGCTGGCACCGGCGCGTTCCTTGGAGGAAATGGAGCGCATCGTGTTCAACGACTACCTGGACGCCGCCCTCGGCCTGGTGTTCCTGGCGGTGGTGATCGCCATGCTCGCCTTCGCGGCACGTTCGATCCTGCAGATGCGCCGCGGCGAACATGTCATGGAGGGCGAACGCGCCCGTGCCTAAAGACTTAGAGACGATGCAAAGTGCAAAGGACGCTGCCCCCCTTGATCTCAGGACGGGCAGCGTCCTTTCGCTTGTGATGGATAGGGTTCAGCAATCCGCGCGCCTCATGCTGGGACTGCCGGACTACGAGACCTATGTTGCCTTCTTGAAGAGCAAGAAACCCGGCCAGCCGATCCCCAGCTATGAGCAGTTCTACCGCGACCGGGTCGACGGTCGCTACCGGCCGGGCATGGCCAAGGGCTGCGGCTAGATGAACGCCCTCAAGAAACTCGAGGCCTCGCGCAGCGTGCTCACCACGATGCTCGACCGCGTGCAGCAATCGGCGCGGCTGATGTGTGGCATGCCGGACTACGACGTGTATGTGGAGCATGTGAAGAACCGCCACCCAGGCCAGGCGATTCCCAGTTACGAGCAGTTCTTCCGTGAACGCCTCGACGCGCGTTACGGCCGCGGCATGTCGCGCTGCTGCTAAAGCAGCCTACAGGTACTTGATCGCGGCGAAGCCGCCGATCAGCAAAATCAAAAATGCGAAGAAGAGAAGGGTCAGGCGCTTTTCGATGAAAGCGCGGATCGGCTCGCCGTAGGCCCTCAGCAAGGCGGCGACGAGAAAGAAGCGCGCGCCGCGCGTGACCACGCAGGCTGCGATGAACAGCGGGATGTTGAAGTGCATGGCGCCCGACGTGATGGTCACCAGCTTAAACGGGATGGGCGTGAGGCCCTTGATGAGAATAACCGCGAGGCCGTATTCATCGTAGAAGGCCTGGAACTCGGCGACTTTCGCAGCCAGTCCGTAAAGGTCGATCACCCAGCGTCCGAGGGTCTCAAAGAGTACCGCGCCGATGAAATAGCCGAGCAGCGCGCCGAGCACTGAGGAGACGGTGCAGACGGTTGCGATCAGCCAGGCGCGGTCGCGGCGCGCCAGGATCATCGGGATCAACATGACGTCGGGCGGCACCGGAAAGAACGAGCTTTCCATGAACGAAAACACGCCCAGCGCCGGCAGCGCGTTGGGCCGCTCGGCGAGACGCATGGTCCAGTCGTAGAGTTTTCTAAGCATTGGTTCTTTTGAGGTGGTCGCGCAGTAACACCAAACGGTCGTTGCCCCAGAATAGTTCTTTGCCGACGATAAATGTAGGAACGCCAAAGGCCCGAGAAGCCATGGCTTCTGTCACAAACACGTCGTGACGGGATTGCGCGGCACCCGAGGCTAGGTCGTCTTGGAGTTTTTTCTCGTCGAGACCAACGGCGCGGGCGATACCCAGGCAATCGTCTTCGGCGGTCGCGGTGGTATCCTCATAGATCGATGCGAACAGCGCGCGGGAGAACGGCGCCGCCAGGCCCTGGAGTTCGGCCGCGACGGCATAGAGGGCGCGGCGCGTGCTGTCCATGACGGGCGGCGGCGGCTCGTTATAAGGCACGTCGTAGAACCGCGCCCAACGCGCGAGATCGGTACGGCGATAGGTTTCGTCGTATTGGCCGGACATGACGACACCGGACCAATTGCCCGAGGCGTCGCGTACGAAGGGATTTTGCCCGCCGCGCGCCTTCACGAGCGCCCCTACCGATGTGGCCCGCCAAGCGACGTGCACGCCCAGATCCCGTTCGAGCGCCGGGATCTGCGTCGAGGCGAGATATGAAAAGCGGCTGCCGAAACCGAAGTAGAATTCGACAGTGGTCTTCACAACGTGATCCAGCCGTAGCCCACGGCGAGGACGGCGGCACCCAGGAGCAAGCGGTAGATCACAAAGGGCGTGAAGCTGCCGCGCCTGAGCCAAGCCATCAGGATGGCGATCACAATCAGGGCGGCGAAGAAGGCCGCGACGGACGGCAAGAGGCCCTGGACGGTTTGTGAGGCCTGTGGCGGCGTTGCGACCAAACCGCGGATGCCGATCGCGATGAGCACCGGGGCGGCGAGCAGGAACGAAAAGCGCGCGGCGGCGGCGCGCTCATAACCGAGCAAGCGCGCGATGAGTACCATCGCCGCGACCGACCCAATGCCGGGATAGAGGGCCACCACCTGTCCCAAGCTGATCAGGACCGCATCGAGGAAAGTCGCGTGCTCGATGCGCTTGACCGTCATGCTCATGCGGTCGAAGAAAAACAGCAGCACCGCGGTGCCGATCATCATCCAGCCCATCACGGCTGGCGGTGGGTTGAGCGCGCCGAGGACATAAATTTGCAGCAGCACACCGGTTGCGATGGTGAGCACGGCCGCGGTGAGGATCTGGAGAGCGAGTCGCGCGCCTGAGTCGCGTTTGCCCTTGGCGGCGCGGAACACGCCGACGACCATGTCACCAACATCGCGCCAGAAGTAGACGAGAATCGCCAGAGCGAGAGTGACGGGGAGCGCGCTGCCGTCCTGCGACCAGCCAATCAGGGGCTCAAGCAGAACCCGGTGGCCAGCGCTGGTCAGCGGCAAGATTTCGGTCACGGCCTGCAGCATGGCAAGCACAATTAATTGCGTGAACGTCAACTTACTCGCCTACCCCTTGTAGCCCCCTTGGTTATAACACTTTGGAGATTATGCCAAAAGCGCCAAGAGCGTAGCGATTAGTATTCATGTGATTACTACTTTTAACCGGACCTTCGATTTTCTGTCATGTCAGGGAAAGCAGGCCTGAGGGGGTCTATAAATAGGTCAGGTGTGTTTACCATTTATGCTGGTTTGGCGGAAAATGGGCCGATATGTTCCGGCAATTGGTGCCCCGTCCCAGAACGCGGGCACCCTTTTTCACCGGGGGGATGAAAGAGAAGCGCGCGGCGGTCCGTGTGATCGCCCGCAGGACATTTGCGGAGACGCCTCATGAGCGAGAAGAAGAACGTCGAGACCAAGCGCAACATGCTCCAGTTCCTGAGCCTGGCGCAGGCCATGCCCGCCAAACGCAAGGCTGACGCGCGCCGCAAGGACTTCGACGAGATTTATGAGACCTGGGCGGACAGCGACGCGGGCGATCAGGCCTCGCGCTGCGAGCAATGCGGCATTCCTTTTTGCCAGGTGCATTGCCCGGTGCAGAACAACATCCCCGACTGGCTGAAGCTGGTCGCGGAAGGCCGTCTGGAAGAGGCCTATGCGGTCTCATCCGCCACCAACAACATGCCCGAAGTCTGCGGACGAATCTGTCCGCAGGATCGGTTGTGCGAAGGCTCTTGCGTGCTGGAACAGTCCAAACACGGCACGGTGACCATCGGCGCGGTGGAGAAGTACATCACCGACACGGCGTGGGAGAAGGGCTGGGTGAAGCCGATCACGCCGGCGACTGAACGTAAGGAGTCCGTCGGCATCATCGGTGCCGGACCCGGCGGCATGGCGGCGGCGGAAGAACTGCGCAAGCAGGGCTACCAGGTGGAGATTTACGACCGCTACGACCGCGCCGGCGGATTGCTGATCTACGGCATTCCCAATTTCAAATTGGAGAAAGAGGTCGTGGCGCGGCGCGTGAAACTGCTCGCGGACTCCGGCGTCAAGATTCACTGCAATGTGAACGTCGGCAGCGACGTGAGCTTCGCTGAACTCCGCAAAAAACACAGCGCCGTGCTGGTCGCGACCGGTGTCTACAAGGCGCGCGCCATGACCTGCCCCGGTGTGGGCGCGGACGGTGTGCACAAGGCGATGACGTATCTGACCGCGGCCAACCGCAAGGGCTTGGGCGACAAGGTGCCGGCGTACGAGAACGGCATGCTGAACGCAGCAGGAAAGAACGTTGTGGTCATCGGCGGCGGCGACACCGCCATGGATTGCGTGCGCACGGCCATTAGGCAGGGTGCTAAGAGCGTGAAGTGTCTGTACAGGCGCGATCGCGAGAACATGCCGGGCTCGCAGCGCGAGGTCGCCAACGCCATCGAGGAAGGTGTGGAGTTCGTCTGGCAGACCGCGCCGGAGGCGGTGCTGCATGACGCCAAAAATAAGGTGACCGGTGTGCGAGCGCTGCGTATGCGCCTGGGGACTCCCGACGCTTCGGGCCGCGCGGCGCCGGAAGAAGTCGAAGGCTCGCAGTTCGTCGTGCCCGCCGACATCGTCATCGAAGCGTTGGGCTTCGACCCCGAAGACCTGCCCGCGATGTTCGGTGAGCCGGGCCTGGGCCTGACGCGCTGGGGCACGCTGAAGACCGACTATAAGACGCTGATGACCACCATGGACGGCGTGTTTGCCGCCGGCGACATCGTGCGCGGCGCATCGCTGGTCGTCTGGGCGATCCGCGACGGCCGCGACGCAGCGGCGCATATCCACACTTACGTCCAGGCTTCGTTGAAAGCGGCGGCTCCGGCCGCCTTGCGCAAGGCAGCGGAAGATGAACGAGATCAAAAACA
>CANKHC010000118.1 GCA_947481595.1 Fidelibacterota bacterium
GACGCGTTATCGCCTTATCTTCAGGCCTTCATGTTCCGTATCCGCAGCCAGTTCCAGCCCCTCGCCGAAGCCGCCGCGCTCAAGACCTTGGGCACGGCGAGCGCGACCAGTTTTGGCGCGACCTTGAAGATGATCTCCTGGAACATGTTCAAGGCGCGCCGCGCCGGCTGCATGCCCGACCTCACCGCGCTCAGCACCGGCGTCGAGCTTGCCTGTCTGCAAGAAGCCGTGCTGCACGGCGGCCTCGCGCACCCCTTCCATATCACCAGCGGGATGGAATGGATCATGGCCGAGAACTTGGGCACCGAGCAGTCCATCACCACCGGCCCCAAGACCGGCAGCCGCGTGCCCTCGCTTTCGCGCGCCGCCATCCGCTCGCATCACCGCGAGCCCTTCATCGGCACGCCGAAAACATTTTTGCAGACCACCTATCCATTCGGTGACGGCGAACTGCTGGTGATCAATGTGCACGCCATCAACCTGGTCTCGACCTCCAAATTCGCCCATCAGGTCGAGCAGATGGTCGGCCCCGTCGCCGCGCACAAAGGTCCCTGCATCGTCGCCGGCGACTTCAACACCTGGAACCCGGCGCGCTGGCATCTGCTGCTGAAGGCCATGGAGGGCGTCGGCCTCGCGCGTGTACCCGTTGCCGCCCCCCAGCTCAGGCACTTCAACCAAGTCCTCGACCACGTCTTCTACCGCGGCTTGAAGCTGTTGAATGCCCGCGCCCTATCGCACGTCAAAAGTTCCGACCACGTGCCGCTCTGGGCGGAATTCGCACTGCTCTAAGGCTTCTCGGTTCCGGCAAAACCGATATACTCCCGCCTTCGCGCAACGCACCGCATCTTCTTAGGATCCCATGGACGCCTCCGCGCTGGTCGCCCTTCCCGTTAACGCACCCGGCGTCGATGCCTTCACCTTGAAGGCGGACCTGATCTGGCTCTTGCGCCAGCTGGTCATCTTCGGTCTGCCGCTGGCCTATTTCTTCTCCGGCTTTTCGGCGCGCTTCCGCGACCGGGTCGCGGTGTGGACCAGCGGCGTCTACCAGTTCACCGTCATTCTCTTTGCCTTCATCAGCGTGGCGGTGGTCACACTGCTCTCGCTGCCCGTCTCCTACTGGCTCGAGATCGCCCTTCAGCCGCCGGGCTGGCAGCCGAGCATCACATCCTGGCTGTTCGTCAATCTCGTCCGCGGGTTTTACGCCTTCCTCTATGTCACCGGCGCCGCCCTGGTGCTGCCGTTCCTGACACTGCTCAGCCCGAAGCGCTGGTGGGTGATTGTCGCGGTCTTCGCGATCCCGGTTCTTGTCCTCAATATCTCGCGCGAAAACAACATGCCGCCGCAGCCGGACGCGCGCTACCTCCAGATCAATTCCGACACACTCACCACCCTGTTCAAGCGCTGCAAGGTGCGCAACATCCCGCTGTTCGTCGGCGGCGAGCTCACCGGCATCGACGGCAGCGGGGCCGACGCGCGCGTTCTACTGAGCGCCACCGATGCCGGCGAGCTCTCGGACGCACAGTTCCTCTCTAAGATCGCCCACGAGCTGAAGCACGAAATTGCCTCGGACACGCTGACCACGGTTGGCTTTGCCACGCTGCTGGTCTCCGCCGGCCTCTTTTTGATTTTTTCTGTCGGTGGGGCTGCAGCGCGGCGTTTTGGCCCGCGCCTCAGGGTCAAGGGCATCGAAGACATCGGCGTGTTGCCGTTACTCGTGGGAATTGCCGGCCTCTATTGGACTTTCATCGGCGCGCCCGCCCTCAATACCGTCAGGCGCGGCAACGAACTCGATGCCGACCGTTTCGCGCTCGAGCTGACCCATGCCAATTCAGCCGTCGCCGGAATGCATGCCGCCGCGGCTGGTGCCACGACCACCGCGCCCCCGGGCCGTCTCGTGGAATACGATCCCCTGCACACGTATCTGCGCGCCAGCGTCCCTTCGGACGTCGAGCGCGTGCAGCTCGCCAATACCTACAAACCCTGGGCCTCCGGCCAGCCCGGCAAATACGCCGACCTCTGCGGTGCAGGACCTGCGGTCGTCACGCCTGCGATGGAAAAGGGACTGGCTCCCGACATCCCAGGGGAACCGTTCATGGAACCGGCCGCCAAGCCGGCAGCGAAGTGACGCTCCCGCGTCTACTTATCTAAAAACCCGCGGACCCCGCGCGCGGAAGGCGCGCAAATAAAAACCGCGGAGTCCGAGTGGTTTGGCGAATCAGTGGTCGAGGAATCCGCGCACGATAGCGGCAACGTCTGCCGTCTTCGCGTCGAGCATGCCGTGTGTGTATTCCGGCAGGTCATGGATGCGCCCGTCCTTCAACGCTGCCCCCGCGCGCGGCGTATAGGCGGCCAAGTCGTCTTTGGGGTTCAGCACCAGCACCGGCTGCGTCACCTGTTTCAAGGCGTCGGCGAGGTCGTAGGAGATCGCCGCGCGCAAACCCCAGGCGGAAATCTCCGGGTTCTTCTGGCCGTCGAGATAGATGTTCCAGGTGCGCACCGGGTCAACGCCCATCTTCCAGAACTCGGTCTTGAAGATCGGCCAGCCCTTGTCCATGGCGGCGGCGCGCGCATCCGGGTCGTGCACGGAAAAGCGCGCGTTGAAGGCGGTGCGCTCCTCGGCGGTGAACACCGGCGCGCCGATCATCACGATCCTGCGCACGGCATGGGGCTGCAGACGGGCCATCTCCACCGCCACCACGCCGCCGGCGTGATAGCCCATGATGTCGAAGACACCGAGGCCCAGCGCGGTCTCGAGTTCCAGCATCGCCGCGGCGTAACCGCTGATGCCGGGTGCCGCGTCAGGCGCATCCGACATGCCGAAGCCCGGAAAATCCGGCGCAATCACGGTGCGGTCGCGCCCCATCTCGGCGAGGAGCGCTTCAAAGAGATAGCTCGAGCCGGGGCACGAATGCAGCAGCAGAAGCGGGCTGCGCGTGCCTTTCGGTCCGCTGCGGCGGTAATGGATCTGGCCATGCGGGCCGGGCGCATAGGCGCGCGTCACAGGACTGCTCCCCGCGCTCATGGGTCCGCTGCTCATATGAAATCATCTCCCGCCGGCGTGATGCCCACTTATTTGAGGGGGCGACTCTGCCACAAGGCCCTAGCGAAAGACACTAACGAAAGACATAAGCACCCTCCGCCGTCCGCGCGACAAAGGGGGCCAAGCTCTTCAACCCGTCGTTCATCTCCTCGGCAGCACCGATCACCAGAAAGGCCGCCGCCTCCAAGCCCTCGGCTGTCACGCAAGTGTCGCCGGCGCAGGCTTTGCGTCCGCCGCGCGCCAGGATGTAACCCTCGCCGGCCATGATGGCGGCACGCCGCGCCGCGCGCGCGGTGTTGGCATATGTATCAAGCACCTTGCGCAACGCGCCTTGCGCGCCGTCCTGCGCCGCGCGCGCGAGATCGGCGGCTTCCACTGCGCGCGCATAGGATAGGCGCGAAGGGGCGTTGTCCTCCAGCCGCGCGCGCATGTCTTCGGCGATCACGGCGGCATCATGTGCGCGCTCAGCCGCGGTGTCGGCGGCGGCCCGCAAGCCGGCCAGCGACGTTGCCGGCGTCAATGCGAGCAGGCTGAGAGGCGAAGCCGTCTCCGGCGGCCAGGCACTGGCATCGAAGCTCGGCGGCACCGCGCCCATCTGCACCATCGACGCATGCTGTTGTTCCGGAACCGGCACGCAATCCCCGCGCTCGCACACCAACCGGTCGGTGGCCGAAGGGGCCACTTCACCGCGCGCCGCCAAGACCACCGCCCGCTCAAGCGCTTCGGCTTCGGCCACGATGTCCTGCACGGCTTCCGTCAAAGCCTGGCGTGCGCGCCTCAGGGCCGTCGCCGCCTGCAGCGCGCCGATCGACGCACCCCGCTCATAGCCTTCAGCACTCGCCAGGGCTTCGACGTCGCGTTTCAGCGCCGCCAGCGTGGCGCGGTGGCGTTTCGCCAACTCATCGTCGCGTTCTATGGCGGTCTTTTCCGCCGCCGCCACCGCCCGCTGCAACGGCAGCAAGGGTTCAGCCGCCGCTGGAGCAGCGATCAGGAGAGCAAAGGCCAACACGGCTGTTTTCATGCCCCGAGTATAACTCCGGAACGTCGCCCGTACGACATCGCATGGGCCGCCAAAATCGGGTATGAAAGACGCTGAAGGGGATTCATCATGAGGCCGCGTCAAAAGGGTGAAATCATGATCCGTAAAATCTGTGGCACAGGTATGGCGCTGGCGCTGCTCGCCGTGCTCGGCACGGCAGCACCTGCCGCCGAGGAGAAAGTCCTCAATCTCTACATCTGGTCCGACTACGTTGCCCCGGACACGCTGGCGAACTTCACCAAGAAGACCGGCATCAAGGTCAACATGGACGTTTTCGATTCTTCCGAGGTTTTGGAAGGCAAGCTGCTCGCCGGCGGTTCGGGTTACGACGTCGTCGTCCCCAACGGCCCGGTCCTCAAGCGCTTCATCGGCGCCAAGGTCGTCCGCCCCCTCGATAAAGCAAAACTCCCGCATCTCTCCACCCAGGACAAACCTGTCGCCGATCGCGCCGGTGCTGCTGCTGATCCCGGCAACGCCCACGGCATCGTCTACATGTGGGGCACCACTGGCATCGGCTACAACGTCAAGAAGGTCGAAGAAATCCTGGGCAAGGACGCGCCCGTCGACAGCTGGAACCTGATCCTCGATCCCGCCAACGCCGCCAAGCTCGCCAAGTGCGGCATCTACGCCTTCGATGCCGCCTCCGACATTTTTGAGCTCACCCTCAACTACCTGGGCCGCGATCCGCACTCCACAGTCCCCAAGGACTACGAAGACGCCGCCGCCGCCTGGCAAAAAGTGCGCCCCTACATCCGCAAGTTCGACAACTCCGAATACATCTCGGCCCTGGCCAACGGCGATATCTGCGTCGCCATGGGCTACTCCGGTGACGTCTTCCAGGCGCGCGACCGCGCCGAGGAAGCCAAGAAAGGTGTCGAGATCGCCTACAGCATCCCGAAAGAGGGCGCGGTGATGTGGTTCGACTTCATGGCGATCCCCAAGGACGCACCGCACCCCGACGCCGCGCACGCCTTTCTCGACTACATCCTCACGCCGGAGGTCATTGGACCCATCACCAACGAGGTCTACTACGCCAACGGCAACGCCCAGTCCAAACCCTTCGTCGAAAAAGAGATCCTCGAGGACGAAACGGTTTATCCGAGTAAAGAGATGATGGACAAGCTGTTCACCGAGAGCACGCCAGCGCAAGACATCGAACGCCTGCGCACGCGCATCTGGAACCGCGTCAAGACGGGTAGCTGATCCCATTGGCTGCGGCGAAATATCCCCCTCACCACCTCGCTCCGCTCGGCACCCTCTCCCCAACGGGGAGAGGGTTGGGGTGAGGGGGTCTTTCCACAAATGCCTTTGACAATGCCACCAATCATTCGCATCGAGGCGGTCAGCAAACGTTTCGGTGCGACCATCGCCGTGGACAACGTCACCCTCGACGTTGCCGCCAATGAGTTTCTCGCTCTGCTCGGCCCCTCAGGCTGCGGCAAGACCACGCTGCTGCGCATCATCGCCGGCCTCGCCGAGGCCGATACGGGGCGCGTTTTCATCGACGGCGTCGATGCCACGACAGCCGCGCCCTACGCGCGGCCGGTCAACATGATGTTCCAGTCCTACGCCCTATTTCCGCACATGACGGTCGAAGACAACGTCGCCTTCGGTCTCAAGCAGGACGGGCTCGCCGGCGCCGAGCTCAAAGCGCGCGTCAAAGAGGCCCTCGATACTGTCGAGCTCGGGGCCCTCGCTCATCGCAAGCCCGACGAACTTTCCGGCGGCCAGCGCCAGCGCGTGGCCCTCGCACGCTGCCTCGCCAAACGCCCCAAGGTGCTGCTGCTCGACGAGCCTATGGCCGCACTCGACAAACACTTACGCGAACGCACTCAGCTCGAACTCATGGCCTTGCGCGAGCGCCTCGGCATCACCTTCATCATGGTCACCCACGATCAAAGCGAAGCCATGGCCATGGCCGACCGTGTCGCCGTCATGGATCACGGCCGCATCCTGCAAACCGCCAGCCCGCGCGACCTTTACGAACGCCCCGCCAACGCCCGCGTCGCACGCTTCTTCGGCGACATCAATCTCTGGGATGCCAAACCCCTGCGCCCCGGCGTCGTCGCCGTTCCCGCCCTTGGCCTTGAAGCCGCGGGCGAGGGGGCCGCCGTGGCCTTGCGCCCCGAACGCATCCGCATTGGCGCTGCCGCCGAGGCAACCCTCACCGGCACGGTGCAGGAGGCGGTCTACCTCGGCACCGTCTCGACCTACTTCGTCAAAACCGCCGCCGGCGGGGTGGTGCGCGTGTTGTCGCAGAACAGCGACGGCGCGCCCGTGCTGCACAAAGGCGACACCGCACACCTCGCTTGGTCTCCCACAGCCCTGACGGTGCTGCCGCCATGAGACCCGATGTTTGGCGCAGGCGTCTCGTGCTGGCGGTGCCGTGGGTTTGGACCACGTTGTTCTTCTTGGCGCCGCTCGCCCTCGTGCTCAAGATCAGCTTCGCCACTGCCGAGCTGCGCGTGCCGCCCTACACCGATTTTTTCGCACGCGTCGACGGCGCCATCACGGGCATCCAGGCCACGCTCGCCAACTACCGCCTGCTGTTCGAAGACAGCCTTTATGTGAAGGCCTATCTCGGCTCGGTGAAGATCGCGGCGGTCTCCACGCTCATCACGCTGCTGATCGGCTATCCCATGGCTTATGCGATCGCGCGCTCGCAGCGGCGCAATCTCCTGCTCGTGCTCGTCATGCTGCCCTTCTGGACCTCGTTCCTGATCCGCGTCTATGCCTGGATGGGTCTTTTGCGTCCCACCGGCATCATCAACACCATCCTTGAGTCCTTAGGCCTCATCGACGCGCCCTTGATGATGTTCAACACCACTGGGTCCGTCTATCTCGGCATCGTCTACGCCTACCTGCCCTTCATGGTGTTGCCGCTTTACGCGCGCCTGGAGAAACAAGACCCCGCCCTGCTCGAAGCCGCCGCCGATCTTGGCGCCAAACCCTGGCGCGCCTTCCTCTCCGTGACGCTCCCCCTGTCGCTGCCCGGCGTGCTGGCGGGCGCGCTGCTGGTCTTCATCCCCGCCGTCGGCGAATTCGTCATCCCCGAACTCATGGGCGGGCCTGACACCCTGATGATCGGCAAAGTGCTGTGGAACGAATTCTTCTCCAACCGCGATTGGCCGCTGGCCTCCGCCGTCACCGTCGTCCTGCTCGTCGTCCTTGTCGCCCCCATTATGCTGTTCCAGGCCTTGCAGGCCCGCGAGGCGCGGCGATGAAGTCCTTTCCCAAGCTCATGCTCGGCGCTGGCCTCGCCTTCCTCTATCTCCCGCTCGTGGTGGTGATGGTCTATTCCTTCAACGCCTCGCGCCTGGTCACTGTCTGGACCGGTTTTTCCGCTGAATGGTACGGCGCGTTGTTCGCCGACCGCCAACTGATGACGGCTGCCGGCAACAGCCTCATCGTCGCCGTGCTCTCCGCCAGCCTTGCCACGCCGCTGGGGCTGGCTGCCGGTTACGCCCTTGCACGGTTCGGAAACTTCAGAGGCCGCACGCTGCTCGCAGGCACCTTGGCCGCACCCCTCGTCCTGCCCGAAGTCGTCGCTGGCATCTCGCTGCTGCTGCTGTTTGTTGCCGCCGAGCAAACTTTCAGCTTCATGCCCGGGCGAGGGCTTTTCACCATCACCATCGCCCACGCCGGGTTCACGTTGGCTTACGTCGCGGTGATCGTGCAGGCGCGCCTGGCCGGCATGCCTGCCGACACCGAAGAAGCCGCTGCCGACCTCGGCGCCAAACCCTTCGCCGTCTTCCTCCACATCACGCTGCCGGCTTTGCGCCCCGCGCTGATCTCCGGCTGGCTGCTGGCCTTTGTGCTCTCGCTCGACGACCTGGTCGTCGCCAGCTTCGTCTCGGGCCCACAATCCACCACCTTGCCGATGATGGTCTTCTCCAGCATTCGGTTGGGGGTCAGTCCGAAGATCAATGCGCTGGCCACGATCCTCATCGTCGCCACACTCGCGATCCTCGCCGCCGCCGCTTGGATCGGCCGCGCAGAGTTGCGTCGCTCTAGCGCCCGGACTTGATAGCGACCTTGCCGCCTCTGATCATCGCGGTGTCGCGCCCGCGGACTTCCACCGAACTTTCGCCCACCAGGATCACGCAACTGGCGCAGACGTCGGTCAGCTTCTGGCCGCCCTTCATGGTGAGCGTCTCGCTCGACCCGTCGTCGCGATTGATCACGACGCTGGTGTCCTTGCGGTCTTGGTTCTCGATGTCGACGGCCCAGGCCGGCAGCGCCCCAAGGACGCCCCACATCAAAATGACAAATCGCTGCAATCGCATTTTCTCGCTCAAGGCCGTCGCAGTCCGTTTAGGATAGAGCGTGATTTTAATGTGGGGAATGTCCCTTTGAAAGCCGTTGCCGCGCGTCTTTTCCGGGCCCTGCCGTCCTTCCTGACGCGCTGGGTGGTGGCAGGGCTCAACACCCGCTTCAACATCAGCGTGGTCGGGGTGATCACCTCGGCCGACGGCCGGGTCCTGGTCCTGCGCCACGTCTTCCGCCGCCGCTATGCCTGGGGCTTGCCGGCAGGCTTCCTGGCCGCAGGCGAATCCCCCGAAGCCGCCATGATCCGCGAGGCGCGCGAGGAAACCGGCCTGACCGTGTTCGTTGAGCGCATCATCGCGGTCCACCCCGTAGGTCCCCGGCATATGGAAGTGGTGGTCATCGGCCGCGCCGATGCAGGTGCGCCCATCCGCCCCAGCGCAGAGATCTTCGAAGGCGGCTTCTTCGCACCCGATGCGCTGCCGGCCGAAATCATGCCCAGCCATGCGGCTCTACTGCGCGCAGCCCTCGCCGCCCGCAGCCCAACGCTCAAAACCGAGGCATGACTTAGTTGATCGTGGCCACCGTCACCGCGGCGATGTGACTCACCGCACCGCCGGCGTCGTCCATGAACGGAAAATCGGCGGCGATGAAATCGACTGCCGCGGTATAGGGCGGGTTGGTCGAGCCCGCGAGCAGCTGGATGTCGGCGATATCGGCCACCGGCTTGCAGCGCCGGTACCAGTCGATCTCGCCCCAGACCGCATCGCGCGCCGTCACCATGCAGCCGGTCAGGTCTTCGCCGAGCACCGCCGACACCGCCGAGCCCATGAAGGTGAACGAAAAGCTGTGATCGTAATGACAGCGCAGCACGCTCAGGTACGGCACTACCAGGCCCACCTCCGCCATCTCGAAATCCGACCAGACCGGCGGGTGCTTGCCGCCCAGCGCCAGCCATTGCCGCGTCATTTGCAAAATCTGCGGCGGCAGCAGCGGATGGTGCGACCGCGCCGGGCCCTGCCCCCTTTTTTCAGATTGGCGGGCGACCGCTTTGAGGTCGAGGCTGATGTGTCTCAGATTGCTGCTCGCGATATCCACGGTTCATTCCCACTGCTTTTCAACCCTCTGTACTTACGTTTTGCCCCGAAGACGGTTGCCGAAGAATCTCCCTCCCATCCGGAAATTCCAGCAAATTCAACTCATTACGTCATTCCGTCAAACCCGCACTGGATTAAGTCCTTGCTGATCCGAGGCCATGTTTGATAGGCACCGGGCTCCGCTTTTTCAGCCCACCCCGTCAGACAAGGTTCAGGACAGCATATGGCTGTGATCAACGTCACCAACCGCGCCGGCAAGGCCCAGACTATCCCCGGCAAGGTCGGCAATACCCTCATGGAAAACCTGCGCGATAACGGCCTCGACGTCGAAGCCGTCTGCGGCGGCTGCTGTTCCTGCGCCACCTGCCACGTCATCCTCGACGAAGCCTGGGTCGCCAAGGCGCCCGCGCGCAGCATCGACGAAAAAGAACTCGTCGAGCAGACCC
>CANKHC010000119.1 GCA_947481595.1 Fidelibacterota bacterium
AGTAGAGCACGATCGGCGAGAGCACCGGCAGCAGCGAGGGCACGATCATCTCTTTGATCGCGGCCTTGGTCAGCATGTCGACAGCGCGGCCGTAGTCGGGCTTGGCGGTGCCGGCCATGATGCCGGGGATCTCTTTGAACTGGCGGCGCACTTCGTTGACCACCGCACCCGCCGCGCGGCCCACGGCCTGCATGCCGAGAGCGCCGAACAGGTAGGGCAGCAGACCGCCGATGAACAGACCGACGACGACGAAGGGGTTCTCGAGGCGGAACTGAATGTCCAGATCGCCGAAGTAATGCTTCAGGTCTTCGGTGTAGGACGCGAACAGCACGACCGCGGCGAGACCCGCCGAACCGATGGCATAGCCCTTGGTCACGGCCTTGGTGGTGTTGCCCACGGCATCCAAAGCGTCCGTCGCCTTACGCACTTCCGGCGGCAGATGCGACATTTCGGCGATGCCGCCGGCGTTGTCGGTCACCGGGCCGTAGGCGTCGAGGGCCACAACGATGCCGGCCAGCGCCAGCATGGTGGTCGCCGCGATCGCCAGACCAAAGGTGCCGGCCGTGAGGTAGGGCACAATGATGCCCGCGCAGATCACCAGCACCGGAAGTGCCGTGGCTTCCATCGAGATGGCAAGACCCTGGATGATGTTGGTGCCATGTCCCGTCGTGGACGCGGCCGCAACGCTCTTCACCGGGCGGAAGTTGGTGCCGGTGTAGTACTCGGTGATCCAGATGATCAGGCCCGTGACCACCAGGCCGGTGAAGGCGCAGATGATCATGTCGTTGGGGGTGATCACGCGGCCGTCGGTCTGCGTGAGGCCACCTGCAAACACGTCGAGGCCGTAGGTGATGCCGATGACCGCGCCCGCCGACAGGACGGCGGTTACGATGAAGCCGCGGTAAAGCGCGGCCATGATCTTGCCAGACGAGCCGATGCCCGAGAAGAAGGTGCCGACGATCGAAGCGATGATCGAGACGGCGCCGATGACCAGCGGATAGAGCATCGCCGCGGTGGCGTTGGCGTCAGCGAAATACAGCGAGCCGAGATACATGGTGGCGACGATGGTCACCGCGTAGGTCTCGAACAAGTCAGCGGCCATGCCGGCGCAGTCGCCGACGTTGTCACCGACGTTGTCGGCGATGACGGCCGGGTTGCGCGGATCATCCTCGGGGATGCCGGCCTCAACCTTGCCGACCAGGTCGGCGCCGACGTCGGCACCCTTGGTGAAGATACCGCCGCCGAGACGGGCGAAGATCGAGATCAGCGAAGCGCCGAAGGACAGCGCGATCAGGCCCCAGACGATGTCACGCAGTTCCAAGCCTTGGCTTCTGAGCACGAAGTAGTAGCCAGCCACACCCAGCAACCCGAGGCCGACCACCAGCATGCCGGTGATGGCACCGGCCTGGAAGGCCACCGCGTGGGCGGGCTTGAGGCCGCCGGTCATGGCGGCGGCTGCCGTGCGCACGTTGGCGCGCACCGAGACGTTCATGCCGACGTAGCCGGCGATCCCGGAGAGGACCGCGCCGATGATGAAGCCCACCGCGACCGCGACGCCCAGGGTCGCACCTAGGATGATCGCCACAACCACACCGACAGCGCCGATGGTGGTGTACTGGCGGTTCAGGTAGGCGCCTGCGCCTTCCTGAATGGCGGCGGCGATTTCCTGCATGCGGGCGTTACCGGCCGGCATCTTGACGATGCGCATGATGCCATAGACGCCGTAGAGCACGGCGAGCACGCCGCAGGCGAGGACGAGAGCTTCCAAGGACATGTTGACCCCTGTTCTTGATTCGTTGGAGCGGATACCTCGAGGGGAGGTAAATTATGAAGTTATTTCAAAGGTTTATTTAGTGGCTTTCGCCGCCCCCTCGAAAACGGCGGGAGAGTGCCAGAACGGTTGCGCACGTGCAACACAGGAAAAAGGCGGATTTTTCGGCCTGCAACGGGGGCTTAGGGGCCCCGTTCCTGGATCCGGCCGTTGCTCTGCTCGAAGGCGTTGATCAGCAGCACGTCCTGAACGCGCTCGCCGAAGGTCGTCTTGGCATGCTTGAGCAGCCGCGCCTTGATGGCGGTAATGTCGAGCATGCTGTTGGTGATGAAGTAGTTTTGAAAGTACGGCACCAGGTCGCGCAGGACCGAGTCCGTATAGCGGCTCATATCGGCTTTGATCAGAGCTTCGTCGGGGGCCGTGGCCGCCTTGAGGCGGGCGATCAGCAAGACGCGGCGCTCCACACGGCCGTTGATGATCACCGGGATGACCATGTCATCCATTTTGACAAGCACATAGGCGGCGATCGGCGGCTTGAACTTGTTCTTGAGGGAAAGCTCGGCGGCAGCCTTTTCGGCGGCCGTCATCGGTATTTCCGGCAGCTTGGGATTGAACGGGTTGGGCACGATGCCGAGCATGATCAGGCCGCCGGCACCGCCGCCGGCCACAAGGATCATGATCAGGATAATGACGATCGCACGCTTCATCGGTGGCAACCCCCTGCCCCGCAATTAGATCACATTTCAGCAGCTTACGACACGCCAAAGGGGAACTTGCTTCCAGGCATTGGCGTTGGCCTGACAACAGAGCAACACTTCCTTCGGAGACCTTGGTTATGAATCAACGGATGCGCACACGCATGATGTCGCTGACCCTGCTGATTATCGCCGCCATGGCGATGAGCATGGCCCAGCCGGCGCGCTCGGCTGCCATCGACGTCACCGTCACCACGCCGCCGCCTAAAGCCCCCATCGAGAACGCCATGCCCGCGCGCTCGGGTTACGTGTGGGCCCAGGGCTATTACGTTTATCGTCCCGATGGATATGTCTGGGTGAACGGCGGCTACATCACCGAACGCTCGGGCTTTCAGTGGGTCAACGACCGCTGGGAAGAAGATCGCGGCCGCTTCCGCTTTGTCCCCGGCCACTGGGCGCGCTAACGGTGAGTATAGCCGCGACGGGTGAGCGCCACGGACTTCCCTTGCACGGTAACGGTCACACCTTCACCGGCAACGATGGTGCCGATGGGCGTGAGCGCAAGGCCGAGCTGTTCTGCCAGCGCTGGAAGCTCACCAGCGCGCGAGGCCGGAACGCTGAAGGCGAGTTCGTAGTCGTCGCCGCCCCCCAGCACTAAGTCCCACGTCTCGGGATCCTGCGCGACGGCCGCGCGCGCATCCGCCGACAGCGGAATTTTATCGCGCTCGATGACCACGCCGATGTGCGACGTCTCCGCGATATGCCCAACATCGGCGACGAGCCCATCCGAAATATCGAGGCAGGCGGTCGCGAACCCCACCAACGCCTGACCGGCTTTGAAGCGCGGACGCGGCAGGTGATAGCGCTCGATCAAAACATCGCTGCGCGTCAGCGCGCCGTTCAAGCAAGCAAGACCCAGGGCCCCATCACCGATGGTGCCGGTCACGCAGAGGACGTCACCAGGCTTGGCGCCGCTGCGCAGAAGCATCGTGCCCGCCTTCACTTCGCCGAAAGCGGTGATGGTGATCGCGAGCGGGCCCGGGCCGCTGGTGGTATCGCCGCCCAGCAGCGGCACAGCGAATTCCCGCACATCCGCGCCAAGGCCTTGGGCGTAACGCTCGAGGAATGAATCACTGGTGTCGGTGTTGAGGGCCAGCGCGTGCAGAAAGCCCACAGGACGAGCCCCCTTCGCCGCCAGGTCAGATAGATTTACGCGCAGCGCCTTGCGCGCGATCAGCTCCGGCGGATCGTCGGCGCGGAAATGCACACCGGCAATCAGCGTATCGACGGTGGTGACGAGCTGGTGGCCGGGGGAAACATCGATCAGTGCTGCGTCGTCGGTCAGCCCAAGCGCGCCAGGAGCACCTTTGCTCAAGGGCTGGAACAGCGCGGCGATGAGTTCGAACTCGCCGCGGCGTGTTCCCTCACCACTCATGCGCGGCCCAAAACCTTGGCGACGCGGTCCAGCACGGCGTTGACCATGCGCGGCTCATTGCCGGAATAAAACGCGTGCGCCACGTCGATGTACTCGGTGACGGTCGCGCGCCCCGGGATGTCGGTGCGGGTGAGCAACTCGGCGACACCGGCCCGCAGGATCGCGCGCAGGATCATCTCCAGGCGCTCCCAAGGCCACTCGGGCGAGAGAGCGGCTTTGACGATGCCATCGATATCTTCGCCGCGCGTCTGCACGCCGCGCACGAGTTCGATGAACAGCTCGGCCTCAAGAGGCGCGAGGGCGACGGTGGATTCCTGCGCGGTATCGGCATCTTCCGTGACGGCCAGGCCGCCGACTCTGCCGATCAAGAAGTCCTTGATGACCTGATCGACCGGAAGCTCGCTGGCTTCAATCTGGTAAAGCGCCTGCACGGCGGCGAGACGCGCGCTCGAGCGCTCGTTCATGTCGGGTTTTTCAACAGGCGGAACAAAAGCGGTCATAACGTAAAACCCGTGGGCAGCGATAAACCGGTCAAAGAGCGGCGCGAAGCGAAGGCCTTATAGCCCGAAGCCCTGCTTAAGCTCAATGAGGCGCAGGCAGGCGCGCGCGGCCCGGCCACCGGCATCGCCGCGGGCGGGATCGGCGCGGTCCTGGGCGAGTTCCCAGGTGGGGCACGTCAGGATGCCGTTGCCGGCTGGCGCCTTGAGATCGAGGGCCACGCGCTGCACGCCACTCATGGACTGCGTGCAGACGTGTTCATAGTGGTCGGTCTCGCCTTTCACGGCGCAGCCCAAGACCACGAAGCCGTCGTAGCGCTGCCCGGACTTGCGGTCGGGCGTCATGCCGAAAAGGGCCGCCGCCGGCAATTCCAGGATGCCCGGCACGGTGACCACTTCGCACTTGGCCTGCGCGGCCGCGATCACGGCCTTGGCGCCCTTGAGGAGATCGTCCGCGATCTCCTCGTAAAAGCGCGCCTCAATAATCAGGATGTAAGGTGAGTGTGCCATAAGGCCTTTATCTCACTGCCGGCCTTGTCCGGGCAAGCGTCAGACTTTGACAACCACGCCGTGTTTCTGTATAAGCCGCGCCATGCAAAACCAAATTCACCTTTGCGCCTGGGAAAAATCGACCGTCCGATACATGACGGCGGTGGGGGATTTGCGTTTGCGCTGATCAATTCAGCAATACTTGGTTTCACGCAAAAACCCCCGCCGGAAGATCCACCGGCGGGGGTTTTGCTTTTCGCGGCGCCCGCTTTGAGGAACGAGAAAGGGAGAGCGTCATGGATGCGATCACGGTCGAGAACCTTTGCAAGGGCTTCAATAGTCCCAAAAAGGGCGCGGGCGGATTCCTGCGCCGCGCCGTGAGCGAGCACGTCATGGCCGTGCGTGGAATCTCCTTCACCATCAAGCAGGGCGAACGCGTGGCCTTCATCGGTCCCAACGGCGCCGGCAAGTCCACGACCATCAAGATGCTGACCGGCATCCTGTATCCGACGACGGGCTACGCCGAAGTCGTCGGCTATATCCCGTGGCACGAGCGCGAGCTGCTGGCCTACCGCCTCGGCATCGTCTTCGGGCAGCGTTCGCAGCTTTGGTATCACCTGCCCGTGCGCGCGAGCTTCGACCTCTTGCGCTGCATCTATGGTGTCGCGCGCGCAGCACACGATGCGCGGCTCAAGCACTTGGCCGAGGTCTTCGACATCGGCGGACTGCTGGACCGTGCCGTGGCGCAGTTGTCCCTGGGTCAACGCATCCGCTGCGAGCTGGTGGGCGCGCTCCTGCATGCCCCGCGCGTGCTGCTGCTCGACGAGCCGAGCATCGGCCTCGACGTGTCGGCGAAGGCGGCCTTGCGCGATCATCTGACCACCCTCTCGAAGGCCGACGGCACGACTGTGCTGCTGACCTCGCACGATACCGGGGATATCGAGAAAATCTGCGACCGGGTGATCGTCATCGACCAAGGTGCTGTTCTGCTCGACGAACCGCTCCAGGACCTGCGCCAGCGCTATATGCGCACGCGCACCGTGTTCCTGGTGACACGCGACGCCGCTCAAACCTTGTCCCTACCCGGCGTCGTCGTGACCGCGCAGGGCGACTATCGCCTGCGCCTTGATGTCGACGTCGCGGTTGCGCCGCTCGAGAGCGTTATGGCGGCGGCCCTGACCAAGGTGGCCGTGCGCGATATCGTCATCGAGAACCAGCCGCTCGAAGAGATCATCCAGGCGATCTACCGCGAGCAAGGCGGAGGCCACCATGCCGCAGCGTGAAGCGATAACAGCGTTGATCGCACTGGGATGGCGCCGCGCCGTGGCTGACCGCTTCGGCATCCTGGCGCGGCTGGGATTCTTTGTCCTGATCCTCGCCATCTTCGCGGCGATCTTTAAGGCCACGCCCGTGGGCGAAGCGGGGGTGGCGGGTCTCAGCGGCGCACACCTGATCTGGTACCTGACCATCACCGAGATCATCGTGCTGGCGCCGGGATACCCCTCGCGGGCCATTGAGAGCGACATCCAGACCGGCGACATCGCCGCGGGGCTGCTGCGCCCTGTGCCTTACAGCATCGGCTTCCTCGCCGAACAGGCCGGCACGGTGCTCTACCGCATCCTCGCCATGAGCGTCGTGGGAGCCGGTGCCGCCTACGCGTTGAGTGGCGAATGGCTGCTGCCATGGTCGCTCGCTCCCTTCGCGCTGGTCGCCATCGCCCTCGCCTGCGCCATGATCGTGGTCGTGGGATTGCCTGTCGGTTATGCCTGCGCCTGGTTCGGCGCGTCCGGGCCGATGTTCATCCTCTGGCAGAAATCCCTCTTCGTGCTCGGCGGATTGATGCTGCCCTTGACCATGTACCCCGAGGCCTTCGGCGCCTTCGCGCGCGCCACACCGTTCGCGGCGATCCTGTATGAGCCGGCCTCGGTGGTCCTGCCGGGATTCGCGCCGTCGGACTTCGGCCCCATCTTTGCCGATCAACTGCTGTGACTCGGCGTATTCGCGATCTTTGCCTGGAGCATCGACCGTGCCGTCATGCGCCGTTTCACCAGCCAGGGCACATGAGGAGGCCGTCATGGGAGACACCGCGCAATATTTCGCGGCGCTTGCGCATCAGAATGTGCGCTCTGGGTTCGCGCGCGCACGTCTGGCCATCGTCGCCGCCGTGGCGATGTTCGCCAACAACCTGATGTTCTTCGTCGTCTGGGTGATCTATTTCTCCATCTTCTCATCGCTGAGCGGCTGGCAGCTCAAAGACCTCGCCTTGCTGAACGGCATGGCCAGCTGGGCTTTCGGGCTGATGCTGGTGCTGATGGGCGGCGTGCGCGATATCGCGCGCGCGATCGCCGACGGCGCGCTCGATATCCACCTGGGACGGCCGCGCCATCCCCTGCCTTCCCTGCTCTTCAGCCGCTCCGGCGTGTCGGGCTGGGGCGACATGGCCAGCGCCTTCGTCTTCTGGTTCTGGTTCGGCGAGCTCCCGCTTTCCGATCTGCCGCTGGTGCTCACCTTGGCCACGGCGGGGACCGTGATCCTGACGGCGATGATGGTCGTCCTCCAGTCGGCGGCCTTTTGGGTTCCGAAATCCGCCGGGATGGCCGATGATCTCTTCAACATGATGGTCTCGATCACCGTCTATCCGCAGCACACCTACGGCGCCTTTGTGCGAGTCCTGCTGTTCACTCTTGTGCCGGCGGCCTTCATATCGCTGTTGCCGGTCGAAGCGATCCGCGAGGCCGACATGAGCAAGGTCGCGGCGACGCTGGCGGCGGCGTTGGCCTATGCCTGGCTCGCGACCCGCATTTTCGAAAGCGGCTTGAAGCGCTATACCTCGGGCAACAAATTCCTCGAGGTCCGCTAGCTTGGTGAAAATAACGTGCCCAAACTGAAACGCCCTCACCTGGGCGCCGTGCGTCTCAGCTACGACAAAAAGACCGGCGCCCTGGTGTACTGGCTGCGCGGCGGCAATCAGACCGCCATCGACGCCAGCGGACGGAGTTTGGACACCTACATCCACGCGCTCTATGGCCTGGCTGTGCAGCGGGTACCCAAACGTGTGCTGATGATCGGCTGCGGCGGCGGTGTCCTGGGGCGTATGCTGGCGAAGGAGGGCGCCCAGGTGACCATCGTCGATGTCGACCCCCGTTCCTTCCGCCTCGCCCGTAAACATTTCGGTCTGCCTAAGACCATCGATTGCCGCACGGCTGACGGGCTGACCTATCTGCAGAAGACGCGGCAAAAGTTCGATCTGCTGATCGTCGACGCCTTCATCGGCGAGAAAATCCCCGCCCACCTGACGACGGACGACTTCTGCAGTGCTGCGCGCAAGCGCCTCACCAAGAATGGCGCGCTCTTGATGAACGTCTGTCTCAACGACCGGCGTGATTTGACCGCCGACGACCTAGCTAAGCGGTTCAAGGACAATGGCTGGAAGGTGCGCCTGTTCGATCAGCGCGGCGGTCCACGCAATGCCATCGTGCTGGCCGGCGAAGTGAAGAAGCTGCGGGCGCCGAAACTCTTGTTCCCGCCCGCCATCGAGCGGCCGCGAGTACGCCGCGAACTGACCGGGATGCGATTCCGCAAGCTGATCAGCCGGGGGACTTCTGCGGCTCCAGGCTCGCGATCTCCAAGATCAGCTTCTGCAAGATGAGCTTGTTGAAATCATCGAGCTTCTTCACCGCCAGGGTGAAGGCGCCCCGCCCGCCGGTGACATTGTTCTTATAATAGGTGTCCAGGTCCTCGGGGATCTTGGTGCGGTAGGGTGCGCGCTCATTCATCACCGGCAAGCCGTTGATGATGATACCCGCCTTGACCGCGTCGTCGCGCGCCGCGCGCACATCGCGGCCGTAGTCGGAATAACCGTCGCCGGACATATCGATCACCCGGCGGATGGCATTGATGCCGCTCGCGTTCAAAAGCTTCACGCAAAAATCGATGCCGGCGCTGATGGACGTGGTGCTGCCGGGCCGGTAAGCCGACTTCTCGAGTTCGGTGGCGAAAGCCGCCGCCGTCGCCGCGTCCGTGATCGTACGCCACGGCACGATCACGCGCTGGTCAGAGGGGCTCGCCCATTCGACATACGTGACGACGATCTTGCCGGTCAGGCCGCCGCGGATGGCTTCGACGATCTTGGGATCCTTCATCGCCGCGATATAGCCGGTGCGCTGGATGCCAGCTTCACCCTCGTCCACGCTCGACGAGACATCGACCGCGAGGATCAGCGCAAGGTCGACCTGCTCCGCTTGCTGCTGGGCCCGCACAGGCCCGGCGCCCAAAGCCAGCGCCACTAAGCACGACAACACTCCCCAGCCAAACCGCATGCGATCTCTCCCACCCCTCGACGTGCCGCCACTCTATGGAATTTCACCACCGAGAAAAGTACCAAAAGACCGTAACCCGCGGATTTGGCGAAATCTTGGCGACGGCAAGCTCCAGTCATACCAGCTTCTGAATCAAGGCGTTACCAAACGTTACACACGGTCACACAGGATTACTTGTATCGGGCGCGCACATCTTTATTTCCAGGGTGTGGTTCGTCGTCATGCGAGGTCAATGTGAACTCTTCGGCTTTTTTCCGCCTTCCCCGTCTCATCGTCGCCGCCCTAATTGTAGGTAGCCCTATCGTCGCCGCGGCCTCCGAGGCGCTCAAGCCGGGCAACGCCGCCAACGGCGAACAGGTCTATCAGGAATGCTCGCTCTGCCATTCCATCACCGACAACATCGTCGGCCCCCGCCACTGCGGCATCGTCGGACGCAAGTCCGCCACCATCGCCGACTTCGAGTACTCCGACGCCATGAAGAAGGCAGGCGTCACTTGGGACGAGGCCACGCTCAGCAAGTACCTGGCCAATCCCGCCGAGATGGTGCCCGGAACCGCCATGGGCTTTGTCGGAATCCCCGAGGAACAACACCGCCTCGATCTCATCGCCTATCTGAAGAAGGCGGCCGCCC
>CANKHC010000120.1 GCA_947481595.1 Fidelibacterota bacterium
CCCTTGGCTTTCTTGTAGCGCGCGACAACGTCGCCGAGGGTGTAGTTGCGCACATGGCCCATGTGCAGACGCCCCGACGGATAGGGGAACATCTCCAGCACATAATATTTGGGTTTGTTTGAGCCGGCCTCGACGCGGAACGCACCTTTGGCGTCCCAGGCTTTTTGCCACTTGGCTTCGGTCTCGCGGAAATTATAGCGCTCTTCAGGGGATGCCATAGCTCACGTCCCGGCGGGTTCTGTCTTTAAGAGCCCCACCGTTCAAGAAGTTGCAAGTCTGCGTATAGGGGTTAGTTGGTTGTGGACGACGCCCGAAGTCGCAGCTCGCGCGCTTGGCTCAGCACCGCGTTCTCGAATTCGACGGCCACTTCCGGACCCACGGTCACGTCGTTCCAGCGGCCCTGCTGATCCAACTGCTGACGGAAGACCGAAACCTTCAGGCCGTCGGCGCGCAGCTGGCGGCCCAGGATGTAGACGTTGACCTTGAAGCGCTCGGCCGGCGTCTCGGGCGGCGCGAACCAGTCGGTGATGATCACACCGCCGAAGGGATCGGCCGAAGCCAAAGGCATGAAGGCGATGGTGTCGAGCGAGGCGCGCCAGAGGAAAGCGTTGACGGCGATGGCACCCTCGGCGCCGCCCTTCTCCGCATCGCCGGTGAACAAATTCGCACCGACCCCGCCCGGCTTTGCCGCCGACGGATCGCGGTCGACATTGGGAGAGGCCTGATAGGTGTCGCGGCTGCAGCCGGCCAACGCCAGCGCCAGGCCCAGGGCGGCAGTGAGCGTCAGCCCAGAAGTCCCGCGGCGTTTTCCAACCATCTCCATACTCCTTGAAACTCAAAGCGTGCCAAACCGGGGGCGTTTATAGCCAACCTCGGCACCGTTGCGAAGGCCTGCCACATTCTGAGGCCAGGCTCCGCCAGGGCCTTGAGGAAAAAAGGGTTCTCAGGCGCAGCCTGCCTCGCTTAAGGTGCCCCCCTGACGGGAAGAGCGGGAGTTCCGGGCGGCATGCGGTTCAGGGTCATTTCGGCGTTAAGCTTTGTCCTGGCCTTGGCGGTACAAGCCCTGCCGGCACAAAGTTGGGCCGCCGACGCCATCACCCTGACCCTGGGCGGACGGATCAAGGAATTCTTCTTCGTCGCCTCCCAAACCCAGGCGCCAGCCGACGAACTCAACTCCACCGGCATGTTCAACGACACCCGGGTCTCGGTCGAGGGCCGCACCGTGCTCGACAACGGCATCACCGTCCGGGCTTTTGTGCGCTTCAATGCCATCACCCGTGAAGGAAACGGGGTCGATGAAGCCTATGTCGACGTGATTTCCAGCTTTGGGCGCCTGCGGATGGGCGAAAAAGCCGGCCTCAACACCACGACCATCGGCGATCCCGTCCCCGAAGCTTTTTTGTCGGTGGATGAGGAAATCCTCGCCGACGTGCTGGTGCCGCGCACCGCCATCGTGCTGCGCGACGGCTTTACCTTCAAACGCTTCACGCGGAACGCCCTGGGCATTTCCTATCAAACGCCGGCCATCGCAGGCTTCCGGGCCGGGGTGACCTACCACCCCACGCCGACTCCCGCCGTCGGCACCATCAACGGCGCCTTCATGCCGCACGACGCGCTGGACGTCACCGCCGACTACAACGGCGATTTCACCGGCGGCACATACAGAGTGGCGGGCGGTTATTTCAGGATGTCGTCGAGCCGCGGCGGCATCCGCGCAGGGCAGGACGGCGGCCAAGCCTGGAACCTGTCGGCGGGGATGACCTACGGCGGCTTCGAGCTGGCCGGCGCTTATATCAACAGCCAGCCCGCCGACGGCCGCGACGAAGAAGCCTGGACGGTGGGCGGGCTCTACGGCATTGGTCCCTTTACAGTGTCGGCCGACTACCGCCACGCCAAACGCCAGCCCTTCCCTTTTGCCCTGATCCCCGCGCGCGCTTTCTTCGAACATGCCGAACGCACGACCGTGCAGGGGGCGTACAAGCTCGGCCCGGGCATCGTCGTCGGCCTCGCCGGCTTCTACGCCGAGCAGCAAGATGCGCTGGGCTCCGCCTATGACGGCGGCGGCGTGCTCGGCGGCATCAAGGTCGATTTCTAAGACATGGCGCTCGCGCGCAAAAAGTCCGCCAAGATCAAAATCCCTGATGCAAAAAAAGGGGCGAAGAAGAAGCCGAAGAAAATCATCGGCTGGCGCGAATGGGTGCGTCTGCCCGATCTGCATTCCGGGCGCATCAAGGCCAAGATCGATACCGGCGCGCGCACGTCATGTCTGCACGCTTACCGCATCACGCCCTTCTCCAAGGACGGCGCCTCCTACGTGCGGTTTCTGCTGCACCCGGTGCAGCGCCAGAAGAAGCTCGAGATCCCTTGCGTCGCGGTGGTGATCGACTACCGCTGTGTCACCGATTCCGGCGGCCGGCGCGAATACCGTTATGTCATCCGCACCAAAATGAAGCTGGGGAAACTGTCCTGGCCCGTGGAACTGACGCTGACCAACCGCGATCAGATGGGCTTTCGCATGCTGATCGGCCGCCAGGCCCTCAGGCGGCGTTATCTGGTCGACACCGGACGCTCGTTCCTTGCGCGCAAGAAAAAGAAGCCCGTGGCGGCGGAACCCTGAGTTCTCCCTGGGGGCGTATCTTCATGAAAAGCATATGAATTTTCCCACTATTCACAGGGGTCCGCACCGAATCCCGGTTTGCGGCGTTGAGGCGAGCAGATAAGCTTGCCGCTCATCACACTCTTTCACGCCCCTCTTATTCGCAGCTGGAGCCTTCCTTGAAACTGGCGATGCTCGCCCGCAATGCCGGACTTTATTCCCACAAGCGTTTGGTGGCGGCGGCGCGCGCGCGCGGCCACGAGATCGAAGTGATCGATACGCTGAAGTGCTACATGAACATCGCTTCGCATCGGCCGGAGGTGCGCTTCAGAGGGCGTGCCCTCGAAGGCTTCGACGCGGTGATCCCGCGCATTGGCGCTTCGATCACGTTCTACGGTCTCGCGGTGGTGCGCCAGTTCGAGATGATGGGCGTCTATCCGCTCAATGAGTCGGTGGCCATCGGGCGTTCGCGCGACAAACTGCGGTGTCTGCAGTTGCTCTCGCGCAAGGGCATCGGCCTGCCGGTCACGGCTTTCGCTCATGCCACCAGCCAGCCCGATGACCTGATCGACATGGTCGGCGGCACGCCGCTGGTGGTGAAGTTGCTTGAAGGCACGCAAGGCATTGGCGTGGTGCTGGCTGAAACCCGCACCTCGGCCAAAAGCATGATCGAAGCCTTCGGCGGCGTCGAAGCCAACATCCTGGTGCAGGAATTCATCAAGGAAGCCGACGGTGCGGACGTGCGCGCCTTTGTCATCGGCGGCAAAGTGGTCGCGGCCATGCAAAGGAAAGGCGGTCCCGGTGAATTCCGCTCCAACCTTCACCGCGGCGGCAAGGCGCAACAGATCAAGATCACGCCCGAAGAGCGTTCGACGGCGGTGCGCGCCGCTAAAATCCTCGGCCTCAATGTCTGCGGCGTGGACATGCTGCGCTCCAACCACGGCCCGGTGGTGATGGAGGTCAACTCCACGCCGGGACTCGAAGGGATCGAGATCGCCACGGGCAAGGATATCGCCGGAATGATTATCGAGTTTCTGGAGAAGAACGCCGCACCCGGCAAAACCAAGACCAAAGGCGAAGGCGGCTAGCCGTCTGTCGAGTCGCAGAGAGACTGCGCGGCGAACCTGCTTTTCAGAGGTGTGAAAGGGCGAAAGACGCCATGGACGCGCGCCGCGTCCTTTTTACAACAGTTTCGGCCTCAAACCCGCAACAAGTGTGGACTCTCCGCCACATTTCACGGGATTCACAATTTAGTCGTGGGTCGACGTATTGACCGCCTCTACCTCAGGTGCAATCTATCCCTCAAGCACCAACGAAAAGCGCACAGAACCATGTGCTCGATCCTGAACCGCTCGCACCTCCTCTCAGCCGTTTCGGCTGTGGTGCTGCTCGCCTGCGCGGCTTTGCCCGCGGTGGCTGCGGAAAGCCAGGGATCCACGACTTTTACCATTGGCAACACCACGCCGACCTACGGCGCCATGACCTTGGGCGTTTCGCCGGTCACCGGCCGCCCGTTGAGCGGCATGGGCAGCGGCATCGGGACCTTCCTGCAAACCCTGGATTTTGGCGCCCGCATGTCGTCGCCGGTGAACGTCGGCTCCATCGGGCTTTTCGGCGGCTTCAATAGCCGGCCGTCGATCCTGACCCTGATGCCCTCCACCGGCTGGAATTTCGGCGCGTCGGTGGGTTATGCCGGCTTCTATGTGCGCGGCGGCGTCAACGAACAAGCCCCGGCCGGCCCGCTTTTGGGTATCCAGGGACTGCAGGCCGGCTTCGGCTATGAGATCGGCGCCTTGGATTTCCGCGTCTCATACCTCACCGCGCAAACCGTCGGCTTGACGTCGCAGCGCGAGACCGAGAACCGCCAGTTCAGCCTGGGCGGCATCTACCAGATTTCCCCGCGTGTGCGTGTCAACGCCGATGCCTTCTACGGCCTCGATGGCACGCGTAGCGGTGCGCCGCTGGCGGTGGTCGCGCCGCAGGGTGCGCCTCCGGGCACGGGTGCGCGCGTCGGCGTCGAACTGCGCTTCTAATCTCTCTTATTTCCCGGTAGCGAAACCGATCCCCGCGATGCCGGCGATGCCGCTGGCGTGCAGCAGCTTGATGTTGGCCGTGGTGATGCCACCTAAAGCCAGCACGGGCAGACGCGCGGCGCGGATCATGGCTGCGAGGCGCAAGGCCCCCAAGGTCGCGCGGCCGGGGTGGCTCGCGGTCTTGAAGACGGGGCCCAGAAGGGCTGCCGACGCGCCGAGTTCCTTGCCGCGCTGCAAGCCGCGCGCACCGTGTGCGGAAACCGTCAGCAGACGTGAAGCTTTGCGCTGGCGCCACAGACGTCCGCCGGCGGCAAGACCGGCGCGCGCCGCGTCGTCACCGAGATGCACGCCGTCGGCGTTCACGCGCGCGGCCAGTTGCCAATCGCCACCGACCAGGAAGGTGAGGCCGCGCTTGCGGCATAGGGACGCAAGACGCTGGGCGAGGTCTGAGCGCTTTTGCACACCGTAGTGGCGCAAGATCACGCCGGTGCCGCGCGGCAGGCTGCTCACCACGTGCTCCGGGTTGGCCATGCGCTTGGCATCGCTCACCACCCACACGATGGGGAACCGGCACTGGATCAGCGGCCGCCCCTGGCGTTTGAGGAAGGGACGCGCCTTTGCTAGCGTCGCTTTCATACGGGTCCTTATCGTGGGATGAATGCGCGGGATGGGTGCCACTATATCTTCTGCCGCGGGCGAAAATGCAATTTCCAATGCATTGGCCGACGTGCGTGCGCGCATTGCCGCCGCCGCGCGCAAAGCGGGACGTGATCCCGCCAGCGTCACCTTGATCGCTGTTTCCAAGATGCATGAGGCGCGGGCGATTGAATCTGCTTTGGCGGCGGGTCAGCGTCATTTTGGTGAAAACCGCGTGCAGGAAGCCGGGGCCAAATGGCCGGCCCTGAAGACGCCGAATGTCAGGCTCCATCTGATCGGCCCGCTGCAGACCAACAAAGCGGCCGATGCGGTTTCAGTGTTCGATGTGATCCACAGCGTCGACCGGCCCAAGCTTGCCGAGAAACTCGCCGCCGAAATGGCCGCGCAGGCGCGCCGCCTGCCGTGCTTCATTCAGATCAATACAGGACGCGAGCCACAAAAAGCCGGCGTCGATCCCACCGAGGCTGACGCCTGCATCACGGCGTGCCGCGCCATGAACCTCGATGTCGCCGGGCTGATGTGCATTCCGCCGGTGGGCGAACAGGCCGCGCTGCACTTTGCGTTCTTGCGCGAGATCGCCAAACGCAATGACCTGGCGCAGCTCAGCATGGGCATGAGCGAGGATTTCGAAACCGCGATTCTCTTCGGCGCGACACACGTTCGTGTCGGCAGCGCGATCTTCGGCGCGCGCGCTTAAACGATCTCGATCACGCTCGAAGCATCGCAAACGGCCAGGACCTGCAGCAGATCTTCGTGCGCGAGGGCCACGCATCCCGCTGTCGGGGCGCGGTCCGCTGCCGCGAGGTGCATGAAGATGGCACTGCCCGCGCGGGGCACGACGGGGGCATCGTTGTGGCCGATCACCACGACAAGGTCATAGAGATCATCGGCGCGCCACATCTCTTCGGCGCTGGCGGGATAGGGCAGCGTGACCGGGCGGTTGTAGTTGGGATCATCCGGCGCATCGCACCAGCCGTCGCTTTGCTGGATGATGCCGACCGGCAGACCAGTGCGCGGCGGCGCCACCTTGTCGGCGCGGTAGAGCACACGCCGCAAGGGGTAGCGTCCGGTAGGTGTGGCTCCATCGCCTTCGGACTTCTGTTTTTGAATGCCGCTGCGTCCCAGGACACAGGCGAAGTGCTGCGCGCCACAGCGCAAAAGGCCGCGTTGGGGATTCTCGGGGTCAGTTGTGACGATCAGGGTTGTCATCGCGCCATCTTAACGGCGCGGAGATGAAGAGCTAGCGCTGCTGCGCTTTCATCGCCTCGTACTTCTCGAGGCCGTCCTGCATGGCGCCGGCAAACCACTCCGGCGGATCTCGTGTCGTGGTCGGGGCCAGCATCTGCGTCGTCGCGCCGGCGGCATAGGCCTGGGCTGCTTTCTTCGCGACCATGCGTTCGGCGAGGCCGGTGACCTTGGCATCCGTAATGGTGCGCGCCACCGCAGGGACCGCTTGTGACAGATGGGCCTTGCTCATGGAGCCCGGCTCATACTTGTGCGCCGTGCGCAAACCCGAGAGGGAGTTGGCGATGGCACCCTGTCCCGGCGGCGTCACAAACGCGCGCGCGGCGGCGGGGCCTTCGCGCAGGGCCATGAAGCGGCCCGGCGTGGGCAGCGGTGACGGGGCATGCGCGCGCTCGACGCGCGGCATGATCGGTTCGCGGGTCGCGCGCAAATTGACGTGGGCTTTGGCGGCGATCTGGGCGGCGGTGACTTGCGCTTCGGCGGCGTTCTTCGGCGCGTCGATGCCTTCCTGGGCCAAGAGCGCCTTGAAGTCTTCCTGGCTCACACCTTCTTTGGCGCCGTGCATGGGCAACGGCGCCAAGGGAAAGGGATTCGCCCCGATGAGAGGTGAGGTGGTGTCCATGGCCTGGCCTTTCTTTTGGGCCTTTTTGGCCCTTTGGCTTTGTATTTAGCAAGAAGGGTGCCAGGACAATACATAACGATTACAGAAGGTTATCCTGTGAGTAAATGCCGGGCGGCGGCACTTTCTGCCGGTCTCTACAAAAGGTGCCCGGAGCGTTTGGCCTTGGTCTGGAGATAGGCGCGGTTGTGGGGGTTGGGCGGAAAGGCGTGCGCCACCCGCTCCGTGACCTCGATACCGTGACGCGCCAAGGCGCCGACCTTGGCCGGATTGTTGGTCAAGAGGCGCACGCGCGTATAGCCGAGGGCGCGCAACATGCGCACGGCGGGCAGGTAGACCCGCTCGTCGTCGTCAAAGCCCAGCTGCTCGTTGGCATCGACCGTGTCGAAGCCGCGGTCCTGCAAGGCATACGCGCGCAGTTTGTTGACCAGGCCGATGCCGCGGCCTTCTTGGGCGAGATAGAGGATCACGCCGCCGCCTTGCTGCGCCAAGGTATCGACAGCGCCGCGCAGCTGATCGCCGCAGTCGCAGCGCAGCGATCCCAACAAATCGCCGGTCAGGCATTCGGAATGCAGACGCGCAAGCACGGGTTTGCCGGCGTCGGGCTGGCCGATGATGATGGCCAGGTGCTCGGCACCGCCATCGCGCGGGCGAAAGGAAATGATGCGCGTGTCTTCGCTGCCGGCGAGCGGCACATGCGCTTCGGACATGGCGCGCAGATCATCGGCGCTGTCGCGGTCATACGCCTCGATGGCGGCGGCACTCACCACAAAACGGTCCGCGGCCCGCGCCCAGGCCGCGCCATTGGCAAGCGGTGCCGTCAGCACGGCGGGAAGCAAACGCGCGACCTTGGTCAAACGTACGGCCGCTGCTGCGGCACTTTTTTCGGATGCGACGGTCGCCTGCACGCCGGGCGGCGGCAGACGCGGGTTCTCGGTTTCGGGATCGATCAGGGCGCTGAGGCTCTCGAGGGAAAGCCCCGCGTCACGGCGCAGCAGAACACAGGCGGCCGTCGGCTCGCCCACACCCAGCACCGCCGCGCGGCGCCCGGTCACGGCAAGCGCCATGGGCTCGACGCCGATGCTGTCAAAAAAAGCGGGGGGCCAACTCACCACCGTTTCCGCGGCCCGCGCCAACACCGCGTCGCCATCGCCGGAGGTAACAACAATGGTGCCACCCCGGCGCAGTTCGGCCACCGCGCGCGCGGCTGACTCCAGATTGCGGGCGGTATCTGCCTGAATGCCGGTCTGCGGTTTGGGCTGTGAGGCCATGGTCTTATATATAGACCTAGGCGTGCATCGCCGCCACTGCAGCGCTCTCTTTGTCGCGCCGAAGGCGCGCTCTCTTTCACGTGATTTCATGCGTATTGCCAAGGGTCTAGCTTTGGAGGACAAAGGGTGCAGGCCCCCTTCAAGGACACCTTGTGTCAGCCAACCGCAGCCTTCTGATCGTCGAGGATGACGACCTCCTCCGCCGCGCGCTGAAAGAGCAGCTCACGGCACAGGGCGACTTCGCCGTGATCGATGAAGCGGCCGACGGCGCGCAGAGCCTGGCGGCGGTCAAGACCGGCGTCTATGACATCATCCTGCTCGACATCGGCCTGCCCGACATGAACGGCCGCGACGTGTGCCTGAAGATGCGCGAGGCCGGCGTGCGTTCGCCGATCATCATCCTCACCGCCGCCGATTCCGAGGACGACACCATCGCCGGGCTTGATGCCGGCGCCAACGACTACGTCACCAAACCCTTCCGCATGGCGGTGTTGCTGGCGCGCGTGCGCGCGCACCTCCGCCAGCACAATCAGTCCGACGACGCGATTTTCCTGGTGGGGCCTTACAAATTCCAGCCGGCGGCCAAGATGCTGGTGATCGGCGATGGCCAGAAGAAGATCCGCCTGACCGAGAAAGAGACCGCGATCCTCAAATACCTTTACCGCGTCGGCAACAAGACGGTGTCGCGCGATACATTGTTGGGTGAGGTCTGGGGCTACAACGCAGCGGTGACCACGCACACGCTGGAAACCCACATCTACCGCCTGCGTCAAAAAATTGAAGCCGAACCCTCGGCGGCCCGGCTTTTGCTGACCGAACCCGGCGGCTACCGGCTCAGTCCATAACTTTATCAATCCATAACTTTAAGGGTCAAACGAACGCGAAGCGAGGTGCGCGCAGCACCACGCTTCGGTTCGAAAAGTGTCGTCGGCTACTCGCGCTTCGAGATGTTTGCGAGGAGCTCTAAGACGTTCTTGCGCAGTTCCGGATTGTGCAGGCGCCAATAGGCCCGAACCAATTCCAAAGTTTCGGTGCGCTGCATCGGATCGGCGTCGATATCGGTCGCTTCTTCCGCCAGGTCATCGGGGCTGCGGGCGGCCGGGGTGGTGCGCACGCCGGTCGTTTCAGGCCCAATGTCCTCGAAGAAGTACGAAATCGGACAATTCAGCACGCGCGAAATATCGAAAAGACGGCTCGCACTCACGCGATTGTGGCCGCTCTCGTATTTCTGCACCTGCTGGAATGTCACACCGATGTCGCCAGCCAGTTGTTCTTGGCTGATGTGCAACAAGGTGCGCCGCAGTTTGATGCGCTTACCGACATGGATATCAATCGGGTCCGGACCGCCGCCTCGCGTACCGGGCTGCCGGCCTCTACCACGAGCTTTCATAGGAATGACTGTCGACTCCA
>CANKHC010000121.1 GCA_947481595.1 Fidelibacterota bacterium
GATGTCTACTTACGGCAGACGTGAACGATCTCGTCGGCCAAGCGGTGCAGGTCATTTTCCGCGGGGCTAAAGACCACGGCGGCGACGGCAAAGCCAGCGCCGCGCAAAAGGTCTTCAAAGTCGCGGCCGTAGAGGCGCAAATGGCCATAGCCGCAGAGGCGCTCGATGTCCGCCTTGGGCATTTCGGGCGGCGGGGTCCACGTCGCCTGCCGGTCGGGTTCGATCGGCACCGAGACGATCGCCGTTCCGCCCGGGGCAAGGACGCGGTGCAGCTCGGCGATTCCTCGCCGGTCATCGGCAACGTGTTCGAGGACATGATTGCAGATGATGAGGTCGAAACTGGCATCGGGAAAGTCGATGGCGGTGATATCGACGCGCCGCTCAGACGTGCGCGTGCGCGCAAGGTCGGCGGCCACATAGCCCGGCATGCCGCGCCACTGGCGATAGAACGATGCCTCGGGCGCCAGGTGCAACACCCGCCTCCCCGCGACCGAGAGGCCCGTGCGCCGCAAGTGTAAGCCGATGATGCGGTCCCTTTCACGCGAGCCGCAGTTGGGACAGCGCCGCTCCCGCCGCCCCGGCCCGGTCATGAATCGGCCGCGGTAGTCGCAGACGGTGCAATGGCGGAGCTTGCGCGCGGCAAAATACTGCCCGGGATCGCGCAGGAAACCGCGCCCCCACTCTTCCGCCAGATGTCCGAGATTGAGACTCATGCGCACCCTTTAACGTGTATATCGCATGCGGCCAAATGCCCGTTACGGAAACGGCTCTTTGCGCGCGTTGAAGGCGATTGAGATGCGCGCACCGCTACCTTTATGCGGAGGGACTCCGTGCGGGACATAGCTGGGAAAGAGCAGCATCGCGCCCGGCTGCGGTTTGAAGATCACATTGGACACAGATACATCCGGAAAGAAAAGATTGGCGCGCGCCGGGTTGGGGTCGAACAATTCCAGACCTGTTCCGACGGAATCAGGATCGGGTTCGCCGCCATCGACATAGTACACGCCTGACCATGTCGAACTTGGGTGAGTGTGGACCACATTGTAGTCACCGCGGCGATTAACATTAGCCCACGCGGTAAGGGTCCAACTATGAGGCTCTAGGGGCCGTGCAAATCCGGCGTAGAAGCGTGCGGTCGCCTCGTCTATGACCTCCAAGACGTGCTTCATAAAATATTCGCCGGCCGTACCGCAGAACTTTAAGCCCCCACCTTCCGACTGCCAGCCACCCATATTGCTCCGGGCGTTGCCGGGAGCTTCCTTTTCATATGACAAAATGCTTTTCCGCAGTGCCCCATTGTAGATATGTCCCTCAGACCACATGTGATCGAGAATCGGGCTTCCAAAGAGGTTTCCAGAAAACCTAACGCCACTCAAAGTTCCCATTCAGATCATCTCCCGCATAGCCATAGGCCCGAAATCAAGCAGCTAACTTAGCAGTCAACTTGCGAGGCTCAAAGCCGCGGGCTAAGTTCACATCTATTCCAGCGGAGTTTAGCTCATGCCTCGTGCGGCCCTTCTCCTCGGCGTATTTTTGAGTCTCGCGGGGCCGGCAATGGCCGCCGAAACCAAGCAAGAGCATCCCGGCGAGATCGCCCTGATGCAAGGCGACGACGGCACACTTTCCTACCGCCTCGCGGCCAATGGCTTTCGCCTTTATGTCAGCGACCGCGATAGTCCCGGCAAATCGGTCTGCAACGGCGGCTGCGCGCGCGCCTGGATCCCACTTGCCGTGCATGAGACCGATCTCAAGACCGTCGGCGACTGGAACATCATCATGCGCGACGACGGCACACGGCAGTGGGCCTATCGGGGCCGCCCAGTCTATTCGCTGTTTCATGATTCGCCCGACCGGCCCATCGGCGAAGGCGTCGAAGGCGTGTGGCACCTGCTGGTGCCCTAGCTCTCATAAAGGTGTGCGGAAGTAGACCACACGCTCGGTCTCCGTGAATCCCCAAGATTTATGCGCCGCATGTGAGGTGGTGTTGTCCAACAGTGCATCGGAGCAAAGTTCGTTGTGGCCGCGCGCCCGCAGGAACGCGCGGATGTGGTCCATCAACGCGCGACCGACGCCTTGGCGGCGCACGTCGGCGGCGACCCAGATGCCTTCAAGGAAAGCGACCGGCTGTTGCTCGCAGCCGTTGGCATAGCGGCGCACGGCGACCTCGGCAAAGCCCACCGCCCTGCCCTTGGCTTCGGCGAAAAAAACCCAAAGATCGCCGGCGGCAAAAGCCCGCTCGATCTCACGCATGTGTTCAGCAGCGGATTCCTCGGGCCAGAGGGCCGCGCGGAATTCCGCCCAGACAGCGCGGTCGACCTGGGTGATCGCGCGGATGGTGGGCAGGTCGTTCATCACATCCTCTTGAACGGGTGTCTTTTCGCCGCTCTATCCTTGAGAATCCTAGCCTTAATTACAAACAACAATTTTGAGCGCGAACGCTGTTTGGAGTACGCTTGCCCCCTCGTTTCGGCAAACCTCAGGGGAGTGACATGGAACCGATCATCGACCGCAAGAAGGCTAGTGAGTTCCCGCAGGAACTTTTGAACCTGTTCGACATCTATGTGCACGGCGGCATGACCCGCCGCGAATTCCTCGACGGCGCTCAGAAATTCGCCGTGGGCGGGCTGACCGCCATGGCGCTACTCGAGATGCTCAAACCCAATTACGCCTGGGCGATCCAGGTCCCGGTCGACGACAAGCGCATCAAGTCCGAGCGCGTCACCGTCGACTCCCCCAAAGGCAACGGCAGCATCAAGGGCTTGCTGGTACGCCCGGCCAACGCCACGGGCAAGATCCCGGCCATCCTGGTCGTGCATGAAAACCGCGGCCTCAACCCGTACATCGAAGACGTCGCGCGCCGCGCGGCCGTGGCCGGCTACATGGCGCTAGCGCCGGATGGCTTGACCTCGGTGGGCGGCTATCCCGGCGACGACGAAAAAGGCGCGCAGCTGTTCGGCATGGTCGACCGTCCGAAGATGGGCGAAGACATGCTGGCGGCGGCCACCTGGCTGAAGAACCGCCCCGACAGCTCGGGAAAACTCGGCGCCGTCGGTTTCTGCTTCGGAGGCGGTGTCGTCAACACCCTGGCGGTACGCATGGGTGCCGAGCTAGCCGCAGGCGTGCCGTTTTACGGCGCCCAGCCAACACCGGAAGATGCCGCCAAGATCAAGGCGCCGATCAATGCCCAGTACGGCGCACTCGATGAGCGCATCAACGCCGGCTGGCCGGCCTTCGACAAGGCCCTGACCGACGCCAAGGTGCCGCACGAAGGCCACATCTACGCGGGCGCCAACCACGGCTTCCACAACGACACGACGCCGCGCTACGACGAGAAGGCGGCGAAAGAAGCCTGGGACCGCACGCTGGCGTGGTTCGGAAAATATCTGAAGGCCTAATAGCTTCGGCACGGACGACGAAAGTGGGAGCAGAAATGCTCCCACTTTTTTTTAGCGGCTTCGCTTTGTGAACCGCTCAATGACGCGGCGCAAGCCAGGTTCCCCGATCAGCGACAGCGCTTGGTCCGGCGTGCACCAGACAAAGCGGCGGAGGTCCTTCTCCGGCCAAGTCCGGAGCTGGCGCTGCACCTGCAAGGGGAAGACCTGGACCATGCAGCGCACGGTTTGACCCGAGCTGCGCCGTTTCAAATAACTGAACGAACCGAATTTCCGCGGCGTGATCTTGCCGAGCACCCCTGCCTCTTCCACGGCTTCCGCGGCGGCGCAGGCCGCCGGCGTGCAGTCGGGCATGGGCCACCCCTTCGGGATGATCCAGCGGCTGGTGGTGCGCGTCGTCAGCAGAAGGATTTGCAGCTTCCCCTTATGGCGCCGCCACGGCAACGCCGCATATTGAATCGAGAACTTTGAGCGTTTCTTGGGCGAGCGCTTCCGAACCGCTTTGCGGCGGGCGGCGGTCATAACACCAGCCCCGCCAGCCAGGAGAACGCGGCACCGACCAGGGCGGCGGCGGGCATGGTCGTGACCCAGGCGATGAGGATTTCCCGCGCTACACCCCAACGCACCGCAGACGTGCGCCGCGCGGCACCGACGCCGACGATCGCGCCGGTGATGGTTTGCGTGGTCGACACCGGCACGCCCAAGCCGGTGGCGAGGAACAAGGTGATGGAGCCGGCCGTCTCGGCGCACACGCCTTGCATGGGAGAGAGACGCGTGATGCGCGTTCCCATGGTGTGAATGATGCGCCATCCGCCGAACAGCGTGCCCAGCGCCATGGCGCCGTTGCAGCTCACCACCACCCAGAACGGCACGTGAAAATCCCCGCCCAGCTCACCGTGGGCGTAAAGCAGAGCCGTGATGATGCCCATGGTCTTTTGCGCGTCGTTGCCGCCGTGACCCAGCGCGTAGAGCGATGCGGATATAAACTGCACTTTGCGGAAAATGCCGTCAGCCTTTCCCGGCGCAACGCGCACAAACATCCATGACACCAGGAGGACCAGCAGCAGCGCGATGGCCAGCCCCATCATGGGCGACAGCACGATGCCCGACGCGGTCTTGCCCAAACCGTCCCAGACAATCGCGTCGAGGCCGGCCTTCTGCACACCGGCGCCGACAAGGCCGCCGATCAAGGCGTGCGAGCTGCTGGAAGGAATACCCATGTAGCCCGTCAACACTTGCCAGGTGATGGCGCCGATCAGCGCGCCGAAGATCACCTGATCCGAAATCACTTCGGGCGAGATGATGCCTTTGCCGATGGTGCTGGCGACGCTGAGGCCAAAGACCAAGAAGGCGACGAAATTGAAAAAGGCCGCCCATGCCACCGCGTAGCGCGGGGACAGCACGCGCGTTGAGACGATGGTCGCGATCGAATTGGCCGCATCGTTGCGGCCGTTCATGAAATCGAAAACCAGCGCGATGGCGATGAGGGCGAGGAGCAGGAGCATTGAGACTTAGACCTGCTCGATGACGATGCTGCTGATGCGGTTAGCGACGTCTTCGAACCGGTCCATCACCTTCTCCAGGTGATCGTAAATCTCGATGCCGACGATGTAGTCCATGGCGTTACCGTTGCGGTGACGCAGGAACAAGGCCTTGATGCCCTTTTCATTGAGGACATCGGCATCTTCTTCGAGGTGGATGATCTTCTCGGTGATGATGTGCAGTTTCGCCGCGTTGTCGCGAAAGGAACCCAGCATCCGCACCGCTTCCAGCGTCAGCGCGGCGGCCTGTTTAATGAGATCACCCATCGCCGCCATTTCCGGCTCGAGATTGGCGACCTCGAAGAGGACCACGGCTTTGGCGGTTTTCTTCATCTGGTCGATGGTATCGTCGAGGGTATTGATCAGATCCTTGATGTCGCCGCGGTCGAAGGGCGTGATGAAGGTACGCTGCACCAGGGTCAGCACTTCGCGCGTGATGGCGTCGGCTTCGTCCTCATGCTGAAAAACCAGCGCCGCGCTTTGCGCAGTGTTGCCCTTGCCCGTGAGCAAGCCGCTGAGTTGCTCGGCGCCAGCGACAAGGGTTTGGGCATGCCGGTTGAACAGCGCGAAAAAGCGGTCTTCCCGGGGCATCAGGGCCTGAAACCAACGCATCATGGAAACCTCAAGGAGAGTGGCGGCGACGGCGGCCTTATAGCCCAATCCCGGAGAATTTATTACATTTTTGTGACACTCAAAGGAACGCGGGACCGAAAGGTCCCGCGCCCTTGAGCGGCTCACGCGTCCGGCCTGGGGTCGTCGAGGCCGATGTATGAGACCGGCGGCGTGTGTTTCCGGAACAGCTTGCGATTGTCGGCGGAGAGTTTGCGGAAGAACGCGGGCGTCACGGCAAAGCGCCCTTCGGCGCGCATGGCACCAACGATATTGACGTCACTGCCGATGACGTCGAGCTGCTCGCGGCCTTCCGCACCGATCCGGCCCACGGCGGCGCTGCCCGCATGCAAGGCCGTGCGCACATGCCCGCCGTAGCCGGCGTCACGCAACCACGCGTCGCCGACCGACTGCAGCTTCTGCACGGCGTCAATGGCCATGTCGGCATCATCGGCAAAGAACACGAACAACCCAGCGTCGCCGATGGCCTTTAGAAAACGGCCGCCGGCTTGCTCGATGATCCTGGCGGCCAAAGCGGTGTAACCGGCCATCACCTCGAGCGCGCGCAAGGCCTCATTGCGCTGGCAATAGGCGGTGTAGCCGCGAAGGTCGAAAATGCCAATGACGAGTTCGCACGTGCATGGCGTGCGCAATTCTGTCCAAGCGGACATGATCTCACTCCTTCCCTTTTGTGTGATTGCGCAGCCGGTCCAAAACCCCGGCGGTATGGGAAGAGCAGCCGGCCCACTCATCCGGCAGTTTGCCCCAGGTGCATCAGCACCTGGGGCCGACGCAATACGTTAGACGAGACCGGACTTGAAGGTCGAGAGCAGACGGGTCCAAGCCTTCTCGGCCTGGTCCTTGTTGTAGACGGCCGCATCCGGCGGACACCAGCCATGCATCGTGCCGGCGTAGACTTCGACTTCGGAATTCACCTTCGCCTTGTCGAGCGACTGACGCAGCACGGTCTTGGCTTCGGGCTGGCCCTTGTCGTCGTTCTCGGCGATGGCGATCAGCGCCTGGCTGATCTTCATCTGCGGGATCAGGAGGTGCGGGCTGGTATCGTCCTTGCCCACGAGACCGCCGCCGTGGAACGTGGCGATCGCGCCGACGCGGCCAGGTTCGGCCGCCGCGGTGCGCATGACCATCGGGCCGCCCATGCAATAGCCGGTGGTGCCCATCTTCTTGGTGGCATCGACGGCCGCATGAGTGTTGAGGTAGCCGATGAACGCCTTGGCATCGGTGACGTGCGTCTGCGGCGTCAGCGTGCTCATGACCTTCATGATCTGAGCGCGGTCCGCGTCCTTGGCGAAGTCGAGGCCTTCAGGCAGCGCGGGGACCTTGTTGGTGCGGTAGTACGGGTTCGGCGTGAAGACCGTGTAGCCCGACTCAGCGAGACGGTTGGCCATCTGCTTGAAGGCGGGGCGCAGGCCGAACGCATCGACCCAGACCAGGACCGCCGGCGCTTTGCCGCCGACCGGGCCGACGATATAGGCTTCGGCTGAACCGTCGGGCGTCTTCACAACGACGTCCTGACCTTTGACTTCCACCGCGTTGGCGGCGCGCGGCAATGCCGCGACAAAGCTCGCACCGATGGCGAGACCGCCGAAAGTACGCCGCGTCACCTGGCCGGTTTTACGCAAGTGATCGGCCATATCATTCATTGAATGTTCGTCGCACATGGTCCCCTCCTATGGATGTTGAGACGACCGCCCGCCTAGGCGAGCGGCGGCCTGAAGTTCGCGACGGGATATTAGCTGATAGGAGGCCGACTGGGGAATCTCTCGCAGCCGCGCGCGGCCGGCATAGTTAAAGTTCATCGCCCCTTCATGAGGCCGATTTTTCACATAATTTCAATCAGTTAAGAGAACGTTCCTCGCGCTTTGGTTTATGGCACCATGAGCCCAGCGTCCGTCCCACCCAAAGGAACCACCATGAGAGCCCTGCTGCTCGCTGTTTCGCTGATCGTCCCCGTATTGAGCGCCCCTGCCCGCGCCGCCGCTCCCCCCAAAGCTCCGGATGCCGTGCCGTTTTTCATGACCGGTCAGGCGCTGTGGGAGCCGTGCAATTGGCCGACGGACGACGCCGCTGCTACGGCAGCCTGCGTGCTGTATGTCGTGGGCGTGGTGGACTCGCTCAACCTGCTTCCGGAGACGCGCATCTGCATAGCGCTCAGCGCCGATAAGCTGCAGGTCGCGGGCGTGGTGAAGGAATGGCTCAAGAACCACCCGGAGCGCCGCAGCGATCCCGCCGCGCGCCTGGTCAGGGTCGCCATGACCGAAGCCTATCCCTGCAAGCCTTAAGGCTGCGCGCGGAAGCTACAGCGCGGTCCCATATCCGAGCGCACACCGGTGGTGACGTTGTCGGCGTAGTGGCCCAGAGTGATCCGGCTTGTGCCCACCAGGCTGAGGATTAAATGGTATTGGGTCGTGGGGGTGAAGTTCATCTCGCTTTCGATCTGCCCGATCGGGACGACCCTGGCACCCGAGGCTGGGATCGAGGGTGATGTCCAACGCCCGATGAAATCTCCCGTGCCGGCGTCGTAGACATCGAGCGCCGCCGTTGCCGGAGCGCTGTCGCCGTTGGCCAGGACGATCTGTCCGGGAATAGTCGCAATCCGGCTGCTGTGCACATTGACCGCGCTGGTCGAGCTTACTGTCGCCGCGCTCAACCCCGTCGCCGCCGACCGGCAGATCGACAGGTTGGTGAGCACACCCAGCGTGGAATCGAAAGCCACATGTTGCGCGGTGCCGTCGAAATTGGCGCGGATCTCAAACTGCGCGAAAGCTCCCGCGCGGGTCGGAATCACCAGTGCCGCATCAGCCTCGATCTGGCTCATGGCAAACTGCGGTGCGGTGTGGGCGCCGACTTCGCGGGTGAAGGTCCCCAGCAGCGTGCCCAGCTCGTCGCGTACCTGAACCTGAACCGTACCGGCGGTGCTGCCCGGATTGTGGACGCGCAGATATGAGGTGACGGCACCGCCGGTGAACCGGACGGGTGCGATCGATGTCGCCGGCGCGTTGCTGAAATCGACCGCGGTCTTGCCGTAAACCAGCTCACGCACGCCGGTGAACTTGGTCCAGGTCGCCCCGCCGTCGCTGCTGCGGTAGACGAAGTAGCCCTTGGCCGCTGCCCAGATCACATTGCCGTTGGAAGGTGCGATCTCGATGTCGGTGACATACTGATCGGGCGCCAGCGCGGCATCGGCATAAACCTGCTGCACGGAAGCAAGGCCGTCGCTCGATTTCCAGATCGATCCCGCGCTTCCCGTAAAATAAACAGTCTGGCTGTCGCTGGGATGCACGCGCAGCACACCGAAAAAGATCGTCGGGCCCGTCGCCGTCCAAGTGGTGCCGCCGTCGGTGGACCGATGGGCGCGCCGCCCGCTGGCGACGTTGGCATAGACCACATCGGGATCGCTCTTGGAGACGTCGAAGCCCTGGACGGTTTCACCGGCGGGATTGGACAGGCTCCAGGTCGCGCCGCCATCGGAACTCCGCAGCAGCCCGTAAGCCGTCGGCGCCTCCCCGCTGTGCACCTGACCCGACGCGAAAATGCGCCGCTGGTCGGCACCACGCAGAACGGCATCGATAAAGATATTGGTCTCAAGCCCCGAAGGCAGCGTCAGCGGCGACCAACTCTCCGCGCCGTCGGTGCTGACGTAGATACCGCCATTGACGAAGGGCCCCGGATAAACCGGATAGGTCGCGCGCAAGCCCCCGACCACGGCATAAAGGCGGTTGGGCGTTGTCGCATCGACGAGGACATAGGTGACGTAGGTGCTGGCAAGGCCGCTGTTCTTCTGCACCCAGGTGACGCCGCCGTCGGTGCTTTTATAAACCCCGCCCGAGGCGCTCGGGTTCGTGACGGGCGACACCGGGCCGGGTCCGTTGATGGCCGCGGCGTAGAGAGTCTGCGGAGTGGTCGGATCCACCGCGATGTCGAACATCTGCGAGTAAAATGTATGCGCGATGGTGCACTTGAGGCCGTTGCGCAGGCGCGTCCAGTTCTGGCCGCCGTCGGTGGTCTTGAAGATGCCGTTGGCCTCGGTGCCGACATAGGCAACGGCCGGGTTGGAGGGATCGACCGCCAGCGAATGGAACGGCGTGTCCTGATTGTTGCCCGCCTCACCCTTCAGCGAACC
>CANKHC010000122.1 GCA_947481595.1 Fidelibacterota bacterium
GCGACAGCTTGCGGCGACAGCGTTTCGAAATCGAATTGGCGCACGCCAAGCACATTGGTGATCGGTTCGTTGCCGACCCCCGTACCGTGGAAACCCGACGCCCAGTCGAGGTTGCGCGCAAGGCCGGTGATGCAGTTAGGAACGGTGGGTGTGTCTGCGGGCGAGTAGGTACCCAGGATCGACGTTGTGCCGCCCGCGAGGGCCTGAATCTCGACGTAGGCATCCATTTCGCAGAAGTTTTTGGTCACCAGCTTGCCTTCGGGCGTCTGGATGGCGGCGTGGTAGGCCGGATCGCCGCGCCACTGATAGCGGCTGGCAAAGGTCTTGCCCGGCTTCCAGCGCGGGAAGATGCCGTACAGCGGGTGGTTATGCAGATCGACGAAGCCTGGGAAGACCATGTCCTTGGTGACCAGAACGCGCGCCCCGGGCAGGTTCGGGCGGGTGGCGGAAACCGTCGTGATCTTGCCGCCTTCGACCGCGACCCAGCCGCCCGCGATAACCCCGCTCGGCGCCACGATCGTGCCGTTGATCAACAGCGGCGCTTCGGCGGCATCGACGGAGACGCCGCAGACGGCGAGGACTGCCAATAAGAGATACCGTTTCATGCGCGCCACCCCTGCAATTCGCCCTTTTGGTGCATTGTAGAAGCGCCGCGCGGGAAATAGAATTCGCAAATGATCGAACCCATCTCCATTGCCGAAGGTAGCGAGAACAAAGCCAAGCTCGCCCGCGACCTGGGCGAATGCTTTGCGCGCTACGGCTTTGCAGTGATTTCCGACCACGGCATCCCGGCGCCTGTAGTCGACACGGCCTTTGAGCGCACGCGCCAGTTCTTCGCGCTTCCGGAAGCGGTGAAGCGCAAATACGCCGTGCCGGGCGGGGCGGGGCAGCGCGGCTACACGCCCTTTGGCATCGAAACCGCCAAGGGCGCGGACCGGCCTGACCTCAAGGAGTTCTGGCACGTCGGGCGCAACATGCCGCCGGGGCTGGTCGACCCCAGCATGCTGCCCAACGTGCCGATGCCCGAGATCGGCGACTTCGACGCCAAGACCTATCAGCTGTTCCAGGCGCTGGATGCGCTGGGCATGAGCGTGCTCGAAGGTGTGGCGCTGTACCTGGGTTTGCCGGCGAACTACTTCGACGACAAGGTCGAATACGGCAACAGCATCTTGCGCCTGCTGCACTATCCCCCGGTGTCAGGCAAGCCGAGCGGCGTGCGCGCCGGCGCCCACGAGGACATCAACGTCATCACGCTGCTGCTCGGTGCGGAAGAAGCGGGGCTGCAGCTCCTCGACCGCGACGGAAAGTGGCTGGACGTCGATCCGCCGCCGGGCTGCGTCGTCGTCAACATCGGCGACATGCTGCAGCGCCTGACCAACCACGTTCTGCCGTCGACCACGCACCGTGTCATCAATCCGACGCCCGAGCGCGCGGCTTTCCCGCGCTACTCGCTGCCGTTCTTCCAGCACTTCGCTTCTGATTTCCTGATCGAGACGCTGCCGGCCTGCATTTCCGCCAGCCGCCCCAACCGCTATCCCGTACCGATCACGGCCGACGACTATCTCAAAGAGCGCCTGGCCGAGATCAAGCTGAAGACCTAGCTCAGCAAGCCGATCACCGCGCCGGACAGGCAGGTGGCCAACGATCCCGAGATCAACGCCTTCGGCGCCAGCGAGACGATGTCGGGGCGGCGCTCCGGCGCCATGGCGGCTAGCCCGCCAATGGTGATGCCGATGGAGCTGAAGTTGGCGAAGCCGCACAGCGCGTAGGTCATGATCAAGCGCGAGCGCTCGGTGAGCGTGTCGGGAGCAAGCTGCGAAAGCTCGGTGTAGGCGATCAGCTCGTTGAGCACCATCTTGGTGCCCAGCAGCCCGCCCGCGGAAACCGTTTCGCTAAAAGGGATTCCCATCGCAAAGGCGATCGGCGAAAGCACCCAGCCGAACATGCGTTGCAGGGTCAGGGGTGTCCCGAAAACATCGGGCAGCAGACCAATAATGCTGTTGGTTAGTGCTACCAGGGTGACGAGCACCACCAGCATGGCGATGACGTTGATCAGGATCTGCACGCCGTCGAGCGTGCCTTTGGTGATCACCGCCATCATGTTCTCTCCCGGCGGCGGCGGCAGGACGACCTGCGACGGATCCCGATCACGCATATGCGCAGGGTCTTCGGGCACCATGATGAAGGACATGATGATTGTCGCCGGGGCCGCCATGATCGAGGCGGTGAGGATCTGGCCGATGGGGTTGGGGATGAGTCCCTGGAGCAACGTGGCGTAAAGCACCATCACCGTGCCGGCGACCATCGCCATGCCGGCGGTGATGATGACGAACAAACCCGCGCGGGTTTCGGTGCGCAGGTAGGGTTTGATCACCAGCGGTGCTTCGACCATGCCGACGAAGATGTTCATGGTCACGGCGATTCCGGCGGGGCCGTCCACGCCAATGGTCCGGCGCAGCAGCCAGGCAAAGGCGCGCACCAGCGGCGGGATGATGTTCCAGTAGAAGAACAGCGCCGAGAGTGCTCCGATGATCAGGATCAGCGGCAGCGATTGGAAAGCGAAGACGAAGGTCGATCCGGCACCCGACGGCACCCACGGCACCTCGCCGCCGCCGATATAGCCGAAGACGAAGCTGGTGCCGGCGCGGGTGGCTTCACTCAATGCCGAGACCGCGCGGTTGAGCGTCGCCAGGCCGCTTTGCACGATCGGTACTTTGGTGAGCAGAAGGGCAAGGGCGAATTGCAGGACAAGGCCCTTGCCCACCGCAGGCCAGGCGACATCCTTGCGCCGCTCGCTCACAAGCCAGGCCAACCCCATCAATGCGAACAGCCCAACGGCGCTTTGAATCTGAAGCAAGGTGTGTCCCCCGAGATAAGCCCCTTCGCGGGTTACATACTAAAGGGTTCGTTCTTGGTCTTGGAAGAGGCGTGTCGGGGCTGTCATACTCGGGCAAGGGGGACTTTATGAGTGTACTGGAACGTCCGGAATTCGCCGATCTTCTGTCGCGCCGGCGCATCGTGGCGCCGGGTGAAGTGGTGTTCCTGGAAGGCCAGGAGGCCGATGCGGTCTACGTCATCCTCCAGGGCGAGGTTCAGGCGGCGTTGACCGACTCCAGCGGCAAGCAGGTGGTCATCAACCGCATGCATCCCGGCGAGATCTTCGGCGAACTGGAACTCTTGGGACCGCATACCAAACGCACCGCCACAATTCTCTCACAGGACGGTTGCGAACTCTTGATGATCGACCGCGCCGTGGTCGACAAACGCATGGCCGAGGCCGATCCCTTCCTGCGCTACATGATGGGTCACCTGTGCGGCATCATCAAAGGCTGGACCGACCTCGCGCGCCGCGCTTGAGTTTTCTATTTGATTCGACGCCTGCACCCCTTACCCTCGGCGCGGTTTTGAGGGGGACGAGGCCCGTGAATCGCAGCATGTATCGGTACGGTTTGGTGGCGGCGTGGATGCTGAGCGCGGCCACGCCGGCTTACGCCCAGCGTGCCAACGAGAATGCGGTGACGGCCGCCCAAGACGCCTTCGGCACCCAAGTCGGCAATGAGAGCATCGGTCTTTACAGCGCCAACGACGTGCGCGGCTTCAGCCCGACGGAAGCCGGCAATCTGCGCCTCGAGGGGCTCTATTTCGACCGCCAGGGCGATACCACCAACCGCATCGTGCGCGGGACTACCGTGCGTGTCGGCATCACGGCGCAGTCCTATCCCTTCCCAGCGCCGACCGGCATCGCCGACACCAACCTGCGTATTCCCGGCGAAAAGGCTGTGACCAGCGCCATCGCCACGTTCGGCGCTTTCGAGGCCGGCACACTCGAAGTCGATGCCCAATTTCCGCTGGTCGCCGACAAACTCAGCATGGGTGCAGGCGCCATGGTCCAGCATGAGAAGGGACCGACGCGCAATCCGTCCTTTGTGTGGAATGTGGGCGGCATCTTCCGCTGGCGGCCGAATGATTCCTTCGAGCTGATCCCCTTCGGTGCTGCTAACTTCAGGAACGACCGCGAAGCCGGTCATAACGTCCTCACCGCCGGCGCCTTCCTGCCGCCGCCCATCGACCGCAGCGTCTACTACGGCCAGGAGTGGGTGCAGTTGTCGTCGCAGCAGTCGGCCTGGGGCTTTGTCGCCCGCGCGGATTTGCCCGCCGGCTGGACTTTCCGCGCCGGCTTCTTCCGCTCGCTCAACTACCGGATCGAGCAGGGCGAGAACTTCTTCCGCAACACGCAAGCAGATGGCCGCACCGATCGTTTCGCGATCATCTTCCCCGGCAACAGCCTGGGGTCTTATTCGGGCGAAGCGCGGGCCTCGCGCTCCTTCACCGAGGGTAGCCGCCGTCACACGGTGCATCTCAACGTGCGCGGCCGCTACAAGAAGCGCACCTTCGGCGGTTCGACGACCATTCCGTTGGGTCCGGGATTCATCGGCGTTGCCGACGAGGAAGTGCTGCCCCCCTATACGCTGGGACCGCTCAGCCGCAGCAAGGTGCACCAAGGGACGGCGGGCGTCGCCTATGAAGGCATCTGGGCGAATGTCGGCGAGCTCGGCCTCGGCGTTCAGAAAACCTTCTACAAGCGTACCAGCGAACAGCCCAACGTTCCGTTCGTGACGTCGAAAGACCAGCCCTGGCTGTTGAATGCCACCGCGGCGGTCTATGTGACCAGCGATCTCGCGGTGTTCGGCAGCTATGCGCGCGGCCTCGAGGAATCCGGCGAAGCGCCGCAGAATGCCATCAACCGCGGTGAGTCTGTGCCGGCGACGCGCACCTCGCAAGTCGACTTTGGCCTACGTTATGCCATCACGCCGCGGATGCGTATTGTTGGCGCGCTGTTCGAAGTGAAGAAGCCATTCTTCAATCTCGACACCACGAACATCTTCACGCGCCTTGGCGATGTGCGCCACCGCGGTGCCGAGATCTCGTTCACCGGCCAGCCGATCGAAGGCCTGACCATGGTCGCAGGCACCGTGCTGCTGCAGGCGCGCGTGTCGGGTGCTGCGGTGACGACAGGGCGCACCGGCCGCGTCCCCCTGGGTCGTTATCCGCATATCGTGCGCCTCAACCTGCAATATGGACCCAAGGCGTGGCGCGGGCTGTCGATCGACGGCCAGGTTGAGAACGGTGCCTCGCGGTACGGCAATCTGCTCAACACGGTACGGGTGCCGGCGACCACGACACTGAATCTTGGCGGCCGTTATAGCTTCAAGGTGAGCGATATTTCCGCGACCTTGCGCGCCCAGGTGCAGAACGTGACCAACGCCTTCGGGTGGGACCCCAGCGCCACGGGCACGTACTTCCCGATCAACCAGCGTCGCGTGACCATCAGCTTGAGCGCGGACTTCTAACGTGCCCGTCGAGGCGCTGTTGTTCGATCTCGGCGGGGTCGTCATCGACATCGATTTCCGCCGCTCCGTCGCGCGCTGGGCGGAACTCGCGGGGTGCAATGCGGAGGACGTGCGCAAGCGCGTCGTGGTCGATGCGACCTATCACGCCTATGAGCGCGGCGAAATAACCTGCGCCGAATTCTTCAAATATCTGGGCGGGGCGCTGGACCTGAAATTGAATGAGGACCAGCTTCGCGATGGCTGGAATGCGATCTTCGTCGGCGTGTTGCCGGGCCTGCCTGAAATTCTTGCGCAGGCCGCTGCACGCTATCCCCTGTACCTCTTGTCCAATACCAACCGCACGCACGAGATTTTCTGGGATCGGGAATATGCCGAAACCTTGGTGCATTTCCAAAAGCGCTTTGTTTCCTCGACGATCGGGCTGCGCAAGCCTGAGCCTGCATGCTATCATCACGCCGTGCGCGAGATCGGCGTGCCCGCGGACCGCATCATGTTCTTCGACGACCTGATCGAAAACATCGACGCCGCCCGGGCCGCAGGCCTGGTAGGCGTGCACGCGCCTGCAACCGCCGACATCCGGCGGGCGTTGGATACATTGGGCCTCTAAAGCGTAACGTTGCACGACCATGACTCTGGATAGCAAGCCACGCGACCGCCAGATGTTGGCGGGCAAGCGGTTTCTCGTCGTCGACGATCATCCCTACATGATCGACGTCATCGTTGAAATCCTGCGCCACTATGGTGCTGCGGATGTTGAGCGCGCCGACGGCGTGCAGACGGCGCTGGCGCGCTGCAATCCAAAGGATCCCTTCGACTGCATCATCTGCGACTTCAACATGAAGCCGATCAATGGCGTGCAGTTGCTGCAGGCGGCGCGCGCCGGCAAACGCCCCGAGCTCGCGCGCGAACAGGCCTTCATTCTGCTCACCGGCCATGGCGACATGGACGTGGTCAAAGCGGCTAAGGCCCTGGACGTCAGCGCTTACGTTGTCAAACCGGTGGCGGCGGATACCTTCGTCAAGGCGGTGACGCGTGCGCTCGAAGCGCGGCCCGCACTCAAGCTGCCCGCAGACTACGAGCGCGTGCCGACCGGCGATTTGAAACGCTTCCAGTGACGGTTAGTGCCGGAAGCAGACTTCTGCCGACGTGCCGATATTCGGCATCTTCCGGGTCAGGTTCGCCTTGGTCACTTCAAAGGCCGTACCGACGGCGCCGTGACTTGCCACCCAGACCTGACCGCGCTCAGGCGCGAAGCACAGCAACGTGAGGTGCGGATCGGCCTTTCCTTCAGGATACCAGGCGCCAACCATCGGATTCCAATAGCGCTCGATCCGATTGACGTCGCGTTCGACCCTGAGTGTCCCGATGATGTCGGCCTGGACCTTTTCGCCCTTGCTCATGAAGACAAGGCGCGCTTGGACGCCGCCGATGGATTCCAGCGCCAGCGTGGTATCGGTGCGGGTGAAGAACCACAACTCTTCCGTCGCAGGCTCCGCCAAGGCGGTCATGGGCTGGGTGTGATGCTCCGGACCGTTTAAGCCGAGCATAACGGTTTTGTCCTCGTGAACTTTATCCCAGAATTCCCGGACGGCGTCGGCTTCGCTGATTTTCTCGGCCATGAACAACTCCTTATGAGGCATGTTCCTTCAACGTGAGGGCTGTTGGCCGGGTTCCTAAATTTGTGCCATTATCCGTGCCGTGGGACGGGCGCGGGGGCGCCTCCAAGTCATGATGCAAATATAAGTGCGGTGGCAGGAACTCGCGTCCCCAGCCGGCATTGTGCCAAAGAGGGTATGGCGTAAAACAATGAAGTACGACGCATTACGTGTGGCGGTTTTGGCGGCGGTTTTCGCCGGCGGTGCTAGTCACGCCGCCGAAGGCATCGCGCCTTTTGGTACACGCGCCCGGCCTCTGATTCAGCTGGGCCACGCCTCGTTTTATGCCGACCGCTTGCATGGCCGCCGCACCGCCAGCGGCGAACTCATGGATCAAAACGCTTTCACGGCTGCGTCGCGCACGCTGCCGCTGGGCACCTATGCGACGGTCACCAACGTCGAGAACGGCCGCAGAGTCACAGTCAAGATCAACGATCGCGGGCCCTTCACGCGCGGCCGTATCATCGATGTGTCCAAACGCGCGGCGGATGAACTGGATATCCGCCGGGCCGGTACCGCACGGGTGCGGGTTGAAGTCATTGCTGACGATCAGCCCACCGACGAACTGCGCGAGCTGGTCACGGAATTTGCCACGGCCATCCGGCGGTAGGCTTATTTAAGAGGCTGCTGCGGCCTGCAAACGGGCCGGTACTCGTAGCCTCCGATCAGCGCGTTCCACACCATCTCGTTTTTGCAGACCTCTTCCAACTTCGCCCGTGGCGGCAGCGGCGCGAGGATCGGGGATTTGGGCGGGCAAATATCGGGCGTGCAGACCGGCACCTCAGTGGGGTCGGTGCAGACGCCTTGGGGGCGGCCATCGAAACAGGTGCAGGTACATGTGCTCTGGGCGTGGGCAGGAGCGCCCGCGAGGCCGGCCGCAAGAGCCAAAAGCGTGAGATGCTTCATCTGCTTCATCCAAAAAGCAAACGGCAGGACGGGGTTTCGGTTGCATGCCGTCCTTTCCAAGGCCACCATCTTACGTCAGCGCGTCAGGGAGGGTCGTCATGGAACAAAGGATTTTTGGCGTCGCGGGCCGCAAGGTCTCTGTGGTCGGCCAAGGAACATGGAACATTGAGACCGCGCCGCGCGCCGCGGCGGTGAACGCGCTCAAGCGCGGCCTCGATCTCGGCATGAACCATATCGACACCGCCGAGATGTACGGCAACGGCGCGGCTGAAGACATCACCGGCGAAGCGATCGGCGGGCGGCGGGGTGAGGTGTTCCTGGTCTCGAAGGTGTTGCCCAGCAATGCCTCGAAGAAGGGCACCATTTCAGCCTGTGAGAAATCCCTCAAGCGCCTGCGGACCGACGCGCTCGATTGTTACCTTCTGCATTGGCGCGGGCAGTATCCGCTGGAAGATACCATCGGCGCCTTCGAGCAGCTCAAGCAGGACGGGAAAATTCTCTCCTGGGGCGTGAGCAATTTCGATGTCGCGGATCTGGAAGAAGCCGAGAAGATCGCCGGCCCCGGTAAGATCGCCTGCAATCAGGTGCTCTATCACCTGGAGGAGCGCGCTATCGAGCACGCGGTTTTGCCGTGGTGCGCCATGCACCAGGTGCCGGTCGTCGCCTACAGCCCCTTCGGCTCAGGCGATTTCCCGGGCCCGGCGACGCCCGGCGGCAAGGTGCTGGCGCAGATCGCCGCCGCGCATAACGCCAGCCCGCGCCAGGTGGCGTTGCGCTTCCTTTTGCGCTTCGCCGCGGTGTTCACCATCCCCAAGGCGGTCAACCCCACCCATGTGGCCGACAACGCCGGAGCCGGTGATTTGCGTTTGAGCGATGCCGACATTGCCGCCATTGCGGGGGTCTTCCCTCTTGGCGCCAAGCGCCGCGGCCTCCCAATGCTGTGAAAAGACGGTAAAATTTCGGTTTTGACGCCGGCCGCCGCCCGCTTATTCTGGCCCCGCTTCAGGGGAAAGGTTTTTCGTGATGTTTGGGACAGTAACCGGCCGGCCGCGCTTGCGCGGACGCTGGGTGAGCTTGTTTGCGATTGCCGTATGCTTGGCGCCCGCCGCCCATGCGCAGCGCGCGGGTGAAAACGCCACGACCGCCGCCGATGACGCTTTCGGCACCAGCGTTGGCAGCGAGAGTCTCGGTCTCTATTCCAATTTCAATGCCCGCGGGTTCAGCCCCGGCATGGCCGGCAACGTCCGCATCGAGGGCCTCTATTTCGATCCGCAAGGTCCGCTAAGCGAGCGCATCGTGCGCGGCTCGACCATCCGCGTCGGCATCAGCGCCCAGTCCTATGCCTTTCCCGCACCGACCGGCATCGCCGACTATTCGCTGCGCTTGCCCGGCGACGAACAGGTGGTCAGTTCGGTCTTCACTTATGGCCCGTACACCTCGGCCATGCTCGAGGTCGACGGCCAAGTGCCGATCACCGAGAAGTTGAGCATCGGCCTCGGCGGCAGTGCGGCGCGCAAGGATGGTGAGCAAGCCGACATCTACTACGAATACCAGGGTGCTGTGCTTGCGCGGCTGCGCCCCAACGACGGCACCGACGCCACGGCCTTCTACAGCCGCATGGAAGGGTGCAACGACACAGCACGGTTCTTTGTCTTCACCAGTGGACCCTGGGAGCCGCCACGCCGGCCGTTGCATGCCAACTTTTCGCAGCCC
>CANKHC010000123.1 GCA_947481595.1 Fidelibacterota bacterium
CGATCGCCGGTTATGACGACCCCACAAGCCCCGCCGCCCGTCCCCCCAGGCCGCGGGGCTTATCTTTTGCGTTCAGAGCAACGGGATGGGCGTGCCACCGGCTTCCCCGCAAGGCTCATTCGTTCCGGCGCTAGGGCTGCCGATTTATGCCGTGATTGGTGGCCCCGCCGCCTGTCCGTTCTGCCGTCAGTGTCCGCCGGGCGGCAGCCAGAGCAAGCCGACTACGTGCAAGCCGACGCCGGGTTTCCCGGATCAACGCTTGCGAAAGGGACACCACGAACGTGGCCTCGGATAGAATTGACAACCTGCTGCGTTCCCCGTCTTGAAGGTCTGCCGGGCTGCCCATGGGTCTGGCCGGCTGTCGCAATTGTCCCGCTGCAGGGCGAAACTGAATAACCTCACCCATTAAGCCGCCATCCTCCGTCCTTCAAACAGAGAACGGAATTTCCTCTCAAAGGTTCGGACATGGCGGCCTTTGGCCAATGGGCGCCCGCGGGCTGGGCGCGAAGACAAAAATACGCCCGCCGCCCTTAGGAGCGCGACGGGCGCGGGAGGCCGCTTCTCAAAATAAAAAAGAAGCGGCCCCGAGTTGCTGGCTAAGCGTCACGTTTCTTGGTGTTGGGCTTGTTGTCTGGATCGCAACTTGCCTTGAGATTAGTCACGGTCGCGGCGGTCACGGCGGCGTTCGCGGCGGTCGTCGCGATCATCGGGCGTCGTTACCGCGCCAGCCACTGCACCGACGGCCGCGCCTGCCACCAAGGGAGCGCCGAGCACTGCCGCCGCTCCGACACCGATAGCGCCGCCCGTAAGGGCGCGGGTTCCTGGGTCTCTGCCGCAACCGCTCAAGGCCAACAGGGCTACGGCGCAGACAACGAGTGTCGCTTTCATGGGTAAACATCCTTTGTGGGTGAGTGTCACGCATACAACGCGCATTAGGTGTCGGGTGTTCGCAAATAGTCGGACCCCGCGCGTGGCGGCGGATTGGCCAGGGTGCTGACGGCCCTGTACCACTGTGAATAATCAGTTATTCAACCTTTTTGCAGGCGCTTGCGCGCCACCCGAGCCCGGACGGGCAGAGATATCGCTTCACGCGAGGGCGTATGAAACGCCCCACTCGATGACCGGCTCATCCTCAGATGACAGTGGACCGGTATAGGGCCTCTTGCGTTTTGGCGCGCTGGCGTTACGGCGTTGACGTGCCCCTAAGCGATGCCGGACGAAGTCTGAGAAATTCTGCGCCGCCGTCCGGACCGCGTGTCCCGTCACGCGCAGCGTTGCCCGAACGTGCCCTCGTGCGGCCGCAAGCATGACGGCGGTGACAACTTCGAGGTAAAGCATCGTATCGCCGGCCAAGAGGAAGGCGATTTCGATCGGAATGGTCTGCGCGAACCCAATGACCAACAGGGCGATTCCGGCCGTCCAGAAGACGCGTCTCCATGTCAGCGCATTTAGAAATTTCGCTGGTACAACAACCAATGCCCACCACAGCCAATCGCCCAAAGCGGCTGGCCACTCCACCGTCAAATTCCGCCACAACGACATATTTGAAACCCCCCGTTCGCGTTGCCTCAACGCGCCTCTCAACTCTTATCTAGGAGCAGCCGAAATCCAAATCGAGGCCTACCTTTCAGAATTCGGTACAGACCCCCCTAGGCACATCTTGCCGAGCGCCCGCAGAATCTGCCGCTAAAAGGCCCCTGTCCCCTCGCTAACCCCTTGATCCGGTTGGGCCCGGTCCTGGCATAGGTATTGCTCTTCACTCTCCTGAACACCCGAGGTGCGTGCTTTGCGCGCCCCATGGATTTTGGAGTGGACGATGAGCTTACAGGGCACCTTCAACACGTCAGTGCAGGCGATGCTGTCGCAGTCGCAGATGATGCAAAACATCTCGACCAACATCGCCAACACCAACACCACGGGCTACAAGCTCCAGGACTCGCACTTTGCGACGCTGCTCAACCACACCACGCCGTCCGGTACGGGCCGGCCCAAGAGCTTCTTCACCGTCAACACCTTCGATTACCGCCAGGTCGACAAACAGGGCACGATCGCCACCACCAACCGCACCTTCGACTTGGCCATCAACGGTCGCGGCTTCATCGTCACCAACACCCTTATGGACGGTTCGGGCGAATTCCAGTACACGCGTGATGGCGCCTTGTTCGGCAAGGCTCTCGACCTCGGCACCGACACCGACGAGGACGGCCAGAACGACCAAGGCACGCTGCTCACCACCGCCGCCGGAAACTTTGTGTTCGGCTGGCAGGCGGACGAAGCCGGCAATATCAGCGAAAGCCAGGACCTGAAGTCGCTGGTGCCGGTGACCTACAGCAACAATTCCGTCTTCCCTTCGAAGACCACCACCGAGATCAAGTTCCAAGGCAACCTGTCGGCCAACGCCACCGATCGCCTCAACACCAGCCTGCCTTTCGTGGACCAGGAAGGTAATTCGCGCTCGCTGACGATGGGCTTCACGCATTCGATCACCGGCGAATGGACGCTCGACATGTCGGCGGTCAATACCGCCAACCAGCCGGTCGATGTGATCTTCGACCCGCCGACCCTGACCTTCGACGGCACCGGCAACCTGGTGACCCCGACCGACGGCTTGATCAACGTCGAGATCGGCGATTCCGTCGGTCCGCAGTCCCTGACCATCGACATCAAGAAGCTTTCGCAGTTCGCAGACGGCAACAAGCTGTCGGTCGAGAACGTCGACCACGACGGCTACCAGGAAGGCCGCCTGCTCAATACCTATTTCAACAGCCACGGCATGCTGATCGGCAGCTACTCCAATGGTGAGCTGCGCAACCTGTTCAAGCTGCCCATCGCGACTTTCGCCGCCGACGGCAACCTCGAGGCCAAGTCGGGCAGCACGTTCATCGAGCGCCCCGAAGCCGGTGCGATGAAGCTCAACAGCTTGGGCAGCCCGACCGGGACGACGCATATCGTCACCGGCGCGTTGGAAGCCTCCAACGTCGACCTCGCCGACCAGTTCTCGAAGATGATCGTCACCCAGCGCGCCTATTCAAGCGCAGCGAAGTGCTTGAGCACGGCCGACGAGATGACCCAGGCGGCGCGTGATCTGAAGCGCTAAAGGGCTAGGCTAAGCCCGGCGCAGCAGCAGCTTTTCCTTGAAGACGTCGTAGATCGTTACGCCGGCCGCGGCGGCGATTTCCTTGGCACTCATGGCGGTTTCCGTCAGCAGCACGCGGATGAACTCAGGCCGTGCCCGCCAGGCGCTGTTTTTGCGGGCCCGCATGTGCGAGCGCCCGCGGGCGGCGCGTTCCGCCGCCGCGCGCTCCTCGGCATCCAAGCCGCGCTTGACGGCGTCGGCCATGGCCTCGGCGTGGCGTTGTTTCTCGGCGGCAAGCTTGTCGGCGTCTTTGCTATAAGCGGCATCGGCGCGGGTATGGCGGTGCCACCAGGTGCCGGTGGCATCTTCGCGGGCGGCTCCGAAGTCGGCGGGGAACCCAGCCGGACGGCGGGGCTTCGGGCGTGGCGGCGGTTCCTGTTCCGTGGGCCGCGAGCTCATGCCGGCAGCCTCGCGCAGGCTCATGCCGTGCGCCGCGGCCAGACGGGTGGCAGCCTGAAGGGCGGCCTCGCGCTCGCCGTTATAGGTCGTGGAAGCGGCCACCTCGAGCAGCTTGCGGAATCGCACCTGCTCTTTGACCGAAAAACCCGTCTCGCTCATGGAAGTTTTATTTACGGGCCGCGGCGATCAGTTCCACCAACTTATCCTTCGGGATCGCGCCCGGGACAAAAGCGTCGCCGATGATCAAGGACGGTGTGCCGTCGATCGACAGCTCATCGGCGAGGTTGTGGTTCTTGACCAGAATGTCGGTGATCGCCGGGTCGTTCATGTCGCTCTGCAGCTTCTTCATGTCCACGCCCGTCTTTCCCACAATGTCCATGACCGTGGCATCGGACAGCGCCCCCTTATGTGACAAGAGCGCCAGGTGGACTTCACTGTATTTTCCCTGTTTCCGCGCCGCGAGTGCGGCTTTCGAAGCCGTGACCGAGGAGGGCCCGAGGATCGGGTATTCCTTCAGGACCAGGCGCATCTTGGGGTCTTCTTTCAGCAGCTCGACCACGGACGCGAACATCTGTTTGCAGTAGCCGCAGTTGTAGTCGAAGAACTCGACGACAGTGACGTCGCCCTTGGGATTGCCGATGACGGTGCCTTCCGCGGGCGTGAACAAAGCCTGTTTATTGGCGGCGATGGTCGCATTCCGCTTATCGACCTTGGCCTTTTCAGTCTTGTTCTCGAGGGCGGCGAGGGCTTCGGAAATCACTTCCGGATTCTGGATCAGATACTCGCGCACCATGCTGCGGATTTCCGACTTCTGGGCGTCGGTGAGGGTGCCTTTCTCGGCCGCCGCAACGGGTGTGGCGAGCAAGGTCGCGGTGATGAAGGCGAGAGCCAGGCGCTGCATGTCGTGTTCCTTGTTGTCGGCCGCCGACTATCGGCGTTTGTCTTTCATATCGCGAATGTAATTCTGCGCCAAAACCTTGATGTCCTGGAGGCGGTACCAGGTTGGGGTGTCTTTTTCGAGCAGTTTTTCGGCCGTCATGCTGTAGCGGGCGACGTCACCGAACTGACCCAGCAGGATTGCTCGTTCGGCGGCGGCATAGGCCGAAAGGCCGGCCTCGTTGTTCTGGGCATAGGAGCGGGCCAGCATGTCCCAGGCACCGGGGTTTTCCGGATCCAGGGTGAGCGCGTGTTTCAGCGCCGCCTGGGCTTCGGCGGCGTATTCGGGTTTGCCGCTTTCGACCGCGGCGTGGGCCAGTGCGCTCAGGATCTCGGGCGCATCGGGCAGGTACTTGAGGGATTCGCGGTAGGCGACGATGGCGTCCTCGATCTTGCTGCGCGACAGGTTCATGTCGCCTTTGATCTGCCAGAAGAAGGGATCCTTGGGCATTTCCGCGAGCAAGCTTTCGACTTCCGGGAAAGCCTTGTCGAACTGGCCGCGGCGATAGTAGGCGATGGCGCGCGCGTAGCGGCCTTCGACGCTGTGGTCGGACACGGGGTAGCGCTGCAGCGTGGTGATCTGGGGCTTGAGGAACGCGAACAGCTTGGCCAGCATGCGCTTGTGCTGGCGCTCAAGTTCGGGATCGAGCGGGGTGTTGGTATAGGGCGAGGTCTGCATGGTGCCTTCGATCGAGGACATGCGCTCGCGGTTCATCGGGTGAGACCGGAGGTAAGGGTCACCGTTGTCGGTCACGAGCAATTCCTCACCCTTCAGGCGGTCGAAGAAGTCATGCAGGCCCTTGGTGGACTGGTGCGACTCATTGAGCACGCGAATGGCGAACTGGTCGGCGCGCGCTTCCTGGCCACGGCTGAATGAGAGGAACGAGCCGAGGGCGGCGCGCTGGCCGCCCATCATGACCGCCATGCCGGCTTCGGGATTGCCGCTGGCGATGCCGACGGCGACGCCGAGCAACGTCGCGAGCAGCGAGATCGCGTTGGGCGCGGCCATGTCACTGGAGACCATCACCACGTGGCCGGCCGCGATGTGGCCGATTTCGTGCGCCATCACGCCAATGACCTCGTTTGAGTTCTTGGCGCGCAGCAGGAGGCCGGTGTGGAAGTAGATGTTGTTGCCCTGGGTGGCGAAGGCATTGATGCTGTCGTCCACCACCATGCGGATGGCGATGGAACCGGGCGCCAACCCGCCGGCTTCCATCAGCGGCTTGGCGTAGGCCTGAAGCGTGATGCCGATTTCGGTGTCGTCGAGCACCGTACCGACGCTGAAATCTTGCGCCGGCGAAGAGGTACCGGTACCAATCACAAGAACCCCGAAGACCGTGCAGGCGAGGGCCGTGATGGCGCGCGCGCGCAAGCTTCGCGGGTGGCGGCAGGCAGCAGTCGGGTTATGGCTCACGAGTTCAAGGTCCGAAGATGCGGGGACAGGTCCTTAACTAGCGGGGGATTATGGCATTTTCCGGCGCGCCGCCGGGGGCTTTTTTCGCCGCGTGGAGGCCTTGTAATCGCGGCAATATTCGCCGTGACTCTCGCGGGTTGCAGCGATTTCACCGGGGCCTTTCCAAAGGTGCGTTTCCAGCTGGGGGCCGGCAACACGGCGCCCGCGCGGTATCCGGGCATCGTTGCGGCTGACGAGACCGAAGCGGTGCGTGCCGCGCGCGCCATCCTCGAAGCCGGTGGGAGTGCCGGTGACGCCGCCGTTACATTGGCTTTTTCTCTGGCCGTGACGCTGCCCTCGGCGGCGGGCATCGGCGGCGGCGGCACATGTATCGTGCATGACCGCCAGGTCGAGGTCTTGGATTTCATGACACCGGCCTCCCCGCAAAAGGCGCGCGCCGGCGTTCCGATGCTGCCGCGCGCCATGTTGGCGCTGCATGCAAAATACGGTCACCTGCCGTGGGCGCAGGTCGTGGCGCCCGCCGAGGCGTTGGCGCGGTTCGGCACGCGGGTTTCGCCGGAGCTGGCGCGGGCTCTCGCCGCGGATGGGGCCGTGCTGGTGGGCGATAGCACCGCGCTGCAAGCCTTCATGACCAAGGAGCGTCAGACTCTCCAGACGGGCGAGGTGGCGACGCACCTCGATCTGGCTGCGACGCTGGGCCGTATCCGCGCCCGGGTGGCGGACTTCTACGACGGGCCGTTGGCGCAAGAGATCGAGGCTGCGGCAGCTGGGGCCGGCGGAGGCATCACACGCGCCGATCTGCGCGTCACCGTTCCACGTTGGCGCAGGGCAGAGACCGACGGCCAAGTACGCTTGCGTGTGTATGCGTCAACGGGAGCCGCCACGCCATCCGGGCCTGAGCGGGCGACGACGAGTTTTGTGGTCGCCGATAGCAAGGGCAATGCGATCGGCTGTGTGCTCACCATGGGGCAGGCCTTTGGCCTTGGCGTGATGGCGAAAGGGACGGGGTTTCTGCTGGCACCTGCGTCGGCAACGGCACCCGAGCTTCTGCCCGTACGCGCCGCTTCGATGGGCTCGAGAAACATCCTGGTGTTTGCCGCCGCCGGGGCAGGCTCAGCCTCGCTGACGCCTGCGTCTGCCGCCGGAGCAAGTGCAGCTGATATCGTGGGACGCATACCGGCAGACGCGCGAGGCAATATGCTTGTCTGCACGCGCGCGGTAAACGCGCGCGATTCAAATGATGCCGGCCCTTCGCCGGCGGGCGCCGAAGATGTTACATCTCCGACCTGTTTGGTGCGTAGCGACCCGCGCGGTGCGGGCGCCGCCACCGTTTTTGAGCTGAAAGATCCGCAATGAGTTTCAAAGTCGCGCGCCGCGCGTTGGTTCCGCCGTTCATTGTCATGGACGTGATGCGCGACGCCGCGGCATTGGAAGCGGCGGGCCGCAGCATCATCCATCTCGAGGTTGGCCAGCCGTCGACAGGCATTCCTAAGGCCGCCGCCGCGAAGGTGGGAGATATCTTGGGGCGCGACCCCCTCGGCTACACGCTGGCCAGCGGGCTGCCGGCGCTGTCGCAGAGGATCACGCGTCATTACCAAGATACCTACGGCGTCGTGGTGGCACCCGATCGCATTTTCGCGACCACGGGCTCCTCGGGCGGTTTTGTGCTGGCGTTCCTGGTTGCGTTTGAGGCCGGCGACCGTGTGGCGCTGGCGGCGCCTGGTTATCCGGCCTACCGGCACATTCTCACCAGCTTGGGCGTGGTGCCGGAGCTGATCGAGGTCGACGCGGCATCGCGCTATCAGCCAACCGTCGATCACCTGAAGAAGATGGCGAAACTTCCTGACGGTCTGATTGTGGCGAGCCCAGCCAATCCAACAGGGACAGTCGTCCCGCCTGATGAGTTCAAGGAGCTGGCGGTTTTCTGCGACCGGCACGGGGTGCGGCTGATCTCTGATGAGATCTATCACGGCATCACTTACGGCATGCCGGCCACTACCGCGGCGGGTGTCTCGGAGTCCGCCATCGTCGTGAACAGCTTCTCCAAATATTTCAGCATGACCGGCTGGCGCCTCGGCTGGTTGGTGGTGCCCGAGGCTTTCAAAAGGCCCTTGGAGTGTCTGGCGCAGAACCTGTTCATCTCGCCGCCGACGGTGTCCCAAATGGGCGGCCTCGCGGTGTTCGACTGCAAGGATGAACTGGAAGCCAACGTCGCGCGGTATGCGCGCAATCGCGAAGTGTTATTGCGGCGTCTCCCGGAAAGCGGTTTCGAGAAATTCGCGCCGGCGGACGGCGCTTTCTACATCTATGCCGATGTGTCTTCCTTCGGCGAGGATTCAGCCACCTTTTGCGCGCGCATGCTGCATGAGGCCGGAGTAGCGACCACGCCGGGGATCGACTTCGATCCGTTCAAGGGCGACCGGTTTGTTCGGTTTTCTTTCGCTGGATCGACGCCGGATATGGAAGAAGCTTGCGACAGGCTTTCCAAGTGGCGAAGAAATAGAGCGCGACCGGGTGAACCGATCGCGCTCTGATTTTTCAGTCTGAAACGGACTACTTCTCGTCCTGCTTCCACCAGCCCTTACGCGGCGGGCCTGACGGCTCGGACGGCGTTTCGGCTGCGGGCGGCGGAGGCGGTGCGGGTGAAGCTTCGCCGGCGCCGTCTGCATCGCCGCGACGCCAGGTGTCCTTGATGGCGCGGAAGAAGCGCGAAGGCGCGCTTGCGCCAGCGCCGTCTGGAGCACGTTCAGCAGTGTCGGATTGCGCGGTCGCGGCGACAAAGGCTGGCGGCTCGTTTTCATGGCGCGCGGGTTCTTGATGCGCCGGTTGCGTTTCGCTTTGGTTGTCGTCGGCTTGCCAAGCTTCCGATGAACCGCCGTCTTGCGATGCACCGTCAACCGGCGAATGAGTACCGTTCTGGCCGTTCTGCGTGCCGGGTTCACCGCCACGACGACGGCGGCGTCCACCGCGGCGTCCACGGCGACGGCCACGTTTGCCGTCTTCGCGAGCACCCTGTTGGCCTTCGCCGGGGCGCGCCACTTGTTGGCCTTGTTCTTCACCTTGCGCGTCTTCGGCACTGTTGTCTTGCCATTGCTCGGCGGGCTGCGCGGCTGCGCTGCCTTCCGCCGCAAATTCAGCGACCGGAGCGTTGTTGGCGGGGACGCCATCGCGCGGCTCGCCGCCACGACGACGACGGCGGCGGCGGCGCTTGCGGCCGCCCTCTTCACTACGCCCACCTTCGCGGTTGGCGTCACGGTTAGCGTCGCGACCACCGTCGCGGTGACCTTCACGCCCGCCGTCGCGTCCACCTTCACGGGGACCGCGGTGTTCGCGGCTGCGTGACTCTTGAGCGGGCTCTTCGGCCGCCTCGTCGGCTTCGATGTCTTCCTCGTCCTCGGCGTCGGGTTCGATGACGGGGGTGGGCAGTTCGCGCAGCGCTTCGCGCGGCGGGCTGTCCTCGATCGCGCGTGTCGCTTTGACGCGGTCGAGGCGGATGTTCGGCGGCACCAGTGAGGGATCGCCAAGCACGAAAATCCTAATGCGGAAACGGGCTTCGATGCTCGCCAGAGAGTCGCGCTTGTAGTTGAGCAGATACA
>CANKHC010000124.1 GCA_947481595.1 Fidelibacterota bacterium
AGGCTGCCGTCTTTGCTGCGGTCGATGCGGTCGGCGGTAGCGGAAACGGTAAAGGGGCCGCCGGGGGCTTTCAATGTCATCTCGCCGGTTTGTTCGACATAGGCGTGTGCGAGTGTGGGACGACGCTGTTGTTCGTAGTCGATAAACCATGCGGCGATACGCTCGAAGCGCGGCCACCAGAAGGCCATGACGCCGGGGCGCGGCGCGACGTCGGTAAACGCGGCGCGGCCGATGGCGATGAGGGACTCTAGGGCGTTGGCGGGTAAATCGCCGGATGGATGGGCGCTAATGAATTCATCGAGCGACTGATGAATCAGCGTACCGTAATCGGCAGCGCTGACGTCTTGTTCCAACGGATCGAGCGCGCGCAGTTTGAGAATATGTCGGGCGTAAACGCCGTAAGGATCGCGCATCCAGGTTTCGACTTGGGTGACCGACAGTTTGCGCGGGCGCGCTGCGAGCGGTGGACGCGGCGCGGGCGGGGCGACGAGGGCGAAGCGTTCGGGCCGTGTCAGCGCGCCGGTCCAGGCGAGCGTCGGCGCGGTTTCAAACGAATCTTCCAGGCGTGCGGACTTCACGACTTGTGCGAGACGCATGAGCCAGCGCGAAGGGACCGTCGGCGTGCCTTCGACCTTTTTCGCGCGTGTCATGACGACACGGGGACCGCTAAGGGCCTGCACGATATCGTGCGCGGCTTGGCCGATGCGGCGCTCGGGCAGAGGCAAGCCGAAGTCCTTGCGCATCGGGCGGCTCATCCACGGGTCGGGCTGGGCGGCGGCGGGCCATGTGCCCTCGTTGAGGCCGCCGAGAATCAGCACGTCGAAATGCTGTAGGCGCGCTTCAAGCGGCCCCAGGATATGCAGGCGCGGATGTTTGCCGAAGCGCGGGCGCACGACGCGACCGTCCATGAGAGCTTGAAAGAGCGCAGGATAAGCCGCCGGTAAAATCGGCGGCAACGTATCGGCGCACTGCGCGAGGTCTGCAATAAAACCGGCAGCGGCATCGCCGGTGTCTTCGTCCCAGAGGTGTAAAGGACCGGCGGTGTCGTGGGTGGCGGCGAAAGCTTCGGCGGCTTCCATATGGGCTTTTAACAGTACGGACAGCGGTACGGGTTCCGCCTGTGTCATGAGGGCCGCGAAGTCGCTCCAGCATGCGGTGAGATGTTTTAACCACGGTGAGAGGTCGCGCTTGTGATGGGCCGTGCCGATAAGTTGCGCGAGGCCTTCAAGTCCCGCCGGTGGGCGCGGGCCGCGCAGGATCTCGCGCTCAGTGAGGCGCGTGAGCGTACGAAACACGGCGGCGTCTAAACCGGCCGCGGCAAAGGGATGATTGCAGGCTGCCAGCAGCGGCACGGGCGCAAAATTCTCGGCGACCATTTCGGCGGTCAGGCGAAGAAAGGCGCCGGGCGGTGTTTGGTGCAGCGGACGTCCGGCGGAATCATCAACATCAATCGACCAGCGCTTGAGTTCGGCGGTAACGCGTTGGGCGAGGTCGCGGTCGGGCGTAACGAGCGCGCAGGTGCGGCCTGGCCGTTCGAGCGTTTCGCGCATGACCAGTGAGATCGCCTCGGCCTCTTCACGCGGTGTGGCGCAGTCGAGCCGTGCGAGGCCGGTGACGGAGGACGCGTCAAAAGCCTTCAACGCCTGCCAGACATGCGAGGTGGCGGCGGGGCGCATCACTTCGGCGAGAAACCGCGCGCGCGTGGACGCGGGCAGTGTCGTGCCGGGCCACGGCTGCACGATGTCGCGCGCGATGCCGATCGTGCCGAGCAGATGTTTGAGACCATGCTGCGGGTGGGTTTCATCGATGGCGTCCCATCCTTCGGTTTCCAGCGCCATATCGAGGCCGGGCAACACGACACATCCTTCGGCAAGATGTGCGATGACTTTCAAAAGATGCGCGGTGGCGGGAATGCTGCCGGTCGAACCAGCGGCGATAATAGGTCCACTGCTGCCGCCTTTCGCCCAAGCTTCGGCCTGTGCAGCGAAGACGCGGTTACGGTGTTCGGCGGGATCGACGGCGCTTTCGGCGCGCAGGATGAGCGGCCAGTTCTCGGTCAGAATCGTCATGAAGCGCAGGGTTTCTTGCCAGTGCTTGGCGTAAGCCTCCGGCACGAGGTTTTTTAAGTTGGCGAAAGACACCTGCTCGGTTTGCACCTGATCGAGAAATTTGGCGAGTTCGCGGGCGAGACGCAGCGCTTGTTCGGGCAACGGCTCGCCCAGGTCGGGCGGCAGCGAGAGGATTAAGCGCGTCAGCATCAGTTCGCGTTTGAGCGCGGCGATGGGCGGCGGGATGTCCATAACGGACTCGGCCACGCTGTAGCTGGCGAAGAGCGCCTCTTCGTCATCGAGATCGTTCAGCGGCACAAGACGCGGCAGTAGGAGAGGCTTGCCTTCACTCAAGCGCAAGAAGGCTTCGCGCAGAGAGCGACACGCGCGGCGTGTGGGCAGAAGCACGGTCATGGCTGCGAGCGCGAGAGGATCGGCGGCATCGTCGAGAATGCCGCGTGCGAGCGCGTCGACAAAAGGAACGTCGGCGGGAATCGTGAAAACCGCCGGCTTCCCGGCCGCATGGCGCTGTCTGGCTGCGGCGCGCCAGGTTGTCATACGTTTGCCGGGAGCGGGGTCAGTAGGGCCGTGGTTTCGGTTACCGCTTGCGGTGTGCCGACGTGGTACCAGGCGCCATCGTGAACAACCGCGCGCATGCGGCCCGGGGCCAGCGCCGTGTTCCAAAGCCGGTTGAGCGAAAACGGCACAGCGGCCTCGCCTGCGAAAAGGCGCGGATGCATAATGGCTGCGCCGGCATACACATAAGGTGCCCGCGCCGCATCGCCGCGACGTTTCATGATGCCGGCGGTATCGACAAAAAAATCGCCCGCGCCGTCGAAGCCATGGGCGGTGTCGAGCGGATGGACCAGCATCAGCACATCGAGGCCATCATGCCAGGACGCGGCCAAGCGGTTCAGCATCGGCGTCTTGCCGTCGAGAATGATGGCATCGCAGTTAAAGGCGAAGAACGGGTTGTTGCCCAGCAGCGGGAGCGCATTGACGACGCCGCCGCCGGTGTCGAGTAGCGTTTCGGTTTCATCGGAGATGGTGATGGCGGGCGCGTTGCGTGCGTTCAGATGTTCGATCATCAGCGGCGCGTGGTGATGAACGTTGACGATGGCGCGCGGGACATTGGCGGCGGCGAGTTGATCTAGCGTCCAGTCGATCAGGCTTTTGCCCGCGACTTTGACAAGGGGCTTCGGCGTGTAGTCGGTGATGGGCCGCATGCGCGTGCCCAGGCCCGCCGCGAGCAGCATGGCGGTTTGCGGCATCATGCGGGCAGTACTCGCATATCCGGCGGCACATGTTTATCCAGCCAGGTTTTAAGATCGCGCAATGCGGGGTGCTGCAGGCACGTATCCATGTAGCGCCAAAGGCGGGGCATGTGCTGAAGGTAGTGCGGCTTGTTATCGCGGAGTTTGAGGCGCGCGAAGGTGCCGATGACGCGCATGTGGCGCTGCGCGGCCATGATTGCCCAGGAGGTGTCGAAGTCGTCTTGCTTGATGGCGTGCGCGGCGAGGTAGCGCGCTTTCATCTCGGCGACGAGAGCGGGATTGATGTCGCGCCGGGCATCTTCGAGCAAGGACATCAGATCGTATGTGACGGGGCCGGAGACGGCATCCTGGAAATCGAGGATACCGCAGGCTTTGAGACCCGCGCGTCCCGGCACCAGCATGAGATTGTCGACGTGGTAGTCGAACAGGATGAGCGATGTCGGCGCGCGCCACGCAAGCGGCAGGGCGAGACGCCAGATTTCTTCGAAGTCGCGCAGCGCCATCGTCGGCAGCGGCTTCGCGCCGATCAACGGCAGATACCAGGTGTGGACGCGCCCGACTTCCTCGAGCATGCGCGGCATGCCGTAGGGAATGACACCTTCGGGGACGGCATCGGGCATGTGATGCAGCGCAATGAGCGCGTCGATGGCGAGGGCATAGAGTGCCTGTTCGTCGTGGCCCTTGGCGAGCAAGCGGGTGTAGGTGTCGTCGCCGAGATCATCCAGCAACAAAAGACCGGCTTCGTTGTCTTCGGCCAGAATGGCGGGAACCGAAAAGCCGCGTTCGCTGAGATGACGGGCGATACGCACGAAGGGACGCACGTCTTCTTGCGGCGGCGGGGCATCCATGAGAACGACGCGGCCACGGTGATCCTCAAGGCGATCGTATTTGCGGAAGGAGGCATCGCCCGCGAGACGTCCGCGCGCGGCTTGATCCCAGCCGTGGCGTTTCAGAAATTCGGTGATAAGGGTTTCACGTTCCGCCAACATGCTTACTCACTGCCGCAATGCGCTCGGCCCAGGCGCTGTCGCCGGAAAGCTGCGCGTGGCGCGCATCCCCCACTGACGAAAGCGTCACGTCCAAACGCTTCTTGGGCAGAAGCGCCCCCAGACGTTCGGGCCATTCAATCAAACTGATACCTGCCGCGAGGGCTTCTTCAAAGCCCAATTCCAGGGCGTCGTCGGGATTGTCGAGGCGATAGAGGTCGAAGTGCCATATGTGAGCCGCGGCGGCTTCGTACACCTGGACGAGGGTAAAGGTTGGGCTGACGACTTCTTCGTCGCTGCCGGTGAAGGCGCGGATGAAGCTGCGGGCAAGTGTCGTTTTGCCGGCGCCGAGCGGGCCGTGGAGGGCAATGATATCGCCCTTGCGCGCCTGCAGGGCCAGAGCGGCACCCAGGGCAGCCGTGTCGGTTTCGGAAAGCAGTATGAGCATGATTACCTGGCCGCGACCGTATCTGCGCGGGTTTTGCCCGCCGCGCCGCCAGCAGGCAAGCGCGCAGCGACCACGGTCTCGGTGCCTTCGGTGGTGATGTCGAGGCGTCCGCCGTGCAACTCGGCCATGCGCTGGGCAAGATAGACGCCGAGGCCGGGGTTGTAAGAATCGTCGGTGATGTGGCGGACCGAGAACGTGATTTCTTCGGGCGTGCGCTGCACGGAGAGACTGATTTGCGTTGCCACGGCGCTTTTCAACGCGCCGGTGACGATGTGGTAGAGCGTTTGTTTGATGCGCACGGAATCGCCCACCATCCAGCCGGCATCGGCGGGACAGGCGACGGCCAGCGCAATGCCGCGTTTTTTGACGGCCTCGCGGGTCATGGCGACGACGCGTTCAATCGCTTCGCGGATATCGAAGGAGTCGAGGTGCAGGGTTTGCTGTCCGGCTTCGACGCCCGAGAGATCGCGCACGTCGGCGATGAGCGTCTTTAAAACTTTCGCCGAGCCGATGATGTCCTGCACCGCGCCGGGGGCGAGCGACTGGATGCCGTTCTTGGTGACCATGCGCGTGGCGAGCGAGGCGATGGTGGAGACCGGGCCTTCAAGTTCCGCGGCGACGTTGGTGATGAATTCGGAGCGGAGTTTGTCAGTGGCCGATAAGGCTTCGGCGCGGCCGCGCAGGGCTTGAGCGACGCGTTCGGGCGCGGAGACGTCGTTGTAGCAGAACAGAACACCGCCGTCGGGCAGCGGCACGGAGATGAATTCGAGCACCGAGCCATCGTTGCGCACCACACGGCCTTGCTGCGCGGCGCGTTGACGGTCGGCGGCGAGAGCTTGCAGCATGACGGCGCGGTGGCGCGCCCAGACGGTGTCGTCCTCGAAGAAATCACGGAAGGCTTCGATCACAGCGCTCATGGCCGGGCCTTCGCGCAAGGCATCGAGACTGAGTTCCCAAAGCTCGGCGAAGGCGGGGTTGGCGAGGCGCAACTGGCCGTCGGCGCCGAACACCGCGACGGCTTCTTGCAGGTTATCGATGGTCTCGCGCTGCACGGCGATGAGGGTGTTGTAGGAGCGTTCGAGGGTGAGTTTGTCGGTGACGTCTTCGTAGGTGGTCAGCAAGCCGCCCATGGGATGCGGCGCGATCACGCGGCGCAACGTTCCCCCATCCGGCAGATGCAGCACGTCTTCAAGAGGTTCGATGAGGGAGTTGAAGCGCGCGAGTTCTTTGTCTTTATAGGCCGGGAAGTCGGCGACTTCGGGCAATTTACGTTCACCACGCAAGGCGTCGAGCAAGTTGCCGTAGGTCGGGCCGTCGAGCAGCCAGCTTTGATCGATGCGCCAAAGTTTGGCGAAGGCGGTATTGAAGAACACCAAACGTGTATCGGTCCCGAAGATGGCGATGGCGGTGGTCAGGCGTTCGAGCACGTCGGCGTGGGCGGCGGCTTCGCGTTTGACGCGGGTTTCAAGCTCTTCCTGGCGCGTGATGTCGTGGGCGACGCCTGACGTAAGACGTCCCGTGCCGTCGGAGAACAGCGCGGCCTGGCCGTCTTCCAGCTTCAGCACGGTAGCTTCGACGGGGGATTCGGTGACCTCCATCAGGCGGCGGCTGCCGTCGATGACCATGTGGAAGGGCGCGCGGCGGGTTTCGCTGGCGGCGCGGGCAGCGGCGGCAAGCGCACGGGCTTCGCGCACGGCGACACGCGGGGCCAGCTCGCGTCCGCGCGCCACGACATCGGCGGCGCTTTTGGCGTCGACGGCTTTGACATAAGCCGCATTGCAATAGATTAGCGAGAGATCGTCGTCGCGCAGCCACACGGGCTCGGCGATGCCGTCGAGCGCGGCCTTCAGCATATTGCGTTCATGGGTGAGCGCAGCGGTTTCCTCGGTGAGCGTATCGACGGCGGCAACGCCTTCGGTAACGTCGCTCATCCACACGACATCGGCCATGACGCGGCCCTGATCGTCGACCGCGCGCACACCGCGCGCCTGAATACGCCGCCCGGTGCCGGTATGCGTGAGGTCGATCTGAAAACCGTTACCGCTCTCGCGTAAGGAGGCGATGGCATTCTGGAGACGTTCGCGCGAGGCGGTCTCGAACCCTTCGGTGACTTCTTCAAAGCCGGAATCAAGGCCGCGGAAAAGATCGAGCAGGACGGCGAGGCGGCGCGAGCAATAGCCAGTCTCACGAAAAGACGGCAAAGCCTTCTGATCGTCGTCGGCGTCTGCGACGGGCTGATGGAACCAGGCGAAATAGCCTTCGGGGGCGGTCTCCAGCGCGGCTTGCACGGCGGCGCGGGTGTATTCGGCGCGGCCGGCGGCGCGTTCGGCCTTCTGCCAGTGGCGGTGCTGACGCCAGAGCGCGAGGGCGGCTGGGGGCACCAGCAGCACAACTGCGGCCAGCCCGGTGATGACCGGCGGCGTCAGCAGCTCCCAAATATCGCCGGGCAAATAGGTTCCTCTAGATACAATTACGGCCTGACCCGATTCTATAACCTTCGGAGTCAGGCCGCAAAGACGTTAAGGCAATGCCTTAATAACGATAGGTTTCCGGCTTGTAGGGGCCGTCGACCGCGACGCCGATATACGACGCTTGGCGGGCGCTGAGCTTGGTGAGCTTGGCGCCGACCTTGGCGAGGTGAAGCTCGGCGACTTTCTCGTCCAGGTGCTTGGGCAGCACGTAGACCTGCTTTTCGTACTTGTTGTTGTTGGTCCAAAGCTCGATCTGGGCCAGGACCTGGTTCGAGAACGAGGCGCTCATGACAAAGCTGGGGTGGCCGGTGGCGCAGCCCAGGTTGACGAGGCGGCCTTCGGCCAGAAGGATGATGCGCTTGCCGTCGGGAAATTCGATCTCGTCGACCTGCGGCTTCACGTTGTGCCATTTGAAGTTCTTGAGGCCTTCGACCTGAATCTCGGTGTCGAAGTGACCGATATTGCAGACGATGGCGCGGTCCTTCATGGCACGGGCGTGGTCGATGGTGATGACGTCGAGGTTGCCGGTAGCGGTGACAAAGATATCCGCGGTCGGGGCGGCGTCTTCCATGGTGGTGACTTGATAGCCTTCCATGGCGGCTTGCAGCGCGTTGATCGGATCGACTTCCGAGACCATCACGCGGCAACCGGCGTTGCGCAAGCTAGCGGCGGAGCCTTTGCCGACGTCGCCGAAACCGGCGACCATGGCGACCTTGCCGGCCATCATGACGTCGGTGGCGCGGCGGATGCCGTCGACCAAGCTTTCACGGCAGCCGTAGATGTTGTCGAACTTCGACTTGGTGACGCTGTCGTTGACGTTGATCGCCGGGAAGTGGAGACGGCCGTCTTTGGCCATCTGATACAAGCGGTGCACGCCGGTGGTGGTTTCTTCGCTGACGCCCTTAATGTTGGCGAGGACTTTCGCGTACCAGCCGGGCTGTTCTTTGTTGCGCTTGGTGATGGCGGCGAACAGGACAGTTTCTTCTTCGTTGGTCGGCTTGGACACCAGCGCAGGATTCTTTTCGGCTTCGGTGCCGAGCACGATCAGGAGCGTGGCGTCGCCGCCGTCGTCGAGAATCATGTTGGGCGTGCCGCCGTCGGCCCATTCAAAAATCTTGTGGGTGTAGTCCCAATACTCTTCGAGGCATCGAGGTGCGCACGTCTTTGCCGTGTTCGAGATGCCAGTTGATGTTTTCGATGGTGACCGTGGCATCATCGACAAGAATACCGACCGCGAGCGCGATGCCGCCCATGGTCATGATGTTGAGCGTTTCGCCGAAGACGGCCAGCAAGGCAATCGCGCCCATGATCGACAACGCCGGTGACGGCGGCCGGCAGGATTTTGAGGATGTTGGGCGCCATGTCTTTCACGCCCTGCACGACCGCCAGCGTGGAGGTGGCGCCGGTCTTCAAGACGTTCACCAACACCGAGCGCTGACCATCGACGTGCACAACGTTGATCTGCGGCGGGTTGCCGTCGCGCACATTGGCAACGTCGCGTACGAAGATCGTTTCGTTGCCGGTCGTTTTAATCGGCAGTGCGTTGAGTTCGTCGAGCGGGCCCGGGGCATTGTTCAGCCTGAGGGCATGCTGATAGCCCCCGATCTTGACGTTACCGGCCGGGTTGATCTGTGTTTGTGCGCCCAAGGCCAGAGCATCAACAAAAGCGAGATGTTCCTTACAAAGGGAGGCTGAATTTGCAGCTTTTCGGGATGTCCGCCCGCCGGCGCGGCCTATATCTCGCGCACGCACGTACGGGCGGATAATCCGCCGGCCGATTCACGCATGGGCGCGGAAACGACAGAAATGCTCAAATTTGAATATTTTTTATATGGAAATGTAATAAAACTAAGTAGTTTCATATAGTTACTGCCGGTTTGGGCGGGGATTTTAGACGGATTCCCCGGCTGTGGGTTACAAAACATTTCACGAAACCGATTTCGGTTAGTGGGGCAGTGCGATATACTTCCCAGGTATATCGTTCCAGCGGGCTCTCAGAGGGGCTTCCTGCAATTCACCTTATTGTCTGTCGGGTTGATCGGACGGACATCGCATAATGCCGCGAGGCAAGGAGGAGGATTATGATGAAACTCAACGTCAATGGCACGAGCCGGGAGGTCGACGTCGACCCCGCAACGCCGCTTTTGTGGGTGCTGCGTGACACCCTCGGACTGGTCGGCACCAAGTTCGGCTGCGGTATGGCGCAGTGTGGCGCCTGTACGGTGCACCTGGACGGTCAAGCG
>CANKHC010000125.1 GCA_947481595.1 Fidelibacterota bacterium
AAGATCACGACTTCGGTTTTCTTCAGCTTCACGCTGCGCGGGAAGGACGTACGCTTGCCCCAACTCACGTCATCAGCCAGGCATTCTTTGTAGTCGAGCGCGCCGTGGTCCTTCCACACCTTGGCGGCCAGGCGGGCGAGCTTTTTGTATGCGGCCAGTTTCTTCTTCGGCACCGGCACGATGAAACCATCGACGTAGTCCATTTGCGTTCTCCCTGCTGTTCGTTCCCCTGATGGGCGTCCGGTGGGCAATCCTGCGTCAACAAATCAATCTAGGAAAGAGCCTTGAATGTAACCGTTGGCCCCTATTCCTTGGGGAAATATTGGAAGAATGGCTCAGCTTCCTTCAGCGCGCGTGCGTAGGAAGGCCGCGCCATCACCCGCGCCAGATAGGCTGCGGCTTTTGGATGCGTGCCGCCGAGGGGAGCGATCCTGTCGATGTAGAATAGGGCGGGCGCCGCCGCGCAATCGGCCATCGTGAAGGTCTTGCCCATGACCCATTCGCTGCCGATGTTCTGCTCCAAGAAGTCGAGGGATGTCTTGATCTTGGCGCGCGTCTGCTCGACGCCGAAGGGATCCTTCTTGTCGGCGGGCCGCAGCCGGTCGCCGATGATGGACTGCATGTGGTGATGGAGATGCAGGTCGAAGAATCGGTCCCACATGCGGGTCTCGCGCGCACGGTCCGGATCGGCGGGGATGAACTTCACAGGCCCCGGATAGTGCTGGTCGAGATACTCGATGATGATGCTCGACTCAGGAATGACGTGCTTGCGCGCTTTGTCTTCGAGCAGCGGGAACTTGCCGATGGGCCAAAGCTTGAGGAAGGGAGCCATGTCGCCGGGGTTGAGGATGGCCGGCGTGAATGACGTGTTATTCTCATACAGCGCGATCAGCACCTTGTGGCAGTAGGACGACAGCGGGTGAAGATGAAGTGTCAGCGACATCGCGGTTTCCCTTAAACATTGAGTCAGTGAAGCTCTATAACCGAGACCACATCTCCGGCTGAAGCCGCCGCGGCGTGCGGCGCGCGCACAATCAAGGCGTCGGCGCGGGCGAGGCTGGAGACCATGCCGCTGTCCTGTTTGACGAGGGGTGTAGCGATCAGCCAGCCCTCGGCATCGCGCGAAAGTGTCGCGCGCAAGTGATCGGTGCGCCCGTCATTGGCGGCGAGAGGGGTGCCCAGCCGTGCCGCAGTCAACGTCGGTGCATCTCCGGCGAGGCCCTGCAAGCGATCGATCGCCGATGACAAGAACAATACGGCACACACCATCGCCGACACCGGATTACCCGGCAGTCCTAAAATCGGGAGACTTTTGAGTCGCCCATACAGCAGCGGCTTGCCGGGACGCATGGCGATCTTGTGGAAGCGCACTTTGAAACCCGCACTCGCCAGAGCGCCTTTGACCACGTCGTAGTCGCCCACGGAAACGCCGCCGCTGGTCACCAGCATGTCGAGATCGCGCGCGCGCTCCGCCACGGCTAAAAGCGCGCCTGGATCATCCTTCACCACGCCGAGTTCGACAGCTTCGCCGCCGTGCGCGGTGACAAAGGCGCAAAGCCCCGGTCCGTTCGCCGAAACGATCTGCCCTTCACTTACATTCCCACCGGGCAAGACAATCTCATCACCCGTTGACAGCACGCCGATCTTCGGCCGCCGGGCGACAATAACTTCCGGAAGGTTCATCGCGGCCAGCAAACCGATATCGCGCGCCGTGAGTTTGCGCGGGGCTTTCAGAACCACGTCACCGGTACGGAAATCTTGTCCGGCGGGGCGAACATGCTGCTTGGCTTTTGGACCTTCCTTGACGACCACGGCGCTGTCTTCGGGCGTTGTATCTTCCTGCAGGATGACGCAGTCGGCGCCCTTGGGCATGTGGGCGCCGGTGAAGATGCGGATCGCTTCTCCGGCTCCCACCGTTTTGGGTGAGGGGTGCCCTGCGGCCGATTCGCCGGTCACGTTTAGACGTTGTGGAGTGCGCGCGACATCCGCCGCGCGCACGGCATAGCCGTCCATGGCCGAGACGTCTGCCGGCGGATGGGAGACCGCAGCCACGGCATCGGCCGCGAGCACGCGCCCCAACGCCTGCGCCAGCTTCACCCGCTCCGTTCCCAGCGGCGCAAGGTCATCAATGATCAGCTTGCGAGCGTCGGGAATGGGAAGAAGGCTCGCCATTATTTCTGCTCAAAGATCCCGGATTTGCCGCCGGACTTTTTCACCAGGCGGATCTCGGAGATGCGCATGCCGCGGTCGGCGGATTTACACATGTCGTAGACGGTCAAGGCGGCGGCGCTGACGGCGGTCAGCGCTTCCATCTCCACGCCGGTCTGCCCGGTGACCTTGCAGGTGGCGGTGATGTGTACCGCTTTCGCTTTGGTATCCAACGTGAGATCGACCTTCACCGAGCTGAGCGCGATGGGATGGCACAAGGGGATCATGTCGGGCGTGCGCTTGGCCGCCTGGATGCCGGCGAGCTGTGCGACCGCCAGGACGTCGCCCTTCTTGACCTTGCGCGCTTTGATGAGCTTCAAGGTCGACGCTTCCATAAACACGCTGCCCTTGGCGACAGCTTCGCGCACGGTCGCGGCCTTGGCCGAGACGTCGACCATGTGGGCGTTGCCCTTGTCGTCGAAGTGCGTCAGCTTTTTCTTGGCCTTAGGCCCCGATTTTTTAAGCATGCGCTTTCTCCGGCGTGAGGATGGCGCGGGTCGCGGCTTCGACGTCGGTTTGCTTCATCAGCGACTCCCCGATCAGGAAGCGCCGCGCACCGCAGCGCGCCATGCGCGCGAGGTCTGCGGGAGTCTTCAAGCCGCTTTCGGCCACCAGCACGCGGTCCGCCGACAACAGCTTCGCCAGCCGCTCGGTGGTGGCGAGATCCGTCTGCAAGGTCTTGAGATTGCGGTTGTTGACGCCGATCAACGGCGAGCGGAGCTTCATGGCGCGTTCCAACTCACCTTCGTCATGCACTTCGATCAGCACGTCGAGCTGGAATTCTCGCGCGCAGGATTCCAGTTCCGCTGCCTGCGCGTCCGCGAGGCAGGCCATGATGAGCAGAATGCAATCGCCGCCGATGGCGCGCGCTTCGGCTACCTGGTAGGGCTCGAGCATAAAGTCCTTGCGAATCACCGGCAGGGCGACGGCGCCGCGCGCCGCGCGCAGATGCCCGTCGGTGCCTTGGAAGTAGTCTTCCTCGGTCAGCACGCTGAGGCAGGCAGCCCCCGCGTTCTGATAGGCCTGGGCCAAAGCCGCCGGATCGAAGTCCCCGCGGATGAGTCCCGCCGACGGCGAGGCCTTCTTGATTTCCGCGATCAGCGCATAGCCTGTCTTCGCTTTGGCGCTGAGGGCCGCGGCGAACCCGCGCGGTGGGCTCGCGGCTTTGGCCTGGCGTTCGACGTCGGCGAAGGGAACGGCCTGCTTGCGCTTGGCGACGGCCTCACGCTTTACAGCGCAGATTTTCGCCAAAACGTCACTCACGCCGGCACCTTGTCCTGCGTGATGGCCGCGAAAGATTCCAAGGTCTTCTTTGCTTTGCCGCTCATGATGGCATCGAGCGCGATGGCGGCGCCTTCTTTCAGATCGGAGGCTTTGCCGGCAATCATCAAAGCGGCCGCCGCATTGAGCACGACGATATCGCGGTAGGGTCCGCCGCGTCCGTGCAGCAAGGTACGCAGTGCTGCGGCGTTGGTGGCGACATCACCGCCCTTCAGCTCGTCGCGCGTGGCGCGCTTGAGGCCCGCATCCTCCGGAACGATCTCAAAGGTCCGCACTTCGCCGTTCTCCAGCGCGGCCACATACGTCGTCCCGGTCGTGGTGATCTCATCGAGCCCGTCGCTGCCATGCACGACCCAGGCGCGTTCTGATCCCAGACGCCCCAAGGTTTCGGCCATGGGCACGATCCACTGTCGCGCGAAGACGCCGATCAACTGGCGCTTAGCTCCCGCCGGATTGCACAAAGGCCCCAGCAGATTGAAAATCGTGCGTTGGCCCAATTCCTGACGCACCGGTCCCACATGTTTGGTGGCGGTATGATGGCGCGGCGCAAACAGAAATCCAATCCCGACCTCGCGCATTGCCTTCGCGATCACCTCGGGTGAGGCATCCAGATTCACACCTAGTTCCGCCAGAACGTCCGCAGTGCCGGACTTGGATGACATTGCGCGGTTGCCGTGTTTCGCGACAACCACACCGCAAGCCGCTGCCACAAGTGCTGCCGCCGTCGAGATGTTGAAAGTCCCGGCGCCGTCGCCGCCGGTGCCGCAGGTGTCGATGGCGCCTGGGGGTGCATCGACCTTGAGCGCTTTCGCGCGCATCACGCGGGCGGCACCGGTGATTTCGCTGACACTCTCGCCGCGCACGCGCAGCGCCATGAGAAATCCGCCGATCTGCGCCGGTGTTGCGCCGCCGGACATCAGCACTTCGAAGGCGGCCTCGGCATCGCCCTCGGACAACGCACCATCGATGGCCTTGGCAAGGAAGGGTTTGAGGTCGCTCATCGGGCCGCGCTGTTGAACACAGGCTCAGGCAGGGCCTTCAGGCCCGTCGAAACCAGGAAGTTGCGCAAGATGCGGTGCCCATACTCAGAGGCGATGCTCTCGGGATGGAACTGCACGCTGGTGATCGGATAGTCCTTATGGGCCAGCCCCATGATCAGTCCGTCGTCGGACTCAGCGGTAACTTCCAACTCCTTCGGCAGGCTCGCGCGGTCGACCACCAGCGAGTGGTAGCGCGTGGCCGAAAAGGGCGAGGGGATATCGGCGAACATCTTGTGACCGCCGTGTTTGATGCTGCTGACTTTGCCGTGCATGGGCTGGGGCGCGCGCACCACTTTGCCGCCGAAGGCCTGGCCGATCGATTGCAGCCCCAGGCAGACGCCGAACACCGGCACCTTGGCCTTGGCGGCGGCGCTGATCAGCGGCAGGCAGATCCCGGCGCGGTCTGGGTCGCAGGGTCCAGGCGATAGCACGATGCCAGCCGGCTTGAGCGCCAGGACTTCGTCCACAGCGATCTTGTCGTTGCGGTGCACGACGACGTCGGCACCCAGCTGACCGAAGAAGTGCCAGAGGTTGTAGGTAAAGCTGTCGTAGTTATCGATCAGCAGGTAACGCGGCGAAGCCATGATTCTAACCCTTGAGAACGCGGGCCAACATGCCCCCGAGCCTTTGCAGCGTCAAGGCAAGCAGAAGCCCCAGATAAGGCCAAAAAGCTCAATTACAACCGGGCCTTCATGGACGTTTAACGACCTATGCTCTAGGAACGGGGCATGGCTGAAAACCTCAAGCACGGCAAACCTAGGACCTGGTACGGCGTGCGCCCGGTGTTCCTGATCGCCGGCGCGGCGGCACTGCTCGGCTTTGGCGTGATTTCCGGGGTGGCCTTCGACCTTGCGACGCGCCCCGTTGCGAAATCGGCGCCGCGTCCTATGGCGGCGGCGGTCCCGTCGCACGAGGTCGAGCAGCCCATCATCAGACTCCCAAAGGAAGAGCAGGCCTCGGAGAGCATGCTGCAGGCGACGCATGAACCGGAGCGCCAGCCGGAGGTCCAGACCGTCGCGGTCGCGCCGCCTTCCATGGATCGGAGCCAGCCGGTCGTTGCCATCGTGATCGACGATCTCGGCCTCGACCGCGTCCGCGCCCAGAAAATGATCGCCTTGAGCGGCCCGCTGACCCTCTCGATGATGACCTATGCCAACGACTTGAAGGGCCTGGTCGCTCAAGCGCACGGCGCCGGTCATGAGGTCATGGCCCACTTGCCGATGGAGCCCATCGATCCCAAGGAGAACCCCGGACCGGGTGCTTTGCGCGCCAACATGGATGAAGCAGAGATCCGAAAGACTCTCGCGGCTGATCTTGATGGCTGGAGCGGTTATGTCGGTGTCAACAACCACATGGGCAGCAAATTCACCAAGGACCGCGAACGCATGGCTGTAGTGATGCAAGAGCTCAAAACCCGCGGTCTCCTGTGGCTGGATTCCAAGACCATCGGTGACACGATGGGCTCTGCAGCCGCGAAAGCCGCCGGCGTTCCTTACGTCGAGCGCGATGTTTTCATCGACAATGTCGAGGATGTTGCGGCGATCACCGAGCAACTCGAGAAGCTTATCGCCACTGCTAAAAGCCGGGGAACGGGTATCGCGATTGGTCATCCGCACGATACGACCTACGCGGCGCTGCAGGCGTGGCTGCCAACACTGGCGGCCCGCGGCATCACGCTGGTTCCCGTCACCGAAATTCTGAAGCGTAGGGCCAGCAGCCCCTAGCGGTTGCCGCCGGCGAAGAATTTCACAGCTTCTTCCGCCGCACGGATCAAGGCGCGAGCCTTGTTGTTGCTCTCCTGGAACTCGGCTTCCGGATCGCTGTCGGCGACGACACCGCCGCCGGCCTGCACAATCACCTGGCCGTCTTTCACCACTGCTGTGCGCAGGGCGATGCAGGTGTCCATGTCGCCGTTGGCCGACAGGTAGCCGATGGCGCCGCCGTAAATGCCACGGCGTTCCGTCTCCAACTCGTCGATGATCTCCATCGCCCGGATTTTCGGCGCCCCTGAAACCGTGCCGGCCGGGAAGCCTGCCATCAGGGCATCCATGGCGTCGTGGTTGTCGCTGATCTCGCCCTCGACGTTGGAGACGATGTGCATGACGTGGCTGTAGTACTCTATGATGTTCTGCTCGGTCACGCGCACGCTGCCGGGCTTGCAGACACGCCCCACGTCGTTGCGGCCCAAGTCGAGCAGCATCAGATGTTCGGCTAGTTCCTTGGGATCGGAGAGCAGGTCCGCTGCGAGGGCCGCGTCTTCCGGCTTGCTCTTGCCGCGCGGACGCGTGCCGGCGATAGGGCGGATGGTGACCTTGCCTTCGCGCAGGCGCACGAGGATTTCCGGGCTCGAACCGACGATGGCAAAGCCTTCGAGGTTGAGATGGAAGAGGAAGGGTGAGGGGTTGAGTCGCCTCAGTGCGCGGTAGAGCGCGAAGGACGGCAGTGTGAAGGGCAGGCGAAAGCGCTGCGAGGGCACGACCTGGAAGATGTCGCCGGCGAGGATGTACTCCTTCGCCTTATTGACCATCTTGTGATAGCCGTCGCGGCCGATATTGGACGTCGCCGCGTCGAAGCGCGGGCTGGCGGCGGGCGTATCGTGCGGCGCGGCTTTGTCGAGCGTGCTCACAAGTCCGTAAATGCGCTTTTCGGCGGCGTCATAGGCCTGCGCGGCACTCACACCCGGCGCCGGGTAGATTGCCGCGACAATGGTCATCATGTCTTTGACGGAATCAAAAATGACGGTCAGCGTCGGGCGCATGAACATCCCATCCGGCACGCCCAAGGTATCGGGGTTCTTGCTGGGTATGTTTTCCACCAAACGAATGGTGTCGTAGCTCATGTAGCCGATCAGCCCCGCCGCCATGGGCGGCAGATGATCGGGCAGCTTCATGCGTGAGGCGGCCATCAGCGCGCGTAGGGAGGTCAGGGTAGGCTTGTCGTCGGGCTGATAGGCGAGCGGCAGTGCGCCGGGCTTCCGGCAGATCTCGGCCGTCTGGCCCTTGCAGCGCCAAACCAGATCCGGCTGCAGCGCGATGAAGGAATAACGCTCGCGCACCGCGCCGCCTTGGATCGATTCCAGAAGCGCTGTGAACGGCTGCTCCTGGCCGATTTTCAGCATCACCGCGACGGGGGTATAGAGGTCGGCGGGCAATTCCGCCCAGACGACTTGCGCGTGGCCCGCGTCGTAGGCAGCGGAAAAGGTGCTGCGGTCAGGAAGCAGGTCCATCGAAGGGTTCTTCCGTGCGCCGCTGGGCCGTTATTGAATGGCGCCGGTCAGCGAATTGATGGTCGGCTGATCGACTTCCAGCTTGATCTGCTGCATGTAGGCCTTCGTCACCTGGCTCATCAAGTCGGTGGCGATCTGTTCACGCAGAATGTTGGTCAGCTCTTGCTGGCTGTTGGCGAGTGCGCCGGCGGGTTTCGGCACCTGCACGTCGTTCAGCCGCGCGATGATCATGCCCGTGGCGACGGGTGCCACCACGACATCGCCGACCTTGGCGGCAAACAGCTTGTCGAGGAACTGCGGGCTGACGCGTTTGGCATCGATCACATGCTGCGGATCGAGACCGTCGCCGAAGCGCGTGACGGGACCCAGCGGAGCGGCGATGGCGCCCTTGGCTTTCTTTTCGAGGGAAGCAAGCTGTACGGAGGCATCGACGTCCTTTGCCAACGCTTCCGCTTGCTCCTGCGCCACTTTCTGGCGCTCCTGCGTTTGCCACAGGTTCGCAACCAGCGGGCGCACGTCGAGGAGCGGCTTTGGCGTCGGCGGAATGACCGCGTCGACGTGCACAATGTAATAGCCGTCGCGCGACGGCATATCCATCAGGCGGCTGTCTCTTCCGGCCGGTGTCTGGAAGGCGGTGAAAGCGAAATTCTGCGGATCGACGATGTCGGTGAGCGGCTTGCCGTCTTTGTCCTGGCCCTGCTGATCCATGGTCTCGATCTTGATCAGCCGCGCGCCGACGGTTTTGGCGACCTCATCAGGGACGGCACCGCTCGCCAGCGCGTCTTCCATGTGGGTCGAGGCGTCGTAGACCGCATCGTTGCCCTTGTCGAGCGCGAGGGTCTTGCGCACTTCGTCCTTCACCATATCGTAGGTCTTGATGGCCTCCGGCGTGATCGATTTCACCTCGACCAGGTGCCAGCCCAGCGGCGACTGAATGGGTTGCGTGATTTCCTTGGCTTGGGCGGTGAACGCGGCCGCAAGCTGCTTGGATAGAGGTGACGTCGCCGCCAACTCGCCAAGATCGATCGGTGCGGCGGCTTTGGCCTTCGCGGCGATGGTCTCGAGCGTATCGCCCGCAGCGGCGCCTGCGCGCGCGGCGTCGGCCTTTTCCTTGCTGTCGAACACCAATTGCACGAGGTGGCGGGTTTCGGGCGCACGGTAGCGTTGGGTGTTGTCGTCGTAATACTTTTTGACGTCGGCTTCATCGACCGACTCAGGCTTGACCAGGTCGGCCGCGCTCAAGACCAGCACCGTCAGCTTGCGGTATTCGGGCGCGGTGTAGGCGGCGATGTTCTTGTCGTAGACCGCCTTCAGTTCATCGTCGCTCGGCGTCTTCTGCAGCTCGATGGCATCCGTCGGGATCAGCAGCGTATCGGCGGTGCGGGTTTCGTTGCGGTAGACGAACAAGCCGCCGACCAGAGTCTGGGGTGCGGTAGCGTTGAAGGCCACCGGGTCGAGCAGCAGCTTGTTGCGCAGGTCCGAGGCGGTGAGTTGCAGGTAGGTGGATTCGTTCAGGCCGCTCTCCGACAGAACGCGCTGGAACTGCAACTGCGAGAAGCGCCCGT
>CANKHC010000126.1 GCA_947481595.1 Fidelibacterota bacterium
ACCGCCTCGCTCCGCTCGGCACCCTCTCCCCAGCGGGGAGAGGGTTGGGGTGAGGGGGCTTCTAAAGCACTTTCCGTAAAATCCGGTCGAGTGCGTCAACGTCATCGAACGCGGCCGTCACGCTCAGCACATTCACCTGCTGGCGCTGATCGGGGTCCAGGCGTACGGCGTCCTTCACCGTCGTCACCGGGATCGCCCCCACAGCATAAGCTTCATCCAGCATCGGCTGAATGTCGGCGGCGGCATATCCGTAGTGATCGCTGAACGGATGGAATGCCACCACGCGCGCACCGACGCTCCTCAGCGCGTTGTAGAAGCGCTCCGGGTCGCCAATGCCGGCGAAGGCCACCACCTTCTGGCCGCGCAAGGCGCGCCACTCCGGCCCCAGCTCGAGGTGAGCGCGCAGGACCGGTAAGGGACCGCCGACGCGGGCGATCAAGTTGCGCTCATCCTCGCCCATCAGGATCAGGGCATCGGCGCGGGCCAGGCCCGCGGCCACGGACTCCCGCAGGGGCCCCGCCGGGATGATGCGGCCGTTGCCGAACCCGGCGTGGCCATCAACCACGATCAAGGAAAGGTCCTTGGCCAGGCTGGTGTGCTGATGGCCGTCGTCCATCACCAGGATATCGGCGCCGTTCTCCACGGCGAGCGGTGCGGCGAGCGAACGCTGGCGCGCGACAAAGGTCGGAACGCTGCGCGCGTGCAGCAACGCCTCGTCGCCGACCTCCTCGACGCTGTGACTGTGGGAACTGACTTTCAGCGGCCCCTTGGCGCTGCCGCCGTAGCCGCGCAGCAGGATGGCCGGGCTGCGCCCCGCGGCACTCAGGTGTTGCGCGAGGGCCGCGGCGACCGGCGTCTTGCCGGTGCCGCCGGCCGAGAGGTTGCCGACACAAATCACAGGCACGGATGCGCGAAAGGGTTTGGCCTTGGCGACACGGCGCGCGGTGACCGCGCCGTAGATCAGCCCAAAGGGTTCGAGCAGGCGCGCGATGCCGTTGTCGGTGCGCCAGAAGTCAGGTGCGCGCATCAGCTGTTTCCGGACGCATGATCTCGTGTCCTACCAGGGTGTCGGCCTCGGCACTCACGCGGGCAAGTTCCTGTTCCAGTTGTTCGCGCAGGCGCGCAAGCACGGCGTCATCGGCGTCGCGCGGCACTTTGATCGGGCTCCCCCATATCATGGCGCCTTTGCCAAAAGGCAATGGCACGATCAGCTGATCCCAGGTGCCCAGGACAATACGCCGGCTGACCGCCACGGCCACCGGCAGGATGGGCGCACCGGTGAGCTTGGCAAGCACCAGCGTACCGTCGCCCACGCTCATGCGTGGCCCGCGCGGACCATCGGGCGTCAGCCCCACGCTGCCGCCCGCTTTGAGCACACGCGCAAGTCCGCGCAGGGCCTCAAGGCCGCCGCGACGGCTCGAGCCCGCCACGGCTCCGAAGCCGAAGTGGGCGATGGTGCGCGCGACCAGCTGGCCGTCAGGATGCGAGGAGATCAGCATGTGAAAGGGTGCCGGCGATGGCCAGCAGGCCGGCATCAGGGCAAGACGGTTGTGCCAGAAGGCGACAATCGTCGGCTGTCCCGCCCAGGCAGAAGCTGCGGCTCCGCCGTTCACCGTCTGCCAGCGCGTGGTGGAGCGCGTCCACCCCATCAAGCCAGCGGCGAGCCCGGCCACGGCGCGATGGACGAGCGGCTTGCGTCCGAGCGTTTTGAGGAGTTTTCCCAGGGTGGATTCGCTGTCTAAAGAGGTCGCGGTTAACGTACTATTCCAGCCCTAGAGCGACAATGTGTTAACGGGTGAAGCGATGCCGCTGCAAGGACGCGGGTTCTGGCTTGTGTTGGCGGTCCTCGCCGCCGCCGCCGCGCTGTGGCTGCTGCCGGACACGCAGCACGACCTCAGCCAGCAGCCGCAGGAAGCCACCTATCCCAAGCTGATGTCCGACGACCTGCCCAAGAAGCCGATCCTGCCGCCGACCGAGCCCTTCGCCAACGGCTGGTCGGAACCTTCGCCCGCGGCCATCGTCGAGCTGGACGCCGCCCGCGCGGCGCGCGAAATCCTCGAGCGTCAAAGCCGCGAGATGAAAGACACCAATAACTAAAGCGTTCTGGGTTGAAGTGCTGCGCCACCACCACACCCCCGGTGTCACCCTCGGGCGCGCGGCGGAAGGCCGCGATTCAAGAATCGCGCGCGTTTAGGCGCGCGACCCGAGGGTCCAGAGCAGTGTGGATGAAAGGCTGCCAAGTCCGCATTCGTTTGCTGCGGCGGCGCGCACGCTCAAGCAACCGCCGTGTTTCATCTACCCTGGATGCCCGGCATCCGCCGGGCATGACGGCATTTTAGCATCAAGAGATTGAGGCTTAGGCAGCCGGTGCTGAAGCCGCTGCCGTGTTCGGCGCGTGTTCCGCTTCGGGCGGCATGCCGTCGCCGAAGAAGCGCTCCGCCGGGAACGGCGCGATGTTGGCCAGGAACTGCTGCACGCTGGCTTCCCAGGAATAGCGCAGGGCGTGGGCAAGGCAAGCCTCGGGCGAGGCCTTCAGCGCCTTACGTACCGCCGTCGCCAGGTCAACATCGAGGCAGCCCACGGCGGCGTCCCCGATCACGTCAAGTGGTCCGGCTACTGGATAAGCGGCGACCGGCACGCCGCACGCGAGAGCCTCAAGCAAAACAAGTCCAAACGTATCTGTCAGGCTGGGGAAAACGAAAACATCTGCGGCGGCGTAATACTTGGCGAGGTCCTCGCCTTCCTTGACTCCGGCGAAGACGACCTCGGGATATTTGCGCGCGAGCTCCTTGAGCTGCGGCCCGTCGCCGACGACGACCTTGGTGCCCGCGTGGTCGAGCGCCAGGAACGCCTCGATGTTCTTCTCAACTGCGACACGGCCCACATACAGGGCGATGGGGCGCGGCAGGTCCAGGAACGACTTGTCGCGCGGGCGGAACAGCTTGGTGTCCACGCCCCGGCTCCAGCGTTTGATGTTGCCGAAGCCGTGACTGGCCAGCTCGTTCTCCACCGTCTGCGTCGCCACCATCACCGAACTGGCGGGCGCGTGGAACCGGCGCATGACCTTGTAGGTCCAGCTCACCGGCACCCTCATGCGCGCATTCAGGTATTCCGGGAACTTGGTGTGGAACGCGGTGGTGAAGGGAATATCGCGCTTCATGCAGTAGCGCCGCGCGGCAACGCCTAACGGGCCTTCGGTCGCGATATGCACCACGCACGGACGGAAGCCCTCGATGGTCTTGGCCATGCGCCGCGACGGCATCACCGCCAGGCGGATTTCAGGATAGGTCGGGCAGGGCACGCTGCGGAACTGGTCCGGCGTGATGGTGATGGCCTCATAGCCGGCGGCATCGAGGTGACTTTTAAGGGTCGTCAGGGTTCGCACAACTCCGTTGATTTGCGGGTGCCAGGCGTCGGTGACGATGAGTATTCGCATTCTTTTGCCTTGTTGGTTGCCTCGAGCGGGATGCCGCCGAAAGCTGACAGCGGGAAGGTGGGGATCATCACCGGCAGTTCGTTGCTGGCGTCGGCCTCCTCGATGAGCGTGTCGGTGGGCACGAGGCCGCGCAGATCAGCCCAGTGCAGGATTTCCCAATGACCGTCGAAGTGCTCGACCAGGGCGGTGCAGCTCTCGACCCAGTCGCCGTCATTGAGGTAGGTGATGCCGTCGATCTCGCGGATCTCGGCGTGATGGATGTGGCCGCAGATGATGCCGTCCGCGCCGCGCTCGCGCGCCATGCGCGCCATGGCCTGCTCGTAGTTGGAGATGAAGGCTACCGCATTCTTGACGCGGTGCTTCAGGTACTTCGACAGCGACCAGTAGGGCAGGCCCAAACGCCGGCGCGCCGCGTTGAACCAGGTGTTGAGCGTCAGCGCCGTGACATAGGCCGTGTCGCCCAGGATCGCCAGCCACTTGGCATAGATCATCACGCCGTCGCATTCGTCGCCGTGGGCGACCAGAAAACGCCGGCCGTCGATGGTGTCGTGGATGACGTCGCGCACAACCTTGATCTGGCCGAAGACCTGATCGAGGAAGTCGCGGGCGAATTCGTCGTGGTTGCCGGGCACGTAGGTGACTTCGGTGCCTTTGCGCGCCTTGCGCAGCAGCTTTTGCACCACGTCGTTGTGATCCTGCGTCCAGAACCAGTTCTTCTTCAGGCGCCAGCCGTCGATGATATCGCCGACGAGATAGAGTTTTTCGGACTCGGTGTGCTTGAGGAAGTCGAGGAGGAAGTGGGCTTTACAGCCACGCGTGCCGAGATGGATATCGGAGACGAAGATGGAGCGGAACTTGAGGGTGCTTCCAATCGCGCGCAACATAAACTCCTTGATGGCCAATCCGCGCGTACAGGCATGTATGGGAGTTCGAGTCGCTTTACTAGAGTGCGACCCTGTGTCTTCATGCAGTCTTCATGACCGCGCAACAGAACTGTCACTGTCCAAGCCATGCCCCATAGCGTAGGAGAGCCGCGCATGGACGCTAGGGCTGGGAATGCGGCGGAGACAGCCGCGGCGGGGGAACTTTCGCGCGCGCCGCGCCGCATCCTCGCCATATTCAACCCCGCCTCCGGACGCAACCGTCGCACGCGCTTCGATGAAGTTGTTGCCGCCCTTCGCGCGCGCGGCTGCGCCGTGAACGTTGTCATCACCGAGCGCGCCGGACACGCCGAGGCGATCGCGCGCGGCATTGGCGACGACATCGATGTCATCGCCGCCGCCGGCGGTGACGGCACCGTCAACGAAATCGTCAACGGCCTCACCGGAAAATCCGTCGCGCTGGGTTTGATCCCGCTGGGCACCGCCAATGTGCTCGCCGACGAGATCGCGCTGCCGCGCGGCGTCGATCAACTGGCCCAGATTCTCGCCGAGGGTCCGGTGCGCGACATCAACCTCGGGCGGTGCAACGGACGGCGCTTTGTGATGATGGCCGGTGCCGGCTTCGACGCCAACGTGGTCGACACGGTGTCGCTACGTTTGAAAAGGGCGGTCGGTCCGCTCGCCTATGTCTGGCAGGCGGCCGTCGAAGGTTTCAAGCAGAGGCCGCTCGCCTGTGACCTCTTGATCGACGGCGTTCCCTACAAGACCGCGTCCGTGGTCGCCTGCAACGGGCGGCGCTACGGCGGCCCGTTCATCGCCGCACCCGACGCGGCCCTCGTCGATCGTTGCTTCCACGTCGTGCTGATGACCGGCAGCCGCTGGTTCGACACCGCGCGCTACGGCGTGGCACTGGTGCTGGGCCGGATCGGCAAACTCTCCGATGTGAAAATCATTCCCGCGCAGGAGATCGTCGTCAATGGTATCGAAGGGCGTCCGGTGCAAGCCGACGGCGACATCATCGCCCGCCTCCCGGCGACGATCAGCGTCGACCCGGAACCCTTGCGGCTGATTTTTCCGAAGTAGTTCCCTCCCCACCACCGACGTCGTCCCAAGGCTTGTCCTTGGGACCCAGGGTGGCGGACACCACTGCGTGCATCGAAAACAGAATTTCTTGAAAATCCGACCTTGTTACCCTGGGTCCCCGGAACAAGTCCGGGGACGACGTAGGGGATGTCGCGCGCTCTAAGTCCCCGCGAGCGCCATGCCGTCGATGCGCAGCGTGGGCGCGTCGATCCCGTAAAGCAGCTCAAGGTCGTTGGCCGGCGTGATCCGCTTGAACATGTCCTTGAGATTGCCGGCCACCGTCACCTCGTGCACCGGATAAGTGATCTCGCCGTTCTCAATCCAGAACCCGACCGCACCCCGGCTGTAGTCACCGGTCACACCGTTCACACCCTGGCCGACGAGGTCGGTGACAAACAGGCCTTCCTTGATGTCGCGCATCAAGGCGGCGGGCGTCTCGGTGCCGGCTTCAAGCCAGCAGTTGGTCGTCCCCGGGCTGGGCGGGCCGCCGGTGCCGCGGTTGGCATGGCCCGTAGGCGCCATCTTGAGCTGGCGCGCGGAGCGCAGATCGAGCACCCACGTGGTGAGCTGCCCTTTATCGATGAGGGCGCGGCGTTTGTTGGGCAGGCCTTCGGCATCGCAGGGCTTGGAGCGCAAGCCGCGATTCCGGTGTGGATCTTCGAAGATGTTGATGTCTGCGCCGAAAACTTGCGTGCCCAGCGCATCCTTCAAGAAAGTGGTTCCGCGCGCAACCGACGAGCCGTTGATGGCGCCGAGGAGGTGGCTGACGACGCCGCGCGCGACGCGCGCATCGAAGATCACCGGAACCTTGCGGCTGGCGATCTTGCGCCCACCGAGTTTGCGCACCGCGCGGTTGCCGGCGTTGCGGCCCACATCGTGGGGGGTCTTCATGTCGGCGAAGTAGACGGCGGAAGTGTAGTCGTAGTCGGTTTCCATGGCCGAGGAATCGCCGGCGATGACCGACACACTCAGCGACGAGCCCGAGCTTTCGTAAGCACGCGCAAAACCGTTGGACGCGGCAATGGCGACTTGCGACTTGCCCCATGATGCCGAAGCACCTTCGGAATTGGTCACGCCTTTGACGTCGCGCGCCGCCGCCTCGCAGGCCTTAGCCATTTCGATCAGGGTCTCGGCAGAAACCTCTTTGGGATCGCAGATATCCAGACTCGGCAATGTGGTGGCAAGCTGGCTGGCATCGGCGATGCCGCAGAAAGGATCCTCGGGCACCGTGCGCGCCATGGCCACCGCGCGCTCGACGAGTTCCTTCAGGCCCTCTTTTGACCGATCCGCTGACGAGACAATCGCCTGGCGCTTACCGATCAGCACACGCAAGCCGATGTCGCCGCCTTCGGACCTTACTAACTGCTCAAGCTGACCTAAACGCGAGGTCACGGACACCGAAGTACCGTCCGCCACGAGGGCATCGGCGGCATCGGCGCCGGCCTTTTTGGCGCTGGCGATCAGGTCGGAGAGAACATTGAGGAGGTCGGGCTGGGACATGGCGGCAGTCTGCCGGTTTTCGGGACGGATTCAACTGTCCATGTGGAACCCTACAGCCCTGGCGCAGTTACACCTCAGCGTCCTTCCCGCAATTCACATCGCCGCCCTGTAGTTTCCCTGTTCTTTTCCGGAGGTCACCATGCGCCGTTCACTCGCGGGCCTTGCATTTTCCGTTGTCCTGGCGTCGCTGCCCGGAGTGTCGCAGGCCCAATCCGTCGCCATCGGATTCGGCACCCTGGGCGCCAACACGCAAGTCGGCTTCGACGTCGGCGACAGGTGGGGCGTGCGCCTCGACGGCAGCTACTTCAGCTTTTCGCGCGGCGTTCAGGGCGACAATGTCCGCTACGACGGTGACCTGCGCCTGATGACCATCGGCGCGCTGGCCGACCTCTACCCCTTCGACAGCGGCCTGCGCGTTTCCGCCGGCGGCTATTTCAACCGTAACCGCGTCATACTCGACGCGACGCCGACGGGAAATGTCGAAATCGGCAATGCGTTTTACACGCCCGCGCAAGTCGGAGCTTTACATGGCCGCGCGGCGTTTCCCGATTTCGCGCCCTATGCCGGGCTCGGCTGGTCCGGCAACCGCGGCGGCCAAGGCCTGGCCTTTATCTTCGACGGCGGCGTGCTGTTCCAGCGCGGCTCGAACGTCACGCTGACGTCATCCGGTCCGTTGGCGAGTAACGCTGCCTTCGCCGCCGATCTGGAACGCGAACGCCAGGCGATCAAGGACGATGTCGATGACTTCCGATTCTATCCGGTGGTGAAGATCGGCCTGGCGTATCGCTTTTAGAACACCCAGGAGAAGCCGACCTCGAAGCGGTCGCGGCTATAGGCATAGACCGCGATGTTCGACAGGTGCTCGGTATGGACATAGCTCACAATCGGGGTGAAGCGGCCGAAGGAGACTTTGGCGTTGGAGACGCTCACGCGCGTGTCGATGTGGGTGTCGTGACGCGTCCGTCCAAACGCCGGCAGCGGATCGTCGTAAAGGGCCCGCGCCGCCTGAGCGCTGAGATAGGCCGAGAAGCGCAGCGGCAGGGTGTGGCGGTAGATGCCGGCCCCCAGGATGTACTGCGTGTCGCTGAACGCACCGATGCGGGTATTCTCGCGCACGACACCGGCGATGCCGCGCAGGAAGCCCGACGGCTGGGCGTACGTCAGCACGCCGTTGGCGGTGTAAACCGGACCGCTATAGAAAGAATACGCGTTGGGCAGATAGGTCTGGTTCTGCCAGCTCACGGCCCCATTGAAGAGGAAGCGCTGCCCCAAAGGCTTTTCGCCCTCGATGCGCACACCATAACCTTCGGTAAGGTTCTTGCCGCCGATCCAACGATGGCTGGCGGTGGCAAGCACGGAAATCTCGGAATTGTTTGCCAGCAGGAAGCGCGGGCCGACATAGGCCTGCGCTTGGCGGTCGCTGAACTCCTCGCGGCGGTATTCCGACGTGGCGAAGGCGCCGCCGATCTTGAGGCGCGTGTTCTGGGTGATGTCGAACTGGTAGTTACCGCTGCCGTTCACTGAGAGGCCGAGGCCGGATGTCGGAGGCGTGCTGTCCACCTGGGCCGGCAGGCCGAAGATGACGATCTCCTGCGCCGACGTCGCGATGTTGATATTGGAATCGGAGGCGATGCCGGCGCCGAAATCGAAATCCCAATGGCGGCGCCTGCGGATTTCGCCGAGGAAGCCGCCGACATTGCGCGCCACGACCAGCGGCACGCCCGCGGCGATGGCGGCGCGGAACTGGCGCTCGGCTTCGGCTTCGTCGCCCGCGAAGTAGCGGGCGCGGGCGAGGTCGAGGCGCACACGGTTGAGGCTCGGGTCGCGCGCCAAGATGCGGTCGAAGATCTCCGCCGCCTCGCGGTATTTCTTGGTCTCAAAAGCGAGCGTGCCGCGCAGGAAGTCGAGATCGTTGATGTCGACCTGGCTTTGGTCGACGGTGGCGAGCAGTTGCTCGGTTGCGGCGTAGTCGCCTCGCGCAAGGGCCACGCGCGCCTGTTCGAGAGCTTGGCGCGACGGTGAAATCTGCTGCAGCTGGATGCCCGACGCCGGCACGGCCGGAGCCCTGCCGGTCGCGAGCGGGGCTTGTTCCGTTTGCGCATAGGCCGTGACCGTCACGAAGACGGATGCGGTGGCGAGAAGGTATTTGATCAAGGGAGACCCTTTTACGGGGTGGCGGGGAAGGATGTCTCCACGTCCCAACGATGTTGACGTAAAAGTTGTTCCCTGAGGGCGAGCTAAACCTAAATTATCAGCCGCTCCGCGGCCAAACGCCTGCGCTGACTAACGAATGATCTCAAAAGGATAGGCGGACGGGAGCCC
>CANKHC010000127.1 GCA_947481595.1 Fidelibacterota bacterium
GACTTATAAGCGCACCACCAAGGTGGTCTACGCCGATGGCGAGAGTGAACTCGCGGGCCTCAAGAAACTCCAGAAGCACGCCGACGAGAGCGGCGTCTATATGACCTGGATGAGCCGTGCCGATGTCAAACGCATCGAACCTAATCTCGAGTGTGCCGCCGCCCTGCACTCGCCGCTGACGGGTATCGTCGACAGCCACGCTTATATGTTGGCGCTGCTGGGCGATGCCGAGGAGAACGGCGCCACCATCGTCTACAACAGCCCCGTCACCGGCGGGCGCGGCGAGGCCGACGGCGTCGTGCTCGACGTCGCCGGTTCGGCCAGCATGAGCCTGAAAGCGAAAACCGTGGTCAACTGCGCCGGCCTCGGCGCGCAAACCGTCAGCCGCGGCATCACGGGTGTAGCGCCCGGCACGATCCCGCCGCAGCACTACGCCAAGGGCAATTACTTCTATCTCTCCGGCAAGCCGCCGTTCACCCGCCTGATCTATCCCCTGCCGGGTCATGCGAGCCTTGGCCTGCACTACACCCTCGACCTCGCCGGCCAGGGCCGCTTCGGCCCCGACCTCGAATGGACCGACACCATCGACTACCGTGTCGATGAAAGCCGCGAAGCCTCCTTCTACGCCGCCATTCGTAAATACTGGCCCGACCTGCCCGACGGCGCCCTGCGCCCGGGCTACAGCGGAATTCGCCCCAAAATTCAAGGACCTGGCGACCCTTCCAAGGACTTCGTCATCCAGACCCCGGAGCAAACCGGTGTTAACGGTTTTGTTGCCCTTTACGGCATAGAATCGCCAGGTTTGACCTCCAGCATCGCCATTGCCGATTACGTGGCGGATCGGGTGCCGTGACAAAAAGCTTCCGCCTGCTTGCCAGCACCGCCATCGTTGCCTTGTGCACGGCTGGCGCCTTTGCGCCTATCACCCATGCTGCCGCACCTGCCGCCGCTGCTGCACCAGCCGCCGCCGCTCCCGCAGCGCCGCCGCAACGCGAACTGGGCCCGCCGCCTGGCGCCGGCGAAGGCCTTGAGGACGGCGCCCCGCCGCCGCCGCCCGCGCAGGAAAAGCCCCTGGTCCCCGTGACCCCGTCGCAAGCCAAGCCGGCGAACGTCAACACCCAGCCCACACCCGAGGAAGGCACCCGCCTGCTGCTCGGCGAAATCGAGATCCTCGACATTCCGCTGGCGCAGATCCCCAACTACCGCGACAGCATGCGCGAGATCGTCAGCGACCTCGCGATCTACGCCCACGGCCGCGACCCCAAGTTCGTGGTCACCACGCGCGGCGGCTTCGATCTCTTGGCCTGGAGCCGGCGCGAATTCGATCTGGATGAGATCAAGCGCGACCCGCTCGCCAAAATCCCCGCCGACACCATTTTGCCCGTGGGCATGCCCATCCGCCTTTATCAGCAGCAGCTCAATGGCATTGTGCTCAACGGCCAGTTCTGCGCGCCGCTGCGCGTGCCGCGCGACGATCTTGCCGCCACAATGAAGCGCGGGCTGAAGATCCTCACCATCGAGCACTGCAAAGCCCCCGAGATCGCCGCGGCCGCGCTGCAGGTCGCCATCCAGGCCAATGTCGTTTCGCACACCGATGCCGATACCGTCGACACCTTCACCGCTGTGCCCACGGCCAAGCCCTCACCCGAAAATCCGCGCAACGTCGAAGCGCTGGGCGATGCCCGCAACATGCTGGTGATGCTCGACAGCGTTGCCTATCCCTCGCGCGAGGAATGGCTGGCAGCGCTGCAAAAGACGAATTACGACGTGCTGATCACCGACGCCTTCTACAAAGGCAATCAGCCGCTGACCAAGGCCGAAGTTCACGGCCTGAAATTCAAGGAGATCGGCGCGCGCCGCCTGGTGCTGGCGCGCCTCAACGTCGGCTACGCCGAGGACGAGCGCTACTACTGGAAGCGCGAATGGCGCATCGGCGAGCCCAGCTGGATTCAATCCTTCGGCCCCGACGGCCCCGGACAATACGTGGTCGAGTACTGGAATCCCGCCTGGAAAGCCGTCATCGGCAAGTATTTCCAAGGCATCATGGATCTGGGCTTTGACGGCGTGGTGCTGGACGGCGTCGAAGCTTACCGCCGCTGGGAATTCAGAACGCCGCTTGATCCCACCACGGCGACAGCGGCCAAACGCGCCACCCCGGCGGCAACCGCCGCGGCTGGGGCTCAGCAGCCCTGAAGTTCGTCTCGCTAGTCACTTCGTGCCGCGCGCAGCGAGGAACTTCATGCTATCGTCCACGATAGCGAAAATTGCCATTTTGTTTGTGGGTTACAGAAGGATCACGGTTTAGTTCAACGCGGGGAGGAAGTCTGATGCGTACAGGTTTCGCACTTGGAATTGTCCTTGCTCTGGCGTCACCCACCGTGGCGTGGGCGGCGGAACCGATCAACCCACCGGAACCATCCGCAGCGCTTCCTGAAAGCACTCCCGACGATATCGCTTTATTTGCCGACGAGGGTCGGCGCATGAAGATCGACGTCATCATCAACGGCAAAGGACCATTTCCCTTTATCGTCGATACGGGAGCCGAGGAAACCCTGATTGCCCGGGAACTGGTGACGCAACTCGCGCTTCGCGAAGGTCCCGAGAAAAGGCTTCACAGCCTCGGCGTCTCCCGGACCGTGCGTACGGCAATTGTGGCGCACCTCGCGGCCAACAAGATGGTCGTGAAGGACATCGTGGCGCCGGCGGTCAACCGCTACAATCTTGGCGCTGCCGGGATTCTCGGCCTTCCCGCCCTCAAATCCCAGCGCATGCTGCTCGATTTTAAGGCCGGCACCATGGCGCTCACCCCATCCAACGTCCGCCAGGAGAACTGGGAGGGGGAATCGATCACCGTGACGGCGCGCAACCGTCTCGGACAATTGATTTTGGCGGATGCCAGCATCGAGGGGGACCGCGTCCAGGTCATTATCGACACCGGAAACGAATTGAGTGTGGGAAACGAACCCCTGCGGCGCCTCTTGTCCGCGCGGCGGTCCGGCCCATCGAGTGCGAACCTGCCGGTGTCGTTGATGGATGTGAACGGAGACACGACCTCCGTAGATTCCATGATCGTCGACAAATTGCGGATCGCGACGTTTGGGTTCAACAACGTTCCGATCGCATTTGCAGACGCGCACATATTCACAGTGCTCGGCCTCAAGCGCACGCCAACGCTATTGCTCGGCATGGATGTGCTTAAACTCTTCGGCCGCGTTTCTATTGATTTTGGCAACCGGAGAGTCCGCTTTCAGACGGCGGAAGCGTACAACGTGCCAACGGCCGCAGCGGCGACTACTCGCCCTTGATCTTCTTGATTACCATGGCGAGGCCGGCGACGAGCTTTTGACCGATCGGTCCGCCGTCGCCTTCCATCTTCTGCTGCATGACCAGGCGAAGCGCTTCCTGGTGGACCTTGACCGCTTCCATCTGGGCGTCGGTCAGGTTCTCACCGCAGTCTTCGATGAAGCGCGCGAGCTGTGAGCCCACGGCCGTCATCAGCGGATAGCCGAAGCTGGTCCCCTGCCCCTTGATCGACTGCACGACGGCGTAAAGCTCCGTCATATGCGTGACCCGGTTGGCGGGGTCTTTCATGGCGTTGTCGTAGGCCGTGGCCAGCCTGACCATGTCTTCCTGGGCGGCTTCGAGATAGTCGAATTTGGCGGCAGTAATGGAGCGTTCGGCGGCTTCAACCCAGGACGGATCCAGGTTCATGTTCACGCCGGCCATCTTCTGCTTCTTCCGAAGATCGTTCGGCGCAATGATGTATTGGATTTCTTTTTCGGCCATCGCTCGTCCTAAAGCCTGAAAGGCAAGTGTACCTGCCCCGTCCCGCGTTGACTACAGCCGCGTGGAACTAGAGCAAAATCCAGGTCGCCAGCCCCAAAAACGTGAAGAAGCCCACGCAATCCGTGACAGTTGTCAGGAATACCACCGCCGAATCGGCCGGGTCGGCGCCCATCTTGTCGAGGATCACGGGAATGGTGATCCCGGCCAAGCCCGCCGCGACCATGTTGGCAACCATGGCCAGGCCGATCACAACGCCCAGCAGCATGTCGCTAAACCACAGCCAGGCGAATGCGCCGGTGATAAAGGCGAACAACAAACCGTTGATCGAGCCGATGAAAAACTCCTTCGACACCACGCGCCACACGTTGCCCTGATTGAGTTCGCGTGTGGCCAGCGAGCGGATGGCCGTGGCCAAGGTCTGCGTCCCGGCGTTCCCGCCCATGGAAGCGCAGATCGGCATGAGCACGGCCAGCGCCGACAGCTTGGCGATGGAATCCTCAAATACCCCGATCACCGAGGCCGCCAGGAACGCCGTCGCCAGGTTGATAATCAGCCAGATAAAGCGCGACTGCGCCGTGGACATGACCGAGCGGTAGAGCGTGGCATCGTCCCGCGAGCGCACACCGGCCATCTTCAGGATGTCTTCGCTGGCCTCTTCTTCCATCACGTCGACCACGTCGTCGATGGTGATCTGGCCGACCAGGCGCCCGGACTTGTCGACCACGGGGGCGGCCGTCAAATCGCGCTGGCGGAACAGGTGGGCGACTTCCTCGCGGTCGGTATCGACCTGGATGACGTCGATTCCAGGATCGATAAGGTCGCGCATGTGCTCCGGCCGCTTGGCCTTGAGGATGCGATGGAGTTCGACCACGCCCAGCAGGCGATGACGCTGGTCGACGACATAGACCGCGTAGAACTTCTCCGGCGTCTTGCGGCCCGAGCGCAGGAAATCGATGGTTTCGCCGACCGTCCAGTAGCTGGGGGCCGCCACCAATTCGCGCTGCATCAGGCGCCCAGCGGAATGCTCGCCGTAGCCGATGCCGGCTTCGATCAGCTTGCGGGTATCGGGCGGCATGCGCGCCAGCAGCTGGGTGCGCTCTTGGGGGTCCAGCTTGCCCGCGACATAAACCGCGTCGTCCGAATCGAGTTCGCGCAGGGCATAGGCCAGGTCTTCGAAGCCCAGCGCATCCATGACCTCGTCGCGGACTTCGGCCGCCAGTTCCGGCAGGACGTCGGGGTTGAAGGTGTGGCGGATGGCATCGACCAGCAGGCGCCGGTCCTCAGAGTCGAGGCGCTCGAGAAGGTCGGCGATGTCGGCATAATGCAGGTCGCCGACCAGCGCCCCGACTTGGGCTTTATCATCGGCGCGCAGAGACGCCGCGACGCGGTCGACGAAATCGGGATCGAGTTCGAAATTCTCGTCCAGCGCCTCGCCCACGGCGCGGCGCGCGGCGCGCGGCGGGCCGGGTGGTGTCAAAACTGGCGTTTCGGCGCTGTCCATGCAGGTACCGCGGCCATGTGTGAGCTGGAAAAGCGCCCGCGCTATGCCCCCAAAGCACCGCCAAACACTTCGCTCCCCTTGTGCCCGACAGGCAAAGGCAGATCAAGGAAAAGCGGCCAGCCCCCGCCGCAAACTCTGTGACTTTTGGGACTGCTTGTGGCGAGCTGCGGGTGCGCCACCGGGAGACCGAAGGTCGACCCGGAAAATAAGACGACCGCACCATACGGATACGGTGCGGTCGTCTTATTTTACTGGATCTCGGTTTCGACTTAGAAGCCGAATGGTGCGGTCGAAAAGACTCGAACTTTCACGGGTTGCCCCACAGCGACCTCAACGCTGCGCGTCTACCAATTCCGCCACGACCGCACGATATAGGTAGAACGCCCAAAACCACCAAAGCGGCCTTGGGCGTGCGGTGAGATAGCAAATCGGGTATGGGTTGGCTAGGTTCTTGTTTGGTCGCGTTTTTGGAGGCTGAACCGGTGACCACTTCAGCCTAAAACGCTCTAGAGGAAAGCGGCCCAGACCCATATATGCCCGGAATGAGCCAAGCCCCTGTCGAGCTACGCGTTTCCCCCGGTCTGGTGAGTTACCCCGAGGCCGAGGCGGAAATGGAGGCCCGGGTGGCCCAGATTCGGGCCGGAACCGCGCCTGAGTTGCTATGGCTCGTCGAGCACCCGCCCCTTTACACCGCAGGCACCAGCGCCCAGGAAACCGACCTGCTGACCCCCGGCCGCTTCCCGGTGTTCAAGACCGGCCGCGGCGGCCAATACACCTACCATGGGCCGGGACAGCGCGTGGCTTACGTCCTGCTCGACCTCAAGCGCCACGGCGAAGACGTGCGCTGTTTTGTCCGCGATCTGGAAGAATGCATCATCCGCGCGGTCGCGGCCTTGGGTGTGAAGGGCGAACGGCGCGAGGGGCGCATCGGCATCTGGGTGGCGCACGAAAAAAACGGTATCCCCCGCGAGGACAAGATCGGCGCCATCGGTGTGCGCGTGCGCCACTGGGTGACCTATCACGGGCTGGCCATCAATGTGGCGCCCGACCTCGCGCACTTCACCGGCATCGTCCCCTGCGGCGTCACTGCCCACGGCGTCACCTCGCTCAAAGATCTCGGCGTGAAAGCCGACATGGCGGCCCTCGATGAGGCGTTGAAGACTGCCTTTCGCGACGTCTTCGGCGTTTCTTTCATGAATGCCTGATCTATTCATCACATCCGCGCGTGCGTTACACGAAGCTCCTTGATGCCCGGCGCCGGGCATCGTTGACTATTTGCCTCAGGGGGAGCGGGGGATGTCATTGGGGTTGCGGGCCAATCTGTGCCGGACGGCTTGTCTGGCCGCACTTTTATTGTGTGCCCACTTGTCGTGTGGTGGCGCGCGCGCGCAGGAAGCCTCGGATATGCAGGTCTTCGACCGCGCCTATTTCGAGAAATATGACGTCGTCAACGCCGAGGACATGCTGATCCGCGTGCCCGGCGCCCAGCCTGTCCTCGATACCCTGGGCGGCGGACAAGATCGCGGCTTTGGCTCCAGCGGCGACCAGGTTCTGCTCAACGGCAAGCGCTTCGCCGGCAAAGGCCAAGTGCTGGGCGCCCTGCGCCGCATCCAAAGCGCCAAGGTCCAGCGCATCGAACTGATCCGCGGCAATCTCGGCGACACCAATGTGCTCAGCGAAGGCTTGGTCATCAACGTCGTGCTGGTTGAAGGCGCCAGCACCGGCGCCGGCTCCTGGCAGGCCAACGCGCGCTTCAACGACCGCGGCCGCGTCACGGGTGACGGCTTGCTTTCCTACAGCGACAGCCTGGGCGCCTTGGACTACATCGTCGGCATCGAACGCAAAGCCTGGTCGAGCGGCGGGCGGCCCAACCCGATGCAGAAGACCCGCATCGAGACCTATTTCTATCCGAACGGTGTGGTGCGCGAATCCCGGCCGCAGGAGTTCTGGCTGAGCACGCAGCAATATTCGGCCACCGCCAATCTCACCTACAACTTCGAAAACGGCGACCGTCTGCGGCTGAATGGACTTTTCAATCCGCGCCGCGACACGGACGACGTCGATATCGCCCTCTCGCGCTTCGACCCTAACGGCGCTCCCCTGCTCACCGCCACCGAGCTGCAGCACACACGCCGCGGCTGGGATACGCAGTGGGAGATCGGCGGCGACTACGAAACGCTGCTCGGCGACACCGCGCGGCTGAATGTGCTCTTTATCCATTCCTATGAAAACGACCCCGTCAGCTCGTTCCGCAACCTCACCCAAGGCACAGCCCTCACCGAACTCAGCCGCAGCATCAGCACTGAAACCGGTGTTGAGAGCATTCTCCGCGCCTCCGTGTCCTGGCCGCTGTCGCCGAAACAGACTTTGGAAATCGGCGGCGAAGGCGCGCGCAACGTCCAGCGCCAATTCCTGCGCCCCTTCTTCGACCTCAACGGCGACGGCCGCGTCGAGGAGATCACCATTCCGACCGCACGTCCGCGCGTTCAGGAACTGCGCGGCGAAGCCTTTGCCAATCACACCTGGCAGCTGACCGACGACCTATCGCTGTCCAGTTCGCTCAACGTCGAGGTGTCGCGCATCACCAACAACTACCCCTTCAGCCCTGCGCACACTTATGTCTATCCCAAGCCGCGCCTCGACTTGCGCTATGACGTGAGCGCAACCGATCAGGCGCGTTTCCGCGTCGAGCGTCTGGTCAGCCAGCTCGATTTCTCCAACTTCGTGCCCAGCTTCGACATCGTCGATTCCGAGATCGACGCCGGCAACCCGGACCTCAAGCCGGAACGCGAGTGGGAATTCGAGTTCGTCTATCAAAAGCAGCTGCCCAACAACCAGGGCCTCCTGGAAGGCAAGCTGTTCTACAAGGCGGTCGAAGGCCACATCAGCAAGCTGGTGCTGCGCACCGAGCCCAACGGCACCCGCGTCTCGGCGCTGGGCAATATCGGCAACGGCTATCACTACGGCTATGAGACCGTCGCCAACGTGCGCCTCACCGCACTCGGCCTGCCCGACGTTGTCATCGACGCGCGCTTCCGGCGCAACTTCTCGCGCATCACCGATCCCTTCACCGGCATCCGCCGCCCGATCGGCCGCAGCGCCTTCGGCGGCGAGCACTGGAAGTATCAGATGGACGTGGGCTTCCGGCACGATGTGACGGCCTGGGGCTTTTCCTACGGCGCGACATACGACGATCGCCACGGCGACTTGATCGACAGCGACATCCGCGCGTTTGAACGCGAAAGCCAAAGCCCGCGCATCGAAGCCTTCGCCGAAAAGAAGCTGACCGGTAGCCTGGTGCTGCGCGTCGAGGGCTATGGCCTGATCTGGCACCGCTCGCGGGAGTACAAACGCCGCACGGTCTATGCCGACGACGCCATCCGCGGTACGGTCGCGCGTTTTGAGCGGTTCACTGAGCGGTTGGACCGCCTGTTTATGGTCAGCCTGCGCGGGACTTTTTAATTGGCCCTTATTCTCAATATCGTCTGGTTGATCTGCGGCGGGCTTCCCATGGCGTTGGGATGGCTCATCGCGTCGGCAATCATGGCGATCACGATCGTTGGTCTGCCCTGGGCACCGGCGGCCTTCAGAATTGCAAAGTACACGCTGCTCCCCTTCGGCTATCGGGTCGAAGATAAAACGGGCGGCGCGTTCAGCGTTTTTGGGAATGTGATCTGGTTTGTCCTGGCGGGATGGTGGCTCGCCCTCGGTCACCTCGTCGCGGCCTTTCTGCTCGCCATCACGGTGATCGGTATTCCGTTCGCCTGGGCGCATCTGAAGCTCGCGCGCCTGACACTTACGCCCGTGAGCACGGCTGTCGTTCCGCTGCCGTAGCGGCGCCTCCAAGCGCTTCATCGACC
>CANKHC010000128.1 GCA_947481595.1 Fidelibacterota bacterium
ACGACCAGCGACTGCGGTCCGCCCGGGACCGAGTAGAAGTTGTCGCCGCCCTGCTTAGCGAAGGCAGCTTTGACGGCAGCGGCGTCAAAGTAGAGAGCCGCCTTCGCCGCCGGAAAATCAGCCGCAAGTGCGGCCGTCAAACCGGCGACAGCCAGACCAAAAGCCGTACCGAGTGCAAAAACGCGCGGTGGTGTGAAACGCATGTGATCTCCCCTTCACTGTGACTCAAAACGCCGAACGTATTTTCGGCCGTGGCGTTGTGTCTAGCAAGCCGCTATGAGCGCACCGCCTTCTGATAGGGCGCCGGATCCGGGGGCGTCGGCGCCACACCGAGGTATTTCCGGTTCGCATCCAAATCCACACCATCCGTGAACAGATCGCGAGCAATGGCCACAACCAGTTGCGGCTGCAGCGTCATGCTAGGCACGTCGCCCATGAGTGCTCCGGAGCTGACGGTCGCCGCTAAGTTGGCGCAGTGGATGTTACGCAGATAGGCCGCGTCGGCATCCTGTTGTGCCAGGAACTGCAAACCAGGCCCGAGATACGGATAAGCGCCCGTGGCGCGGTCTTCCTCGCCCGCAGCTGGCCTGAAGCGGTCGCGCCACAACACGATGGATTTATGGATGTTCACAAGTTCCGGCTGTGCCGCGAGATCGACCTGATAGCCGGTGCCGGCGATGACATAGTCGAACTTAAAATTCTTGCCGCTCGACTTCACCGCGACTTTGCCACCCGACATGGCGACGGTGTCCCAGGGCGCGTTCAGATGCAGGTTGAACTTGGGATGCATGACGGTGCGGTTGAGGGAATCGAACGGCACGGTGGCCACCGCGCGCTCGCGGCCCAACTGATTGCGCCAGCGCACTTCGTCCGGCAGCGCGTAGGACATCTCGCTGAGGTTCGAGTAGCCGCGGTCCGGTGCCGGGCGCGCCGGCGTTTGCGGCGCCTGAGAAGGCGGCACATTGGTGTAATCGATGTAGGCGCGCCGGCTAAACAGATGCACTTCTGCCGCACCGGTTTCTAAAGCCACGGCAGCGGCATCGAAGGCCGAAGCCCCGGCGCCAAGTACCCCGACGACCTTGCCGCGCATGGGCGCGAAGTCGATGGGCTTTTCGGTATGCACCCACTTACCCGCCGGCAGCGCGCGCAGGAAACCTGGCACGCTTGCCCCGCCCGCACCGGTGTAACCATTCGCGAGCACGAGTTTGCGGGTCGTTTCGGTGCGCGGCATGCCGTCGACAACCAGATGCAGGCGCAGGATCTCGCCTTCGGGTTCGATATCGATGAGGCGTGTGCGGTAGCGCACCTGCGCGGCGGATACTTGCTCATACCACGCGAGGTAATCGGCCCAGTCCAAACGCGCGATGCGGTCCAAGCCGTCGAAGGCACCTGGGGTGTGAAGCGTCTCATACCAGGCGCGGAAGCCGAGCGCCGGGTTGCCAAGCTCCGGCCCGACGATGGTCTTGGGCGTGCGCAGCTGATGCATGCGCGCGACGTTGCGCCAGATACCGGCCTGGCCAGGGTCGGACTGCTCGAGGATCTGGACTTTGCCCACACCTTTGCGCCGCAGGCCGTAAGCGAGGCTCAAGCCCGTCTGCCCGCCGCCGACGATCACGACGTTGTGGTCTACGCCAGCGCGCGGGCGAACCCAATCCGCCGGCATCGGCCCGGCCCAGCGCAGGACTTTTTGAGTTTGCGCCGCGAGGGCATCGGTCGCTCCAGGGATTTGCGCCTCCGCGGCAAAGGCACGCGGCGCTCCTGTGGAGGGGAGCAGGCTTGCCGCACCCAAACCACCCAACGCCGCCGCGCCGCGGAAAAACCCGCGGCGGTTCACACCGCCGGTATTGCCCGATTTGTCTTTGGTCATGAATGCCTCTCCGTCACCGAATTGCACGCTCGAATATAGCAGACTGTCCGTGCAGCGTCAGGGGAATGGGCGGTGCAAAAACCGCAGAATTCCTGACTATTCAGCCGCCACAAGACGCGGCGTGCTCAGCACGAACAGCGACAAGATCGCCGCACCGGCAGCGCAGGCGGCGATGGCGGCGACCATGGGAGCCGGCGTGCCGTCGAAAAAGAGGCTGACGATCACCATCACAACCCCGCCGGTCACCATTTGCAGCGTGCCGCCCAAGGAGGCGGCCATGCCGGCAATGGGGCCTTGGTCGTCCAGCGACAAAACCATGGTCGCGGGGATCACCAATCCGAGGAACGCGAAGGCGGGGAATAGGAGCGCCATGACCACGGGCAAGGTCGCGACTCCTGCAGCGGTCAGCGCGAGCAGAATCAGCGCAAAGCCGGCGTAGAGACCGACGGCCACACCCACCACGCGCGTCATACCAAAGCGCTCGCCGAGAGCGGCGGCGAATTGCGATGCTCCGATGAATCCGACGGCATTGACGGAAAACGCGAGACCATACTGCATCGGCGTCAGATGGAAGTGCTCGATGTAGACAAAGGAGGAACTGGCCAGGAAGGCAAAGAAGCTCGACATGCCGAGACCACCGATAAACGTCAGACCCATAAACCGACGATGGCGCAAAAGGTGCGCGAAACTGCGCAAGACCTCGCGGAGACTGACCTTCGTGCGCTCAGCGGGCGGACGGGTTTCCGGAAGAACGAGGGCCGTCAGAGCCAACGACAAAACCGTCGCGGCGGCGAGCACGACAAAAATAGCGCGCCAGCCGGACACAATAATCAGGCCACTACCGGTCAAAGGGGCGAGGACGGGCGACACGCTGAATACAAGAATGACCAGCGACATCAGCCGCGTGGCCTGCGTGCCGGTGTGCAGATCGCGAATGACCGCGCGCGGGATCACGGCCACGGAGGCGCCGCCGATGCCCTGTACGATGCGGAAAAAAATCAAGGCGTCGACGTTCGGCGCCATGGCGCAACCAAGCGAGCCCAGCAGGAAGATCCCAAGGCCGAAGTATAGCGGACGTTTGCGCCCCAACATGTCCGACAGCGGTCCATAGAGAAGCTGGCAGACGCCGAAAGCCACGAAGAATGCCGTCAGCGTCATCTGTGTGGCCGCAGTTTCGGCTCCGAGATCGGCGGTGATGGTCGGCATGGCCGGGAGGTACATGTCGATGGCGAACGGTCCTACGGCTGACAGCAGCCCCAGAACAACCGCCATGCCTGCGAAGCTCAAACGCATCTCAAAATCTCCAATGGTCGTGACAGGAGGTGGCGGAATAGCGCGATCACGTATTGACGGTCTGGGACGTCGCCTGATCATTTGGCGTCATGACGAGCGGCGGGAAGCACATGAACGCGTCGATCTGTGAATAGGCGGCGATCATCATGCAATCGATGGAATAGGCGGGAAACGAACGATTTTCCGGTTCTATGTGGACCGGACGGTTGTCCATCGGCAGGCATTTCTCGATGAGTTTCCGGGCACCTGCCGGGGAGATCACATAGCCGCAAGGCCCAAATGAGAATTTCAGGCGAAGCAAGGTGGCGGCGTCGGTGAGTTTCGCAAATGCCGCAAGCTGCCCCGGGTTGGGATAGAGCGCCGAAAACTGCCCCGTAAAGTCGATGCCGCCGGCATAGGGGACGCTGACGATCGTGTCGGTGTTGCAGCCGAAGAAAATGACGTCCCAGGAACGCTGAGAAGCAAGCAAGGCGTGGTACTGGTTTACAAAATCGTCACGAAGGAGGGCATCGTCCTCGAAGATGACGAAATTGTCGGCTGAGGAGGCGCACTGTTTCCAAAGTGCGGCGTGCGACATGGCGCAACCGACGGCCCCTGGGGAATAGCGCGTCGCACCTTCGGCCAAGATGCCGCGCGTTTGCGACCTGCTCGTGATCGTCTTACCATCGACTCCGGCAAAATGGCGAAAAGCTATGCCGGTCGCGCTGTTCCGGTCGACGAACGTCGTAAACAGGCCCTCATTCAGGCTGATCACGACGTATTGGGTCACAGGAAGTGATGATTGGCTTTGCATCGCGCTCGTCCCCTCGAGGGGGTGGCGGAGAGAGAGGGATTCGAACCCTCGGTATCGGTTACCCAATACACTGGTTTAGCAAACCAGCGCCTTAAGCCACTCGGCCATCTCTCCTTGGACGGACAGCCCTTAAGGTGGGTTCCGTGAGGAGGCCGGAAGATGGCCGCTCCCTCCCCTGTTGTCAACCCGCCCGCCAGGGCTTAAAACCCGCCTCTTTTCAGCCCCTTACATAAGTGAATGCCGTGCACGATGTCCTTCTGAAAGTCTGTGTAGCCGTCCTCGCCGCCGGACTGGGATTCGCCCTTGCTGCCCCGGCCCGTGCGGCTGAGGGCGATAAGACCCTACCCCCTCTGGGATGGGCCTTCGAGGTTGCACTGGGGGGAAGCCTGGCCACGGGCAACACCGACCGCCAAGCCCTGGACCTCAACAGCAAAGCCCAGCTGCGCACGGAACGCCGTGAAGACCGCTACCGTCTGCTCGGTGATTTTGGGCGGGAAAACGGCGTCGTGACCGCCGAACGCATCGAGGCGGGCCTTCAGAGCAACTACAACCTCTCGCAAGATAAATTTTATCTGATCGGATTCACGCAATACCGCCGCGACAAGTTCTCGGGGTTCCTCTACGAAGCAGAAGTCGGTCCCGGCTTAGGCTACCGCTTCGTCTACACCGACCGCATGACCTTCGCCCTGGAATTCTCCACCGGCTATCGTCACGGCGAGTTGCGCGGAGTCGTTAACGACGACGACCTGATTTTCGCGCGCGGGACCGCGACCGTGGATTATCAGCTGTCGGATCAAGCCAAACTGACCAACGAGGCGCTGGTGACGGGCGACAACCAACGTGTGCGCATGGAAGACACGCTCTCGGTCACCAGCACGCTGATCCGCGACATAGCACTGCGCGCGTCACTGAACGCGCGCTACGTCAGCAATCCGCCCGTGGGGATCAAAAAACTCGATACGCTCAGCAAGGTGGCGCTGGTGTACGCGTTTTAGCAACCGGTAGGATTTTACAGCTTCAGCGCGTCGCGCACTTGGGTGATCGAGATCAGGTGCAATGCGCGTTCGATCTTATCTTTGAGCACCGTCGTGTCGATGATGAAGTCGGCGTCAATAACGTTTCCCGACCAGGGGCGCGAGTTTGGATCAGGCTGGCAGGTGACCCATTCGTACACCTGACGCAATTGTACCGCGGAGTAGTAACCGCCCCACATCCCACGTTGCTCGCGCGGCAGACATATCAGGTTGATGCAATGCTCCGGCGCGAAGTGCGTTAGCACGGTACCCGCGCCGACCGGGGCCACGACAATCTCCGCCCCGCTAATATTTTCGACCTGCTCACGGGTTGAGAGCGCCTCGAAAGGGCGGCAATCGAAGCCATATTCTTCGAGCAATCGCATGACATCCGCTTCGTTGACGACGCGGCGCCATTTGGCTGATTGCCGGCCCAAGTAGATACGTCTCTTTTGGTTGAGGCGCGGCCCGCCTATTCCCTCGAACATCGCAAGACGCAGCCAGTGCACACCGCCGCCCCAAACCCGCATCGCGCCCGAGGTGTCCCGGTAGTTTGGTGAGGAGGCGACCCACACTTTACGGAATGCCGGAGAATCAAGAATCGGGATCTTGATGAGGCGGCTCGCCGGAATGCCGAGCAGTTCAAGGAACCCTAGCCACCGTTCGGGCACGTTCTCATAAATCACCACAGGCAATTTCTTGAGCAAGCCATAGGGCGCAAACACAGCGAGGCGCTCGAGAAATTCAAAGATGTAGTGACCGAAGTTCGGCGGATTGGGCATGAGGTGGCTAAAACCGTACTCCGGCTCTGGCTCACTCCACATTCCGCCAAGGAAGATGCACTCCTCCTCGATATAGTTCGTGAACAGCCGGTCCTCGCGCGATTCAATAAAAGCTTCGGCGCACTCGCCAAAACGATAGTTCTGGTAGTTTTGATAGGACTGACAATGGAATACGTATGATCCGTCGCGGCTACGGATGAAAGTCCGCCCGAAGATGTGAACGTCTTTAAGGAGACCGCAGTAGACATAGGGCGGACGAATATCGATGAGTTCGGTGCTCTCCAGAACCTTCGCGATCATGCCCGAATGCCGATCATCGAAACAAAGTTCGTGATAGGGCGTTCCGCTCGCCTTGCATAACGCCTTGACGGTGGTGACTTTGCGAAGGGTCATCGGCAGTTCTCGGAAGCGCTGGGTCCGGCGGGTGTGACCACATAAACGCCGTTCTGGCTGGCGGCCGTGAACACGGCTTCATCGCGCGTGAAGCCTTCGGGACGCGCGATTTCTTTTAGATCGGCCCAGAAGGTATAGAAGAATTCCGCGGCGCTGACGGTGTTGTCCTTCACGAGGACAATGAGCTGAAAGCGCGGGTCCTGCGCCATTTTGGCAGCGAGTGCTTCGACGCCCTCGTCCGGCCAAGCCGCGGCGGCGAGCATGGCGTTCGTGCGCAAGGCATCGCCTGAGGTCGCGACGATCATCCGGTCCCATGGGACTTGCACGGTCTTGGAGGCACAGATGTAGGGGGAGTCCGCAAGTCCGCGCGGACTGGCCTGACGGCTGTCCTCGGGGACCGACGCGTCGGGATCAGCGGCAGCACGCAGAGCAATATCGGCGCCGAAATCGTGCAGCCACGCCGGCGGAATAAAGCGCTGGTAGTAGTAGCCGCCGACGAGCAGGAAAATCGCAAAGCCAATAATGACGAACTTGCCGGTATTGGATTTTTTGACCGGAGGCCCGATGTCGTCCATCAGGCGCCGAGTTTCTTCTGCAGAAGTTCGGAGCACAAGGCCGGGTTGGCCTTGCCCTGTGTGGCCTTCATCACCTGGCCGACAAACCAGCCCATGAGTTGGACCTTGCCGCTTTTGTACTGCGCGGCCTTGTCGGGATTGGCGGCGATGATCTGGTCGATGGCGGCGTCGATGGGGCCGGTATCGGTGATCTGCTTCATGCCCTTCTCTGCCACGATCGCGTCCGGGTCCTTGCCGGTCTCAACCATCAACTCAAAAGCTTCCTTGGCGAGACGCGACGACAGCGTGTTGTCAGAGATCAACTCGATCAAGCGGCCTAGGTTCTTGGCGCTGACCGGGCTCTCGGCGATGGTCAGCCCCTTGGCATTGAGCACGCCGAACAAGTTGGTGGTCACCCAGTTGTTGGCGAGCTTGGCGTCACGGCCCTTGGCGACTTCCTCGAAATAGAGCGCGCTTTCTTGCTCCGCCACCAGCACGCCGGCGTCGTAGGCGGATAGCCCATAATTCGAGATGAAGCGCGCCTTCTTGTCGTCCGGAAGTTCGGGCAGATCGGCTTTGATCCTAGCTACAAAAGCGTCGTCGAATTCGAGCGGCAGGAGATCGGGGTCGGGGAAATAGCGGTAGTCGTGGGCGAATTCCTTGGAGCGCATTGGGCGCGTCTCGTTGCGACCCGGATCGTAGAGGCGGGTTTCCTGGTGGATCGTGCCGCCCGATTCATAAACATCGACGTGGCGCTTGGCTTCATGCTCGATGGCCTGCATGACGAAACGCACCGAGTTGACGTTCTTGATCTCGCAGCGGGTACGCAAATCCGTCTCTCCCACCGGACGCACCGAGACGTTAGCGTCGCAGCGCATGGAGCCTTCTTCCATATTGCCGTCGCAGGTGCCGAGATACCGCAGGATCGCGCGCAGCTTGCGCAGGTAGGCGCCGGCTTCTTCCGGTGAACGCAGATCGGGCTTGGAAACAATTTCCATTAGCGCCACGCCGGCGCGGTTGAGATCGATGAACGATTTGGTCGGGTGCATATCATGCACCGACTTTCCGGCGTCTTGCTCCAGGTGCAGGCGCTCGATGCCGACCGCGCGTGTTTCGCCGTCGGGCATGTCGAGGATCAGGGTACCCTCGCCCACAACCGGCATGTCGTATTGGCTGATCTGATAGCCCTGCGGCAAGTCCGCGTAGAAGTAGTTCTTGCGCGCAAAAACGCTCTTCTTGTTGATCTGGGCTTTGAGGCCCAGACCCGTGCGCACGGCTTGTTCGACGCAGCGTTCGTTGATGACGGGCAACATGCCGGGCATGCCGGCATCGATGAACGACACCTGGCTGTTGGGCCCAGCGCCGAAATCGGTCGGCGCGCCCGAGAACAGCTTGGCCTTGGAAACGACCTGGGCGTGGACCTCAAGCCCGATCACCACTTCCCAATCGCCAGTCTCGCCTTTGATGATGTAGCTCATGGCAAGGCCTTCAGCGTCGGGAACTGCGCGGCGTCTTCGAGAGACTGGCAGACGCGGAACATGGTTTCCTCGTCCCAGCGCTTGGTCAACACCTGCAAGCCCAGCGGTAGACCGTCGCGGTTGAGTCCCGCGGGCACCGACGCGCCAGGAATACCCGCGAGCGATGCCGGTACCGTGAAGACGTCGTTCAGATACATCGCCACCGGATCGTCCTGTTTGTCCTGCAGGCCGAAAGCTGGGGTGGGCGCCGTCGGGGTCAGGATGGCGTCGCACTTCTGGAAGGCTTCATCGAAGTCGCGGGCGATCAGCGCGCGCACTTTCTGCGCCTTGAGGTAGTAGGCGTCGTAATACCCGGCCGAGAGCACATAGGTGCCGATGAGGATGCGGCGTTTGACCTCGGCGCCGAAACCAGCGGCGCGGGTCTTGGCGTACATTTCGTCGAGCGTTTTGCCGTCGACGCGCTGGCCGAAGCGCACGCCGTCGTAGCGCGCGAGGTTCGACGAGGCCTCAGCAGGTGCCACAATATAATAAGTCGGCAGCGCGGTTTTGGTGTGCGGCAGACTGATGTCGACGGTGGTCGCTCCAGCAGCCTTGAGCCATTCAATGCCTTTGTCCCAAAGGGCTGCGACTTCGGCGTTCAAGCCGTCGGGACGGTATTCCTTGGGGATGCCGATGCGCAGGCCTTTCACGCCCTTGCCGAGCACGGCTTCAAAATCGGGAACCGCCAGCGGTGCCGAGGTGGAATCCTTCGGATCGTGACCGCACATCACGCGCAGCATAATCGCCGCATCGCGCACGGTGCGCGTCATTGGGCCGGCCTGGTCGAGCGAGCTCGCGAAGGCGACGACGCCCCAGCGCGAGCAGCGGCCGTAGGTCGGCTTCACACCGACGATCCCCGCGAACGATGCCGGTTGGCGGAT
>CANKHC010000129.1 GCA_947481595.1 Fidelibacterota bacterium
CGGGAAAAGGTTCAGGCTCTTTGAATTAATTTTTCCAGGCGGCCGGAGCCGGGAATGCGAAATGAATTAACTCGGAAAATTCGTACCAGGTACAATTATTGCGCCTGAACATACTTGAAAGAGGAATCCCCATGTCCAGCGAAGGCCTGCATGCCCCGCGCGAACGCCTGACGAAAGAAACCATTGCCCATCACCACTCTGTGACATCGGTGATCGAGGAGCTGGAAGCGGTGGATTGGTATCGCCAGCGCGCCGACGACTGCGAAGATCCGGCGCTGAAGGCCATTCTGTTGCACAACATGCGTGAAGAGATCGAGCACGCCGCCATGGCGCTGGAATGGCTGCGGCGCAACAGCCCACACTTCGACAAGCAACTGCGCAAATATCTACTCACGGAAAAAGATATCGTTGCCGCAGAGCACGGCGACTAGGAGGTAAGCAGCTTGGGCATAGGCCACCCAGGACGGCGCTCTAAATCAATTTGCTAAACTATTTTTGTCCATGCGCAGGGTCGCGACGAGGCCGGCTTCGGACCAGTCGAACGAGATGTCGCCCCCGAGCTGCGTCGACATGCTGCGGTGGACCAGCTTGCTCCCGAACCCAAACGGCGTGACCGGCGTAACGACAGGCGGCCCGCCCCGCTCGGCCCAGGTAATGACGACGAATTGCTCGTCATCGGCATTGCACGAGACATCCAGCGTGCCGCTGACGGCCGATAGCGCGCCATATTTTGCAGAGTTGGTTGCCAATTCGTGGATGACGAGCGCGAGCGACGTGCTTGACGCCTCGCCGACACGCATTTTTGGCACGGAGACGCGGACCCGAACGCTGGCCTCCTGCTCGTCATAGGGCGCAAGCAGCACGGAAAGCAGATCACCGAGAAGCGCCCCTTCGCTTTGTTGTCCCGGAAGCGGGCGAACAAGGTCGTGAGCGCGGCCCAGCGCTGTAAGTCTGTGCGTCAAATCGCGCACCATATCTTCCTTGGTTTCCGCCGAGCGCGACGTCATTTGCGTCAGGCTTGCAGCGAGCTGCAGCAGGTTCTTGACCCTGTGACTCATTTCGCCCGCGAGCAAGTCGCTGGACTCCTCGGCCTGTTTACGCTGGGTAACGTCAAGGAAGATGCCGAACATGACCCGTTCGGCGATGTCTGCGTCCGCGCCCTGCCCGCGGGCCGATATCCAGCGGATATCGCTTTTGACCTGAACGCGAAAATCAATCTCGTAGGCCCCCAATACGGCGCGTGTGGCGGAGAATGCGGAACTCACGCGTTCAAGATCGGCGGGGTGAATATTTTGAGACAACGCCTCAAACGAAAGTTTCTTGGCGTCTTTTGCAACGTCCCAGAGGTCATAGCCCATTTCGTCCATGGCGATGGCATCGGTATCAACGTTCCATGACCAAAGTGCCACGCCGGCCGCGCGCGTCGCGGCCCGAAGGTGCTGTTCACGCCAGATCGGCATGGGGGCGTCGCCCAGCGCGGGCGCCAATTGCAGGGATACATTCACTGGCGGTCCTCCAGCGGTTGGGTGATTTTCCAGCGCGCACCTGCGGGCGGGAAACTTAAACGTGCGGTGGCTTGCACGAAGAATTCTCCGGTCAAATTGCCGGGTCAGCGGCGGCCCCCCGAAGGGACACTTAGAGTGTCCTGCTAGGTGAGGTGGCAGTCAGTCGTGCTGACAGCAATTGACGTCGACAGTAACGGCTTCCGCCCGCTGATCCTAATGATCATTAGTTGTGGTTTGAGCCGTGAGGCTACGTGCATTCCACGTGTTTCGCCCCGCTAGGTGCCGGCGCCCATGCGTCATTGGTATATATACCTAGATCAACCCCGCCAGCGGACACCGACACGGGCAAGCCAGTTTCGCGGCCTTGGCCGCCATTTCCGGACCATTGTCGGAGCGGATGAGGTGGGCGCGGAGCGGTTGAGCGACCTTACGAAACCTTGCGCGCTGTCGAACGCAGCAAAACGGCAGGCGGGGACATCCGCGATCCCAAAATCCCTTCCGCAGGTCTAAGGATTTCCCAAGTAGTCACGCTTGCCAATCTCAACGCCGTTGTGACGCAGGATGTTGTAAGTGGTGGTGACGTGAAAATAGAAATTTGGCACCGCGTGGCCGAGTAGGAATTGCATCCCTTTATAGTGGGTCTCCTTTTCGCCGCGCTTGGTAATGATTTCCTTTTCTTCGGTTCCGTCGATTTGCGCCGGGCTCACGGTCTGGATAAACGCAATGGTCTTGGCAACCCGGGCTTTCAGATCGGCCAATGTCTTGTCATCGCCCTCAAAGACCGGGATCTCTATCCCGGCAAGGCGCGCCACCACGCCCTTGGCAGCGTCGCAGGCAATCAGCACCTGAGTGGCCATCGGCAGCATGTCGGGAAAGAGGCGATATCGCGTCAGCGTTTCGACATCGAGCTTTTTGGCGTCGACGTGAGCCTGCGCCTTGTCGAGGATGTTCATCAGATTGCCGAGGATATTGACGAAGCGCGGCACACTGGCTTGGTACATCGAAATGGTCATGGGAAATCCTAAATGCAGCGTTCGCCACTGAGGCTCCCAGGAGTGGCACCCGTCAACTTCATGAAGTGTTCGGCTTAGATCAACCCCGCCAGCGGGCTCGAGGGGTCGGCGTACATCTTGCGGGGCATGCGGCCGGCGAGATAGCTGAGCCGGCCTGCTTCCACCGCGAGCTTCATGGCGCGGGCCATGCGGATGGGATCTTTGGCGGCGGCGATGGCGGTGTTCATCAGCACGCCGTCGCAGCCGAGCTCCATGGCGATGGCGGCGTCCGATGCGGTGCCGACGCCGGCGTCCACCAGCACCGGCACTTTCGATTGTTCGATGATCAGGCGGATGTTCACCGGGCTTTGGATGCCCAGCCCCGAGCCGATCAGCGATCCCAGCGGCATGATGGCGCAGCAGCCCAGATCCTCGAGCGCCTTGGCCATGATCGGATCGTCGCTGCAGTAGACCATGACGTCGAACTTATCCTTGATCAGGTCTTCGGCGGCTTTGAGCGTCTCGACCATGTTCGGATACAGCGTCTTCTGGTCGCCGAGCACTTCCAGCTTCACCAGGTTCCAGCCGCCCGCTTCACGCGCCAAACGCAAGGTGCGCACGGCGTCCTGGGCCGTGTAGCAGCCGGCGGTGTTGGGCAGGTAGGTGTATTTCTTGGGGTCGACGTAATCCATCAGCATCGGCTGCTTCGGGTCCGAGACGTTGACGCGGCGTACGGCGACGGTGACGATCTCGGCCCCCGAGGCTTCGATGGCGCGCGCGGTTTCGGTGAAGTCCTTGTACTTGCCGGTGCCGACGAGCAGGCGTGACGAGAAGCGCTTGCCCGCGACCTGGAAGAAGTCTTCTGACGCTGCCTGATTGCCGTCCATGCTCATTCCTTTTGTGCGCGATCTGATCGGAAAACCGGTATCCACTTTTCCGGATCACGCACTATCCGCCACCTATAAAATGTACGATCTCGAGCCGGTCGCCGTCTTTGAGCTGCGTGGTCTCGAAGGCCGACTTTGGCACGATCTCGAGGTTGCGCTCGACCGCGACTTTGCGCGCCTCGATGCCCAGGTCCTTGAGCAGCCCGGCTACCGTTACACCCGCGGACAGGCTGCGTGCTTCGCCATTTAGGAAAATCTGCATTGCGCTTGGTATAAAGCCGCCCGGTTCCGGCAGCAAGCATGCCGGCCGGCCGGCCCCCTTCCCCCAAGCCACAGTGACAAAAGGATTTTTTGCCTCCGCGCGAGGGCGGCGCGGGTTGCCCTTGGGCCGGGGGTAGTGTATCCCTGTCCGTAACCCCAAACCCTTGAACCCCGCTGCTTCCGCCCCCAGGACCCACCCCCCCGTGAGCCGCGTCATCCTTGTCCTTAACGGCCCCAATCTGAACCTGCTCGGCACGCGCGAGCCGGAGATCTATGGGCACACCTCGCTTGAGGACATCAAGGGCATGACGGCAGCGCGCGCCAAGCCCCACAGCCTCGACGTCGACTTCCGCCAGAGCAACAAAGAAGGCGAACTGGTCGATTGGATTCAGGAAGGCCGCACGAAATCAGCTGGCATCATCATCAATGCCGGGGCCTATACCCACACTTCGGTGGCGATCTTGGACGCGCTGCTCGCGTGCACGATCCCGGTCGTCGAGGTGCACCTGTCCAATCTCTTCAAGCGCGAGGAGTTCCGCCATCACTCCTACGTGACAAAAGCATCCGTCGGCTTGATCTGCGGCTTCGGCGCGCAGGGCTATGAGCTGGCCGTGGATGCGATGGCGCAGATCCTGAAGAAGGCGAAATCGGCGTGAGCAAAGACAAAGACAAAGCGGCCAGTGCCGCGGCCCCTGTGGCGGCCGCGAAACCGGGCCAGATCAACGGCGATGTGGTGCGCCAACTGGCCGAGGTTCTCAATGAAACCGGCCTGTCCGAGGTCGAGTATGAGTCCGGCGGCTTGCGCATTCGTGTCGCACGCCAGCTCGGCGGCGCCGTGGCTGGGCCGGCACCCGTGTATATGCAGGCTGCTCCCGCCGCCGACGGCGCTGATGCCGCAGCGGCGGCGAAGGCGGCCGATCCCGCCAACCACCCCGGCACTGTCAAGTCGCCGATGGTGGGGGTGTGTTATCTGGCGCCCGAACCAGGGGCGGCCAACTTCATCAAGGTCGGCGACAACGTCAGCGAAGGCCAGACCCTGGCGCTGATCGAAGCTATGAAGACGTTCAACCCGGTCAAGGCGGTGCGCGCCGGCAAGGTTGTCAGAATCATCGTCGATACCGGCTCGCCGGTGGAATACGGCGAACCCCTCGTCATCATCGAATAATCCATGTTCGAGAAGATCCTCATCGCCAACCGCGGCGAGATCGCGCTTCGCATCCAGCGCGCCTGCCGCGAGATGGGCATCAAATCCGTCGCCGTGCATTCGACGGCGGATTCCGAAGCCATGCACGTGCGCCTGGCTGACGAGTCTGTCTGCATCGGCCCGCCGTCGGCGCGCGAAAGCTACCTCAACAAAGCCGCCGTGATCTCGGCGGCGACCATCACCCACGCCGATGCGATTCACCCTGGATATGGGTTCCTGTCGGAGAACGCCGAGTTCGCCGAGATGGTGGCCGATCACGGCATTGCCTTCATCGGCCCTGACCCCAAGCACCTGCGCACCATGGGCGACAAGGTCACGGCCAAGAAGACCGCGAAAGAAGCAGGTATTCCGTGCGTGCCCGGCTCCGACGGGGCCGTGGAGTCCGTGGACATGGCGGTCGAGATCGCCGATTCCATTGGTTATCCGGTGTTGATCAAAGCGACAGCCGGCGGCGGCGGGCGCGGCATGAAGGTCGCCAAAAGCCGCGACGAAGTGCGCGAGGCTTTTATGACCGCCGGCACCGAGGCGAAGGCCGCCTTCGGCAACGGCGAAGTCTATATGGAGAAGTACTTAGGCCGCCCGCGCCACATCGAGATCCAAGTGCTGGGCGATAAACACGGCAACGTCGTGCACCTGGGCGAGCGCGACTGTTCGCTGCAGCGCCGCCACCAGAAGATCTTCGAAGAGACCCCCTCGCCCGCCTTGAACGCCGGTCAGCGCGATGAGATCGGCGAGATCGTCTGCAAGGCCATGCGCAAGATCGGCTACGACAACGCCGGCACGGTCGAATTCCTGTACGAAGACGGCAAATTCTATTTCATCGAAATGAACACCCGGCTGCAGGTCGAGCACCCCGTGACGGAGATGGTCACCGGCCTGGACCTCGTGCGCGAGCAGATCCGGGTTGCCGCCGGCCTTGAGCTTGGCTTCAGCCAGAAAGATGTGACTTTCGAAGGCTGTTCGATGGAGTGCCGCATCAACGCCGAGAACCCGCGCACCTTTGCACCTTCGCCGGGCTTGATCACCGGTTACCACGCGCCCGGCGGACGGCGTGTCCGCGTCGACTCGGGCCTGTTCTCCGGCTTCAAAATCCCGCCCAACTACGATAGCCTGATCGCCAAGCTGATCGTGCAAGGGAGTACCCGCCAGGAATGCGTGATGCGCATGCGCCGCGCCCTCCACGAATACGTCATCGACGGGATCGAGACGTCCATTCCGCTGCATATGGCCGTGCTCAACGAACCGGCGATCATGGACGGCAATTACGACATCCGCTGGTTGGAGGAATTCATCGACCGCCAGCAGAAGCAGGCGGCAGCGGAAGAAAAACTGGCGAAGAACGAAGAGAAGCTCGCCAAAAAGAAGTAGCCGCCGCACGGAGGCGCACTCCGTGACCGCCGACATCACCCCGGAGCTGGTCCTCAAAGCCTACGCCTATGGGGTGTTCCCCATGGCCAAGTCGCGCGGCGACACCGATGTTTTCTGGGTGCAGCCCAAGCTGCGCGGCGTGCTGCCGCTGGATGACTTTCATGTGCCGCGCTCGCTGAAGAAGCGCCTGCGCCAGGGCAAGTTCACCGTCACCATCGATCAGGATTTCACCGGCGTGATGGAGGGCTGCGCCGAGAGCGCGGAGGGCCGCCCCGACACCTGGATCAACGACCGCATCATGGCGCTGTTCGTCGCACTGCATCACGCCAAGGTCGCGCACAGCATCGAGGTTTGGGAGGACGGGGCCCTGGTCGGCGGGCTTTACGGCCTGGCCATGGGTTCGGCATTCTTCGGGGAGAGCATGTTCAGCCGCGTGACCGACGCGTCAAAGGTGGCGCTATGCCACCTGGTCGCGATCATGAAGAGGGGCGACTTCACCCTCTTGGACACGCAGTTCATCACCGACCATCTCAAGCGCTTCGGCACGATTGAGATCAGCCAGCAGGATTATCTGACGCAGTTGAGTGCCGCGCTCACGCGCAAGGGGACCTTCGAGGGTCCGGTCGATCAGCGCGGCTTGGAAGCCTTGCTGTTCTCACAGCGCATCACCCAGACATCGTAGACCGGGTGATCGAGGGCTGAGAGCGCCGGCGATGAGCCGAACATCCAGCCGCTGAAGACTTTCTCTTTCTTGCCGCCGTCGAGCAGCTGGAAGATCTCCAGAAACGCCGCGTTTTCAGGGGTTTCTTCGGGTGGATGGGTGACGCAGGTGTCGGCGCGGATTTCGAGCGTGCCGAATTTGATCGGCGCACCGACGGAGCCGCTGAAGGTGCTCACGCGGGCGGCGACCTTGTCGAGGCCGCCCAGGACGACGGTGTCCAAGGGGATGTCGGTGGCGCGGGAAGGAGCGCTCAAACCGATCAGGGCGGCAAGGAAGATAAACTTTTTCATCATTGCCCGCTGTTGGTGGCCAGGAAAATGATCTGACCGACCAGATCTTCGAGCGACTGGTAGTCCTTGGTCTTGGCGATAACGCCGCCGGCGGCGATCTGTTGCTGCGCGCGGCCAGGTACGAGGTTGATGTATTTGCCACCGAGCAATCCGTCGCTGACGATGGAAGCTTCGGTGTCGGCGGGCAGCTTGACGTCGGGCGCGATGGACATCACCACTTGGGCCTGGAAGGTGCTGGGATCGAGGGTCTGGCCGGTGACGGTGCCGACGTCGATGCCGCTGATGCGCACGTCGCTGCCGCGCTCGAGACCGCCGACCTTGAGGAAGTTGGCTTTCACTTCGTAGCCGGCGACAGCCTGCAAGTCGGCGATGGAATAGGCGAAGGCCAGGAACATGGCGGCGACCACCAGCACCACGGCGCCGAGTACGGTTTCGATGGGATTGCGCTTCATGGTTTTGTCTCAACAGGTTTGGCGGCGCGGGACTCTTGGGCGCGCTGCACGATCAAGGCCACCAGGTCCTCGATGATCACGGCGTTCTGGGTGTAGCTGATGCGGGCACCGGATTTGAGCATGTCTTCGGTGCCGCCTGGACGCAGCTCGAGGTATTTGGATCCGAACAATCCGTCGGTCTCGATCACGGCGGCGGTGTCGTCGGGCAGTGCCAGTGCCTCATTGAAGTCGAGAGTCAGCACGGCGTTGCGGTTTTCGTCGAGCGTGGCGGCGGAGATCGTGCCGACATTCATGCCGGCGACGCGCACGGGACTGCCGACATGCAAGCCGTCGGCGCGCTGGAACGCGGCGGTGAGTGTGAAAATGGCGGCGCGGTCTTGCTGGGGGCCGCGATTGGCCAGCGCCGTCAGCACCAGCATCAGGGCCAGCACGAGAGCGGTGATCACACCGGCGAGGTATTCACGCCGTTCAGTGGTGGAGAGGGCTGGGGCGCTATCGTTTACTGGGGCGTTCACGGGGTCGGTGTCAGCCTTCCGGCGTCCACGCCTGATAATCGTCGGCGGCTTTCGCGCGCTGACCGCCGCGCTGGTCGGCGCCTGGCGGCAGGTAGGCTTTTTCGGTGCCGGTCATGTTGGCCTGGTGCGGCTTCATCCAGGAACGGGCGGGACCTTCGAGCGGCGCATCGACGGTGTGATGCAGCCAGGCATGCCATTCCGGCGGGACCTTCGAAGCGTCGGCTTCGCCGTTGTAGATCACCCAGCGCTCCTGACGATGGCCGCGCATGCGCTTGGACTTGTAGTAGATGTTGCCAAAAGCGTCCTCGCCGACCTTCTCGCCGTGCAGCTTGGTATGCAGCCAGTTGCCGAAACTCATTGCTAATCAACTCCGTAGGCGCTCGGTGTAACCCGGTTCTAGGGCGGCAATATGGCGGGATTCCCCGGCACGGTCCAGCATGGGGTTGGCCCAAGATGCAGCGGTTTTTTGGGGATAAGTCACAATAGCTTGTTGCCGCCCCACCACCCCCTCCCTTAATCTAGTATCCGCCTGTGCCTGACCCCCTAGGGGTGGGGGCGCAGCCATCGGCCGAGGGGAAAAAGCTTGGAAATCCAAGTGGCTACCTGACACCTGCCAGAAGGCGGGCGCGGTTGGATTTGAGCAGGAACGGGGCCTTCAGAATGCGGATCACCAGGCACTTCACCGCCGATGGCAAGTCTCCCTACGAGACCATCCCCTTCCGACCCATGGCGAGCGAAATCC
>CANKHC010000130.1 GCA_947481595.1 Fidelibacterota bacterium
CGCCTACGCCGCCATGCTCATGGCCGGCCTCGACGGCATCAAGAACAAGATCCATCCCGGCGATCCGATGGACAAGAACCTCTACGAACTGCCGCCGGAAGAACTCGCCCAGGTCCCGACCGTGTGCGGATCTTTGCGTGAAGCCCTCGAAGCCCTGGAAGCCGACAACGACTTCCTCAAGGCTGGCGACGTGTTCAACGACGACTTCATCCAGTCGTGGATCGATCTGAAGATGCCGGAAGTCATGCGTATCGAAACGACGCCGCATCCGATCGAATACGAAATGTACTACTCGGTCTAAAAAGCTTCCTGCGACTCTTATCGGAGTCACGCCCCGCCGGCATGTCCGGCGGGGTTTTTTCTTGCTCGCAGCCGGCAATATTAAATTCGATGTGACTCGCGCTCATCTAGCCGCAATGCTAGCCTTCATCAGGGATTGAGAAACGCGCAGCAACGCGTACTGCTACGAGTATTTCGGTTTGGGCAACCGCCACATGCTGGGAGGCCGTGGCGGCTGGAGGGTATGGTGAACGAGATCGCTCCGCACGCGACCACTGACATCGAGAGTCAGTACCGCAGTATTTTCGAAAATGCCGTCGAGGGCATTTATCAGACGACCGTCGAAGGCCGCTATCTCCGCGTCAACCCGGCGCTCGCCAAAATCTACGCCTATCCAAACACCGACGCCCTCACCAAGGGCCTCACCGACATCGCCGGCCAGCTTTACGTCGTTCCGTCACGGCGCGACGACTTCAAGCGCATCATGCAAGAAGCCGGCGTCGTCAGCGAATTCGAGGCGCAGGTTTACCGCGCCGACGGTTCGGTCATTTGGATCACCGAGAACGCGCGCTGCGTGCGCGGTATCGGCGGCGAGATCCTCTACTACGAAGGCACCGTGGAGGACATCACGCGGCGCAAGGCCAACGAGCAGCAGATCCGCCTGCTGGCAAAAGTCTTCGAGAGTGTCGGCGACGGCATCCTGATCGTCGACAGCGGGCTGACTGTGCGGGCGGTCAATCCGGCCTTTGAAGCGATCACGCAGTTCATCGCCGATGAATTGATCGGCAAGCCGCTCGATATCCTGGCGCCAGGCTATCAGGAAAAGACCTTCATGGCGTCCGTGCTCGACGAACTGATGCAGCGCGGACATTGGTCGGGCGAAGCCACGTGCCGCCGCCAGACCGGCTCGCCTTTCGTGGCCGCACTTTCGCTCGCGACCGTCAACGGCGCCGACGACGTGCCGGCACACTTCATCGTCACCTGCTCCGACATCAGCTTCCGCAAGAAGCAGGAGCAGCGCATCCGCCATCAGGCGAATTACGATCTGCTCACCCAGCTGCCCAATCGCTGGCTGACCACCGAACGCCTTGAGCAAGCCATCCTCGCAGCGCAGCGCCACAAGTCGGGCATCGCGGTGCTCTATCTCGACCTCAACGGCTTCAAGCAGGTCAACGACGGCATGGGCCATCAGGCCGGCGACGAACTCTTACGCCTGGTCGCCAAACGCTTGAAATCGTGCACACGCCTGTCGGACATCGTCGGACGTTTGGGCGGCGATGAATTCATCATCTGCGCCGCCGATCTCACGGGTGCGCGCGGCGGCCTCAACCTCGCCCACAAGGTGCTCTACAGCTTCGCCGATCCCTTTGTGATCAACGGCCGCGAGATTTTCTGCCTGCCCTCCATTGGCGTGGCGCACTACCCCGGCGACGGCAACACCGCCGACCTCTTGCTGCGCAACGCCGACATGGCCATGTATGCCGCCAAGCAGAACAAGGCGCGCCCCGTCATGGTCTTCGAGCCGCATATGCTTTCGGCGGCGGCGGACAGGCTCGATATTGAAAACGACCTGCGCCGCGCCTTGGCCCGCCAGGAGTTCGTGCTGTTCTATCAGCCCAAGGTGGATTCCAGCACGCACGAGATTGTCAGCGCCGAGGCCTTGGTGCGCTGGCAGCATCCCGAGAAGGGATTTGTCCAGCCGGGGTCCTTCATCTCGCTGGCCGAGGAATGCGGACTGATCATCGCCATCGGCGAGTGGACCTTGCGCGAAGCCTGCACCCAGTTCATGCGCTGGCGCGCGGACGGCGTGGCCCTGAAGAGCATTTCGGTGAATCTTTCGCCGAGCCAGTTCCTCGACCGCGGCCTGGTCGATGTGGTCAAGCGCATCCTGACCGAAACCCAAATGCCGCCCGGCAGCTTGGAGCTCGAACTGACCGAAGGTGCCATGGCCGTCGATATCGAACAGGCCATCACCACCCTCGGCAACCTGCGCGCCCTCGGCGTGCGCCTGTCGATCGATGATTTCGGAACCGGATACTCGTCGCTGGCCTACCTCAAGCGCCTGCCCATCGACGTGGTCAAGATCGACCGCTCCTTCGTCAAGGACCTGGGCAAGAGCGACGCCGACAGCCAGATCGTCGGCGCCATCATCGCGCTCGCCGACCGCCTAGGCTTCAATGTTGTCGCCGAAGGGGTCGAGACGGGCGAACAGGCCAACATCCTGCAAGCCAGCCAGTGCGAGCAGCTGCAGGGCTATCTGTTCAGCAAACCGGTAGGTTCGGGTGACTTCGCCGAATTGTTCGCGCCCGCCAAGGCCTAAGCGCCTCTTCCGGCTAATTCACCTTGCAGACTGTCGTCATGTCCGTGGCAACGCCGGCTTTGCTGTTGGTCACGATATGTTGGACGAAACCCGTAAAGGTGTTTTCGGCTTTGATATTGTAGTGAAGAACGCCTGAGGCGGACGACAAGCCCGCGCCTGTTTCGATCGCGGCAATGGGCAGAACGGCCTGGGCACCGCTGGCGATTTTACCGCTGTTGTAGACGCCAAGCTTCTCGCCGGTTGCGGCATTGTAGAGGCCTAACTGGATCTTCATATCGACGGAGCCGGTGTTGACGATCCCCACTGTGCTCGGAAAACCATAGTTGTCGAAAAGCGACGAATGCACGTTCACCAGGAGCGCTGGATTGGCCGCAACACCGCGATCGCAAGTGCTCAAGTTCGACAGCGTTCCGTCCGATGGACGATAGAGCACATGCTGAATGGCCCCGCGCCACGCAGGCGCAATGGCAAGTCGAAAGTTGGCCGGACGTGCCGTGCTGCCCAGGCCGGCGCCCGTTTCAATCGTCGAAACGTCGAACTGAACCGACGCACCTGCGGGAATGGCGGGACTGGCCCACGTCCCGCGCACAGCGCCCGTGTCGTCCGTCAACTGCACGGAAGCCGAGGCCGCCGCAGCGCTGCTGTTGTAGACGCGCAGGAATGACTGTCCCGCGGTTTGGCTGGTCGAGTTGATCGTCAATTGAAGCGGTGTGGTCGCAGCCGAGGCGACCGCAACGCTGCCCACACGCGCGACAGTGCACACGGTGGACATGTCGGTGGTCACACCCGCGACCTGATTGTTCACCAACTGCTGCAGGAAGCCCGAGAACGGCGTCTCCAGCTTTATGTTGTACTGCGCGTTCGCCTGGCTTGCCACGACCCCGGCGCCGAGTTCGATGGCCGCCAGCGAAAGGCGCTGCTGCGCACCGGCGGCAATCGCCGTTGTGACATAGGTCCCGAGCTTTACGCCTGTGCCTGCGTTGTAGATGCCCAGTGTCGCGGCCTGAGAAGTAGCGCCGGTATTGGTGACAACAACGAGGCCGGGAAAACCCAGCGTGCTCAAAAAGGATGAATGCACGTTGATAAGCTTTGACGCGCCCGCCGATACGCCGCTCTCGCAGGTGCTGAGGTTGGTCAGGGTCCCGTCGGCGGGACGAAACAGAACATGCTGCAGCGATCCGGGCACCGTTGATTGAACAGACATCGTGAAGTAGTCGGGTCGCGCCGCACTGCCGGCCGACGCTTCCATCTCGCTGATGCTGAATTGCCGGGATGCGCCCGCCGCGACAGGCGTGCTGGTCCACTGCGAGAACGGCGCGCCTGTCGTACCGTTGCGTAGCGTGACCGTGACTGTCCCAGCACCTGTTCCGGCATTCTCGACGCGCAGAAACGAGGCAGCACTCGTCTGCTTGGAGGACACCACCAATCCTTCGTTCACCGTCGCCATGGGCGCGTTGGCGTTCCCGGCGAACCACGCGCGCACGATGGCCTCGGAGGGTTTGTTGCGGACTGTATGGGCGTAATTGGGAAAGCCATCTTTCGGAAGGATGGTGTCGGTGAACCAATAACCGGATGTTTCTACCGCCACAGTCTCGAATAATTTCTGTTCCGCAATGGCTTCCAGCTGCGCTTCCATGGCGATGGCCTGGATCGAGAAATCCGTCACCTGCGCCTGCTGGTGTGGGAGACAGGAGCCGCATGGGCCATCTTCCACCCAACCGCTCTTGAACCAGTCGCGGTTCGACTGGGCGAAGGTATGCCAGACGACGGGTTTGCGGTTTTCGCGCTGGAGGTTGGAGAGGCCCGAGATGACATCGAGAAGCTTCTGCTTGGACACTGCTACAGAAGGTGCTGCGATTTGCGCGTCGGTATAAGTAGCCGTGCTGTTGGTAAAATACATGAACCAATCAAAACTCTGCAGCAACGCCGGGTCATCGCTGAAGAACGGCATCAGCGGCCAAAGACCAGCTTGCCTGAGTACACCGCGCGCACCGCCTTCGCGGCGGCAATGAATTTCTGGACGAGCAGAGGTTTGAAGGGCGCCGGATCGGGAAAATAGTAAAACAGGAAGTCGAGCTGGAAGGCTTCAATGCCGTTGGCTTCGGCTTCACGCGCCCGGTCCACGAGGAACGTGGTGTAGGCGTCCAAGAACCGCGTGAGCCACTCCTGCGTCGGCGCCGGCGGCAGGATATTATTCTTGGTGTCGTTGGTCACCACCGAGCGGTATTCGTGCACGGCCATGCCGAAACTGCGCGCCGTGCTGGTGATCCACTTCATTTCATCGAGCGAAATCGACCAGCTAGCGTTCGGCAGAATCGAGAGCGTCGCGGCATTCATGTCCACGACCTGGGTGTCGCGGAACACCGCGATGTGGTCGATGCCCATCGCCTGCAGGCGTTGGAGCGTGGCGATGATGGCTTTATGCAAATCGCCCGTGCAGCCGAGATTCTGCGTCGGCCGTGTCATGGCCGATTGCCAGACATCCTTGATGGCCGCGCCGCGCTTCACGGTCGGCGCTAAAGGCGCGCCTGCGATCGCAGGCAGCGGGAAACTTCCGAGATAGCTGGCCGGAAACGAGACCGTTTCAGATGTGGATGCGCAGTAAGCGTCATCCACCTTGGCGGCGGACGCCACGCGATTTTGGTAGATCTGGGGATAGGTGATCTTGGTGGGATCTGAGGGCACCGTCACCATATCGGGGAAACTCGTGCCGGTCTCCGAGCTGCCGTAGGCGAACAGCCAATGGTCGGCGCTCATGGCAATCGTGCCGCTGTTCGCAACGATCTGGCCGTCGAGCACGACGACAGCAGCCGAGAACCCTGCCGTGGGGGTGTAGCTGTAAGCGACGCTCTCGCCGGACTGAAAGGTCTGAACCTGCGCGGCCGGCGTTTGCGCGAGCGGGCTGCCCGCGACGCCCGAACTTGTCACGAGCGTCAGAGTACCTGCGGACGCTGGCGAAAGCAGTGCCAGAAACACGAAAAAAAAGGCGCCGAGAACCATCGGCGCCGCATCGTGACGAGCACACACAACTGACATAGCGCCCCCAAGCCCAATTTACCAAAACCATTGCGGCTGGGTCGTAAAGACAGTTGCCGAATGTCGGGGGACTGTAGCTCAAGGACGGACGCAGTACCAATACGTGTGGTCCGACCAGTTGTTCACAACTTATATGTGGAATTCGCCGCTGACGCGAAGAGCTCAGCGATATTTTCGCCACTCCAAAACAAAACCGCCGCTCCTTTTGGAAGCGGCGGTTTCAATTCCAACGCGGACCGCGGTTACTTCACCGGTTCCTTGGACTTGGTGTCCGTACCCGAACCCGAATCCTCGTCGTCCTCGACCTCTTCCTTCTTGGGCGCGGTCTTGGCCGGCGTGATGACAAACGTCAGCTTGTCGTTCGCCACCGTCACGGCCACATGACCGCCGGTGATGAGGTCGCCGAACAACAGGTGGTCGGCCAGCGGCTTCTTGATCTCCTGCTGGATGACGCGCGCGAGCGGGCGAGCCCCCATGCGGTTGTCGAAGCCGCGCTTGGCCAGCCAATCGCGCGCCGCGCGGCTGAGTTCGATGGTGACGTTGCGGTCCGACAGCTGACCTTCCAGCTGCATGACGAACTTGTCGACCACCTTCTCGACCACTTCCGGCGACAGGTTGGCGAAGGGGATAATGGCATCGAGACGGTTGCGGAATTCCGGCGTGAACATGCGCTCGATGGCTTCCTTGTCGTCGCCTTCGCGCGTGTCGCGTTCGAAGCCCATGGCATTCTTGGCCATGTCGGCGGCCCCGGCGTTGGTGGTCATGATCAGGATGGCATTCCTGAAATTCACACTCTTGCCGTTGTGGTCGGTGAGCTTGCCGTGGTCCATGACCTGCAAAAGAATGTTGAACAGGTCCGGGTGCGCCTTCTCGATTTCATCGAGCAGCAACACGCAGTGCGGATGCTGATCGACGGCGTCGGTGAGCAGGCCGCCCTGGTCGAAGCCAACATAGCCCGGCGGGGCGCCGATGAGGCGCGAGACCGAGTGACGCTCCATATACTCAGACATGTCGAAGCGGTGCAGCTCGATCCCCAACGAAGAGGCGAGCTGGCGCGCGACTTCGGTCTTGCCGACGCCTGTGGGGCCGGAGAACAGGTAACTACCGATGGGCTTCTCGGGTTCGCGCAGGCCGGCGCGCGACAACTTGATCGCCGACGACAACGCGACGATGGCTTCGTTCTGGCCGAAGACCATGGTCTTGAGATCGCGCTCGAGGTTCTGCAGCGACTTCTTGTCGTCGCGCGAAACGCTCTTGGGCGGGACACGGGCGATCTTGGCGACGACGTCCTCGACGTCCTTCACCGTGACCACTTTCCTGCGTTTGCCTTCCGGAAGCAGCATGCGCGAGGCCCCGACTTCGTCGATCACGTCGATGGCCTTATCCGGCAGCTTGCGGTCGTGGATGTACTTGGCCGACAGCTCCACGGCGCTGCGGATCGCCTCGGCGGTGTAGCGCACCTTGTGATGTTCCTCGTAGTAGGGCTTCAAGCCCTTGAGGATTTTCACCGTGTCTTCGATCGAAGGCTCGGCCACGTCGATCTTCTGGAAGCGGCGCACAAGGGCGCGGTCCTTCTCGAAGTGGTTGCGGTATTCCTTATAGGTGGTCGAACCGATGCACTTCAGCGTGCCCGAGGCCAAGGCCGGCTTCAGCAGGTTCGACGCATCCATCGCCCCGCCGGAGGTCGCGCCAGCGCCGATGACGGTGTGGATCTCGTCGATGAACAGTACCGCGCCCTTCATCGCTTCCAGCTCGGAGACAACAGCCTTGAGTCTCTCTTCAAAGTCGCCGCGGTAGCGTGTGCCCGCCAGCAGCGCGCCCATGTCGAGCGAGAAGATGGTGGCATCGAACAGAACTTCCGGCACTTCCTTGTTGATGATGCGCCGCGCGAGGCCCTCGGCGATAGCGGTCTTGCCGACGCCGGCGTCGCCGACATAGAGCGGATTGTTTTTGGTGCGGCGGCACAGGATCTGGATCGTGCGCTCGATCTCCTTCTCCCGCCCGATCAACGGATCGATCTTGCCGTTCTTGGCCTTCTCGTTGAGGTCGACGCAATAGGCGGTCAGCGCCTCGCGGCCCTTCTTCACGACCTCTTCGGACTTCGCTTCCTGATCGGCGCCGTGCACGGTCTTGCGCTCGCCGGTCGCCGCGGGGCGCTTGGCGATGCCGTGCGAGATGTAGTTGACGGCATCCAGGCGCGTCATGTCCTGGAGCTGGAGGAAATAGACCGCGTGGCTTTCGCGCTCGGAGAACAGGGCCACCAGGACATTGGCTCCGGTGACTTCCTCGCGGCCCGAAGACTGCACATGGATGGCGGCGCGCTGGACGACGCGCTGGAAGCCGGCGGTGGGCTTGGGGTCGTCGCCGACCACCGAGGTCAGGTCGCGCAGGTCTTCGTTGAGGAACTGGCGCACGGCGCCGCGCAGCTGCTCAATGTCGACATTGCAGGCGCGCATGACGGCGATGGCGTCGCTGTCATCGCATAAGGCAAAGAGGAGATGTTCAAGCGTGGAGTATTCGTGGCGGCGCTCGGCCGCGGCGGCCAGGGCGGCGTGGAGGGTCTTTTCCAGATTCTGCGACAACATCGACAAAGTGACCTGATCCTTTTCAGCAAACGGGCTTTGATTGCAAAATGCTCAAAGTCCCGCCTTCGTTCCCCTTCCTCGCTCCGGTCTCACTCCTTCTCTAAAGTACATTGCAGCGGATGCTGGTTCTTGCGGGCCAGCTCCATGGTCTGGTTGACCTTGGTCTCGGCCACCTCGAAGGTGAAAACACCGCAGACGCCCACACCCTTTTGATGGACATGCAGCATGATGCGGGTGGCCTCCTCGGTGCTTTTCGAGAAATAGCGCTCGAGCACATGCACGACGAACTCCATCGGCGTGTAGTCGTCGTTCAGCATCAGGACTTTGTACATCGAGGGCTTTTTGACCTTGGCGCGGGGCTTGACCACCACCCCGGTGGTCACCCGGCCGTCGTCATTGCCCTTGCGCTCGTCGCTCATACCCGTGGGGCTCATACCCGTGGGCGTGCGCGGCTCAAAGCCTCGCTCCCGCGCCTGGCGGGGGGCTTTGGAAATGGGGTGCGGCGGCGACAAAACGTCCATTTTTCTTGGGTTTTCACGCAACTCAGCGGATAGCGTTACATGTGACATCAGAATACCAAACCTGGCCTTAAGTATGTGTCAAAAATCCCATTCCGCCAGAGGGGCCCTTAAATTTATTGGCGTAACACCGCCTCACG
>CANKHC010000131.1 GCA_947481595.1 Fidelibacterota bacterium
ACCTGCTAGAATCACCCCATGCACGACCGTGTTGTTCCCCCTGCCAGCAAATTCGACATTCCGCCGCCGCGGTCCATGGGCCCGGTCAACTGGCGCGGCATGTGGGAACTCTACCTGAAGGAAGTGCGCCGCTTCTGGAAGGTGATGTTCCAGACTATCGCCGCACCTGTCATGACCTCGCTGATGTTCCTCTTGATGATGGTCTTCGCCTTCGGGCGCGGCGCCGGCGACGTGGCCGGTTATCCCTTCGCGGACTTTCTGGTCCCGGGCCTCATCATCATGACCATGATCCAGAACGCCTTCGCCAACACCTCGTCCTCCATCCTGGTCTCCAAGGTCCAAGGCAACATCGTCGACGTCCTGATGCCGCCGCTGTCCGCCTTCGAGCTGACTACCGCTTGGGTGATGGGCGGGCTCACGCGCGGGATCGCGGTCGGCGTCGCCTGCGCCGGCGCCTTCGCCATCTTTGCCGACCTCCACATGTTCAGCTTAGGCATGATCGTCTTCCACGCCACCGCCGGCTGCCTGTTCATGGCGATGGCCGGCATCCTGGCGGCGATCTGGGCCGAGAAGTTCGACCACATGGCGGCGGTGACCAATTTCATCATCACGCCGCTGACCTTCCTCTCGGGCACCTTCTACACCATCGACCGCCTGCCGGAGTGGGCGCGCTTCCTCGCCCATTACAATCCGTTTTTCTACAATATCGACGGCTTCCGTTACGGCTTCCTGGGCCACGAAAGCCGCCCGACCACCGGAGTGCTGGTGCTCATTGCGCTGAACCTTGTCATGTTCGTCTGGACCTACCGGGTCATCAAAAGCGGCTACCGCCTCAAGGCCTGAAAGCCTCCCGCGGCGGAAGGCCGCCTTTTTAGTGTGGCGCGCGTTTATCGCGCGCCGGCGTTGACAAAAACGCGGTTTGGCGTATGAATCCGAGCACGTCGGGCGGTCTGAGGGCCGCCCTCATTTTTTTCCGGTTTGTGACTGCGCGTGTCGCCGCGAGATTGAGGGCGAAGTTATGAGTATTTCTGCCGTGATGCCGACGTATGCGCGCACCGACGTGGTCTTCGACCACGGCCAGGGCGCGATGCTGTACACCACCGACGGCCGCAGCTTCCTCGACTTCGGCGCGGGCGTGGCTGTGAATGCGCTCGGCCATGCGCACCCGCATCTGGTGCAAGCCTTGAAGGCCCAGGTCGAGAAGGTCTGGCACACCTCCAACCTCTACCGCGTCGCCGGGCAGGAGAAACTTGCTGCCCGCCTGGTCGCCAACTCCTTCGCCGACACCGTGTTCTTCTGCAACTCCGGAGCTGAGGCCGTAGAGTGCTCGCTGAAGATGGCGCGCAAGTTCCATCAGGCCCAGGGCCGCAAGGACAAGTACCGCGTCATCACCGTGCGCGGCGCTTTCCACGGCCGCACCCTGGCAACGATCGCCGCCGGCGGCCAGGAAAAGCATCTCGACGGCTTCGCGCCCGCTGTCGAAGGCTTCGACCAAGTCGCCTACGGAAACCTCAACGAAGCCCGCGCCGCGATCACGCCGCAGACGGCCGCCGTCGTGGTGGAGCTGATCCAGGGCGAAGGCGGCATCGTGCCGCTCGATCCCGACTATGTGCGCGGCCTGCGCATGATGGCCGACGAGTTCGGCCTGCTGCTGATCTTCGACGAAGTGCAGACCGGCATGGGGCGCACGGGCAAACTCTTTGCCTACGAATGGACCGGTGTCACACCCGACATCATGGCGCTTGCCAAGGGTCTGGGCGGCGGCTTCCCCGTGGGGGCCTGCCTCGCCACCGAGCGTGCCGCCAAGTACATGACCGCCGGCACGCACGGCTCGACCTTCGGCGGCAATCCGCTGGCCATGGCCGCGGCCAACGCCGTGATGGACGTCATGCTGGATCCCGGTTTCCTGCCGCATGTGCAAAAGACCGCCGACTACTTCTGGGCCAAGCTGCGCACGCTGGTGGCCAAGCATGCCAAGGTCTTCGAGATCGCGCGCGGCAAGGGTTTGATGATCGGCATCAAGTGCCGCGTGCCCAACGGCGAAATGATCACGCGCCTGATGAACGAAGGCCTGCTGGCTGTCGGTGCAGGCGACAACGTCGTGCGCCTGGTGCCGCCCTTGATCATCACGGAGGCCGAAGTCGATGCCGCCGTCGGCATGATCGACCGCGCCGCCGCCACTTTTGCCGTCTGAGCCGATCGCCATGGCCCTCAAGCATTTCCTCGATCTCGATCTATTGGCGCCGGATGAGCTGCGCGGCATCCTGACCAAAGCCGCCGAGCTTAAGAAAAAAGGCCGCGCCGCCGGAACCGCTCCCTTGGCCAGCCGCACCCTGGCGATGGTTTTTGAGAAGCCTTCGACACGCACCCGCGTGTCCTTCCAGGTGGGCATGCAACAACTGGGCGGCAGCGTCGTTACCCTTTCGCCGCAGGACACCCAACTGGGCCGCGGTGAATCCATCGCCGACACGGCGCGGGTTCTCTCACGCTACGTCGATGTCATCATGCTGCGCACCTCCGCCCCGGAAAAACTCCACGAACTGGCCAAGTACGCCACCGTGCCGGTGATCAACGGGCTGACCGACGCCTCGCACCCGTGCCAGATCATGGCCGATATCATGACCTATGAAGAGCACAAGGGCCCGATCAAGGGTGCGGTGGTGGCTTGGTCGGGTGACGGCAACAACGTCGCCACCAGTTTCATCCACGCCGCCGCGCAATTTGGCTTCGAGCTGCGCCTGGCCTGTCCGGCCGGCCTTGAACCCTCGAAGACGGCGGTGGCCTGGGCGCAGAGCAAGGGCGCCAAGATCGTCGTCTCCACCGACCCGAAAACGGCGGCCAAGGGCGCCGACTTGATCGTCACCGACACCTGGGTGTCGATGGGCGACACCGCCGCCAACCGCCACAACCAACTCCAGCCTTATCAGGTCAACGAAGCGCTTATGGCGCTCGCCAAACCGGATGCCTTGTTCATGCATTGCCTGCCGGCCCACCGCGGCGAGGAAGTCACCGATGGCGTCATCGACGGACCGCGCTCGGTGATCTGGGACGAAGCCGAGAACCGCCTGCACGCGCAAAAAGGCGTGCTGCTGTGGTGTCTGAGTTGACGGCCCAAGGCTTGGGGGTCAACTCTGCCGCCGACGTCTGTCTGCCGTTCCTGGTGAGCGGGGGCATGTTCCGCGGGCGCCTGGTGCGCCTCACTCAAACCGCCAATGACATCCTCGGCCGGCGCGACGACCCCGAGGCCGTCAGCATTCTTCTCGCCGAAGCCTTGGCCGCCGCGGTCGCTCTTGCTGCCGGCCTCAAATACAAAGGCGTCTTCACGCTGCAGATCCAGGGCAAGGGCCCGGTCACCATGCTGGTGAGCGACGTCACCAGCGAGGGCGATCTGCGCGGCTGCATCAAGTTCGATGCCGATGAAGTCGCCGCCGCGGTGGCGCGCCGCAAACCCGGCGCGCCCTCGCCGCATCTGCTCGGCCTGGGCGGGCATTTGGCTTTCACCGTCGACCAGGGGCCGCATACGGAACGCTATCAGGGAATCGTTGAGTTGGCGGGCGAAAGCCTGGCCGAGGCCGTGCACCACTATTTCCGCCAGTCCGAGCAGCTGGAGTCGGCGCTGAAAGTTGCCGTCGCGCCGCCCAAGGCCGAAGGCGACGGCTGGCTCGCGACGGCACTTTTGTTACAACGCATGCCGGAGGAAGGCGGGCTGCGCCCGGTAAAGCGCGACGAAATGGACGACGCCTGGCGTACGGCCGTGATCCTCTTGGGAAGTCTTAAGGACGCGGAACTGCTGGATTTGAGCCTTGCTCCGGAACAGCTCCTGACGCGACTTTTTTGGTCGATCGGCGTTCAGCCTACGGCACGCAAGCCGGTACGCTTCAAATGCCGGTGCTCGCGCGAGCGCAGCGAACGCATTCTTGCCTCATTTCCGGTAGAAGAAGTCCGTTCGTTCGCGGAGGATGGGTTGATCCACATGACCTGCGAGTTCTGCCGCACAGACCATGTCTTCCCCGCCGACGCCCTCGAGGAGATCGCGCGTAAGCATCGGCCCGAGGAAGATAACGAAACAGAGAAAGGTGATTCACCATGACGCGTTTGCATTCCATTGCCCTGGCTGTCGGGCTCATGATTGGCGCTGTAACGGCGCACGCCGCCACCATGGTCTTCGTCAATAAAGACGTCCTCAACGTCGATGCGACTTCGATTGAAGTGAAGATTACGAGTTCAGCGCCCCAGGAATATCCGCATGTCGGCTACCGCTCACCGGTGACTTTTGAAGAAGTCGGCAGAGCCTGGGCCGAGAATCACTTCAAGCTGACCGGCGGCAGCGTCAACCAGCTGCGCATCAACATCCACAACGGCGACATCGTCGAAAAGCTGCTGCCCGTCAAAAAGGGCATCAAAGGCATGTTCACTAAGGATCAGGCCTTCCAGTACGACGCCACCATCGACCTCGAGCTCGAGATCGTCGCCCCGGACGGCCGCGTGCTGAGTTCGGCGAGCGGCAAGGCGTCAGGACTGCGCACGATCGACGAGAAAGCCACCGACGCGGACAAAAAGCAGCTTTGGGCTGGCCTCGTGATCGCGGTCTTCGATGCGCTCGACAACGAGCTGCAGCCGCAGCTGCGCAAGTCGATGGGCCAATACGTCCACTAATTCGGGCGCTAAAGCTGCTGGCCGATAATCGCTAAGAATTCGCGCCGCGTCGCGGCATCGCTGCGGAACGCGCCAAGCATGGTGGAGGTCACCATGCCCACGCCCGGTTTATGCACGCCGCGCGTCGTCATGCACTGGTGTTCGCCTTGCACCACGACCGCAACCCCCTTGGGGTGCAGCGTGTCGTTGATGGCGTTGGCGATCTGCGCGGTCATCTTCTCCTGGATCTGAAGACGCTTAGAGTAGGCCTCGACCACACGCACCAGCTTTGAGATGCCGACCACGCGCTTGTCCGGCAGGTAGGCGACGTAGGCCTTGCCGATCACCGGCACCATGTGGTGCTCGCAGTGGCTCTCAAACGTGATGTCTTTCAGCACCACCATCTCGTCGTAGCCTTCGGTCTCCTCGAATGTGGTGCGCAGGATCTCGACCGGATCCTGCTGATAGCCGGCGTAGAATTCCTCATAGGAGCGCACGACGCGGCTGGGTGTTTCGCCAAGACCCTCGCGGTCGGGGTTGTCGCCGGCCCACAGGATCAGCGTGCGGACAGCCCCCTCTGCTTCGGCGCGCGTGGGCCGGGCCGGGGAGCTAGCTTCGGCCGGGGCGGCTTTTTTGTCGGGCAGGACATTCATGGTGCGGACCGCATTGCGTCAGTTAGCTTTATCATAAGGACTATCGAGGGAAAACGCAGGTACGTCGATATCGAAGTGTTCACCGCCGGTGGTGGTCATTTGGTAGGTCCCGACCATGATACCCGATGGCGTGGGCAGGGGGCAGCCGCTGGTATACTCAAAAGATTCACCGGGTTTGAGGACCGGCTGCTCGCCCACGACGCCTGGGCCCTCGACTTCCTGCAGGCGGCCCAACCGGTCGGTGATGCGCCAGTGGCGTCGCAGCAGTTGTACGGTCTCACCGCCCCGGTTCGCGATGTTCACGCGGTAAGCCCAGACGAAGCGGTCTTCCTCGGGGGCGGACTGCTCCTCGAGGTAAAACGGCTGCACCGTGACCAGAATATTGCGGGTCGTCTTCTCGTACATTGCGGCCCTATCGTCTCAGCTTGCGAAAGCCTGTTCAAGATCGCCGATCAGGTCGTTCACATTCTCAAGTCCCACGGACAAACGGATAAAGCCGTCCGTGATGCCGACATGCGCGCGGTCCTCGGGTGTGAGGCGCTGGTGTGTGGTGGTGGCCGGATGACAGATCAGGCTTTTGGCATCGCCCAGGTTATTGGAGATGTCGATGATCTTGAGGCGGTTGAGCAGGCGGAACGCCGCGTCCTTGCCGCCGGCCAATTCGAAAGAGATCACCGAACCGCCGGCGCTCATCTGTGACTTCGCCAACGCGTGCTGCGGATGGCTGGCGAGCCAGGGATAGAGCAGGCGGGTGATGCCCTTCTGCTTCTCCAGCGCCTTCGCAATGGTCAGCGCGCTTTCGCAGTGGCGCTGCATGCGCAGCTCCAAGGTCTCCAAGCCCTTGAGCAGCACCCAGGCATTGAAGGCCGAGAGGGTGGGTCCGGTATGGCGGATGAAGGGCGTCAGCTTGTCGGTGATGAATGCGGTGGTGCCGAGCACCGCGCCGCCCAAGCAGCGGCCCTGACCGTCGATGTGCTTGGTGGCGGAATACACCACCACGTCGGCGCCGAAGGCGAAGGGCTTCTGCAGGATCGGTGTGGCGAAGACGTTGTCGACCACGACCGAAGCGCCAGCTTTGCGGGCGAGATCGCAGACGGCCTTGAGGTCGATCATCTCCAAGCCGGGATTGGAGGGCGATTCCAGAAACACGGCGTGCGTCGGCTTGGACAGGGCCTTTTTCCACTGATCGAGGTCCGCTCCGTCGACAAACTCAACAACGATGCCGAAGCGCGGCAGAAGTTCGGCGCAGATGTAATGGCACGATCCGAAGATCGCGCGCGCCGCGACCAGGCGCTGACCGGCGCTGAGCTGGCAGGCAAGTGCCGCAAACACCGCCGCCATGCCGCTGGCCAGCCCGCGGCAAGCTTCGGCTCCTTCGAGCAGCGCCAAGCGGCGTTCGAACATGCGCACGGTGGGATTGCCGAAGCGCGAATAGACGAAGCGGTCGATCTTCTGCTTGAAGGCCGCCTCGGCCTCCTCGGCGGTCTTATAGACGTAGCCGGACGTCATGAAGATCGCTTCGTTGGTTTCGTCGAAGCCGCTGCGTTCGGTGGCGCCGCGGACGGCTTGCGTTTCACGGGCCCATTGTTTCTGGTCTTCAAAGTCGATCATGGCATCGTCCTCGTTTCGCAAATCTTCGCTTCCAATCGGGCAATAAAAAGCCCCCGGCCGGATTCGGCACGGGGGTTATTTGCCCTCGACCTTTTAGCGGTTTTTAACGTGGCCGCAATCCGGTCTCAAATCACCACACAGCCTTCCTACTCCAGAGGTGCCGCAAGGGTCAAGCGGCTCGTCGCGTCTATTTCACGGCCTCGATGTTCAGGCTCATTTGCGTGCCGTTTTGCTTGTCGAGATGCGGCAAATAGGCCTGCGAATAATCGTCGACCTGGGCATGTTCGGTGGTGCGCCAATCCCAATCGCGGATCGTCTTGAAGCCCACATCGGTCAAAGCCTTGGACAGCGAGCCGCGATCGAACAGCATTTTGTGGAAGTCGAAGGAATCGCGCTGGCCGCCGCAGATTAGCCCCAGGATGCTCGAGGGCCCGCCGACGATGCCGACCTTGGAATAGACCGAAACGCAGGCCGCGAAATCCGGAACCGACAGGCGCAGCACGCCGCCCGGCTTCAGCACGCGGTGCCACTCGGCCAACGCACGCTTGTAGTGCCAGCGGTCGAAGTGCTCGAGGATATGACAGGCGTAGAGCAGCTCGACGGTGTCGTCGGCGATCTCATCGAGGTTGTCGGCTTCGGCGACCATGTCGATGTGCGGCGCCGGCTGGATATCGACGTGCAGGAAGCCGGGGATGTAAACCCGGCCGCAGCCGACATGGAGCTTGGTGGATGGGGCGGTTTTTTTCATGGCGGCTTTCGGTCCTGGCGAGAGGGGCTGGCCAAGTATAGGGGAACTGGCCGCTGCGATCAAAAAGCGTCAGTGCTCGAACCGCGGCCGGTTGAGGAAACCGTCGAGCACGGCTCGCACGTTGCCCACGTCCATGGCGTAGTCCCACCACAGAGGCTCGGGGCGGTGATTGTCGGGCAGGATGACGCGTGTGCCGCCGATACGCGCGAACGGCTGGCCTAGGATCAGCGAACTAATGATGGAATTGAAGATGCCGAAAATCCCCAGCGACGGGGTCATCTCGACGATCGCGCAGTCCTCGGGGGCGAACGCACAGACCGCGGTGGCCGCGCCGATGGCGCCGATGATGATTTCGGCGCGGGTGACGAGGTCGATCTGTTCGTCGGGCGTCGTGTTGGTGCCGGTAATGGCGCGAAAGCCGTGGGCTTCGAGCAGTGCCACCACTTCGGGCTCGTTGACGCAGCGTTTGTCGACCGAATCCGAGCGGCTGATGTAAAGCCGCGTACGTGCATTCGAAACCGGCCGGCGGCTGGTGAGCAGGTGACGCGCATAGTGGAGGGACTGATCGTGCGCGAGGATCGCCTTGTCGCTGCCGCGCCCGAAGGGCGAGGAGGCGACATACAAAGTGTCGACGGCAATGGTCTTGTCGGGCGGAATTGGGATCAGCCGCTCGGGCGCGATGCCGAAAGCTTGGAACCAGACGGAAAAGCGTTTGGGCAGATCGTTGGGCACGATGATCTTGAGGGAGTCGTTGCCGGGAATGCGGCTGAGCATGTAGCTGCGCATAAGCCCTTCCCAGACGAAGTGCCCATAGTTGTTGTTGCACAGCCCGAACAGAAACGCGGGCTCCTTGATGTGGATCTCGGGCGGGTCGAGTTGGGCCTCGAGGCCCGCGTCGGTCTTGCGCGTCCAATGACCGGCATCCCAAAGCGGATCGTAGTCCCTGTGGCTCATGCGGCGCGCAAGGTAGCGGGTCTGCGCCAATGAAAAAACGATGGCGTGCGCCCCTTTGATCACGATGTTCGGAAGGCGCGCGAAACCCATTTCAGGAAGGATGTAACTGATCGGCTCGGCCGCCGGCCGGCGCGCAAGCGTGGTGTGGACGCGGGACATGACCCGCG
>CANKHC010000132.1 GCA_947481595.1 Fidelibacterota bacterium
ACTACAATACGGTCAGACCACACTCCTCGCTCGGTTACCGCCCACCGGCACCGCAAACTTTGGCGCCGCTGATGTCCCATCTAGATGGGACATCAGCTATGCAGTAGTCTCAGTTCCGCTGGTACAAAAAAACCATCAGGCCAGTCGACCGCCTCGGCGCCACGGCGGAAATCGTGGCCTCCGGCGCCGACAACACCATCACGCTCAGGAAAAATCCCGCCCGTTAAGGCCTGCGTCCTGGCCACATGCGCATCAAGACGCCGTCCTTCACGACGAACTGGTGATACAGCGCCGCCACGACGTGCAGCGCGATCAGGGCGTAAAGCGCCCACTGGGCGATCACATGCAGGTCGGTAGCGGTCGCGGCGGTGCTCAGGCTGCGCGGCACCATGCGCGGCAGGTCGAACAGGCCGAACATGCTGACCGCGCGGCCGCGCGAGGCCAGGGACAGGTAACCGGTGATCGGAAAGGCGACCAGGGCCGCGTACAAAAGAACGTGGGTGATCGCCGCCGCGACCTTCTGATACTGCGGCATACCTGGAGGCAGCGGCGGCACCGGGCGCATGAACCGCGCCGCCACCCGGGCAAAGACCAGGATAAAAATCACCGTGCCCACCGATTGGTGCACCAGCATGGCCGATTGGGTCAGCTCGGAGGTGGTTGCGTAACCGGATACCAATCCATAAACGATCGTTACAATCATCAGCGCCGCCACGATCCAATGGATCCAGATCATGGCCGGTGAAAATTTCCCAATGGGCGTTTCAGCGGCGGGTGTTTCAGCGGCGGGTGTCATGTTAAACTGTCCCCAGGAGATGACGGTACCGAGGGGGGTCTAGACGTGTCATTAGGAATCTCGCGCTTTATGTTTCCCGCCGCGCTGACGGCGGTGTTGTGGGCATCTTCGGCTTTGGCTGGGGCCGCGCCCGGCGTGGACTGGAGCCAGGTCGAAGCCAAAAAAATCATGCTGCTTTACCCAGCCCAGACGCCCTGGGAGCGGCTTATGACCCGTGAGCGCCATAGCGGACAGCGCCGCTGGCCTGCCAAAACCTGTGTGGCCTGCCACGGCAGCGTCGATGAGCACGCCTTGGGCGACTCGCTGGCCAACGCCGAGAAATTCAAAGAACCCACACCGATTATGGGCAAGCCGGGCGCCGTCGACACCATGGTCAAAATGGCCCACGACGCCCAGAACCTCTACGTCCAGGTCGCCTTCAACCCGGGCATGCAGCCTGACGCCTCCATGGACAAGGATTTCGAAACCAAGCTGACGATCATGATCGACGACGGCAATGTCGCTAACGCCAACACCGCGGGCTGCTGGGTGGCTTGTCATCAGGATGCCGAAAGCATGAACATGGGGGTCGTCGGCAAGACCAAATACCTCGAGGAATCGCTCACGGGTCCGGGCGGCGAGAAGAAGTCCGACGCCGACATCAAGAAGATGATGGAGGACGGCAAATACTTCGAGTACTGGCAGGCGCGCCTCAATCCCGGCGCAAAACCCGTGCCTGTCGATGGCACCATCCTCGACAAGCGCGCGGACAACAAATCCCCGGCAGTGAAAGTCGATGCCACGCGCGATGCCGCCGGCATGTGGACGGTGACGTTCACACGCAAACTGACGGGCCTGAAGGGCCACAAGGATTTCGTACCCGGCAAGACCTATAACCTGGGCTTTGCCATCCACGCCGGGCGCACCGCCAAGCGTTTCCACTATGTCTCCTTCGAGCGCACCCTCGTGCTCGATTCCGGCATGGCGGATTTCGTGGTGGTGAAGAAGTAGTTCTTAGAAATCGGTCGCCAGCCGGAACATGTAGCGGCGCGGAGGGGTCGGCGCGAAGGCCCCCGAGGCGTCGTTGATCTTCCAGTCATAGGCGTTGGTGACGTTGAACGCCTGGACGCGCGCGCTGACGTCGGCGTCCATGACCTTGAAGTTGTAGCGCATGCCAACATCCCACGACATCGTCGCCGCTAGGCGCAGGGTGTTCGTGCGGTTGGCGTAGTGGCCGGCCGTATGCGTGAACTGGCTGTCCACCGAGAAGCCGCGCCAGGCGGCTGGGCCATACTGCAGGCCGAGGGTATAGACCGCCGGCGGCAGGCCTTGCGGCACAGGCCCGATCAGACCCCGGTCCACGCTCGAGCCCGTGACGCGCGCCTTGATCAGCACGGCGCCCGCGACAACCGTCAGGCCCGGCATCAATGCACCGGTCAGCGACATCTCGATGCCTTGATGGCTGCGGTCTCCGACGCGCGTGTAGACGTTGGCGAGATCGCGGTCGAAATAGGGTTTGTCGACCTCGAACACGCCGGCGACAAGGTTAAGCCCCGGCATGATGCGGTAGCGCAAGCCCGCATCGATCTGTTCCGTCAGCCCCGCGGCCATCGGCTGACCGCGATTGGCGGCGTTGTCGGGCGCGGTGCCGAATTCCTCCAGCCCGCGCGTATAGCTCGCGTAGAGGGCCAATCTGTCGGTCGGTGTTACTGAAATTGTTCCGTTGTAAAGCCAGGGCTGGCTTCGCGTCGTGACGAAGGGCGCCCCTTCGCGTCCGACGTCGCGGTGATAGTAGCTCTTCTGCACACCGACGCTGAATTCCGCGACCCGCGCCCATTGGCCGACGTAGGAGATGCCGGGCGTGATCTGGCGCACGAGATCGAGATCGCGCGGGCCAAAGGTGAACGCCGGCTTGGCGACCGGTGCGGTCACGCCGATTTGCGCCGGCCCGAAGGAGACAGTGCCTGTGCCGCCGAAGATGCGTGTGGTATCGCGGCCGCGCACATTGAAATGGACCGTATGGCGGTAGGTGCCTTGCGTGAAGACGCCCGAGGCCCGCATCTCGCCGGAGGTCGAGGCCGAGCGGTGCTTGGGCGAGCCAATGATGTCGAGGTCGGCCAATCCACTGACTTGGGTGTTGCGGAAGAAGACCGACTTGTTCTCGGGACGGATGTTGTCCGAGCGGAAGAACCCTGCCTGCAGCCGCCAATTGGGCGCCAGATTGCCGCGCAGGATGGTCCCGAAGCTCAGGTCGCGTGATTCGCGCTTGGCCCACTTCTGGCCGAAAAATGTGCGGCGGTGATATTTGGGCGGCAGGAAGTTACCGGCCGTGAAGATCTGCGGCTGAACGATGTTCTCGATGCCACGCACATAATAGATGAAGGGAATGGCTTCGAAATTCCCCGTCGGCTGCCAATGCAGCAGCCAAGTCGTCACGGCGTTGGTGTTGGGCGAGGCCCATTCGGACCGGTTGGGCGCATAGCCGATGCCGCCGACCACGCCCAGCGTGCCTGTGATCGGCGACTGGATATCGAGCGTGACGGTGCCCGGGCCGCCGAACTCCGAATAGGAAACACCGGCGCTGATGATCGTTTTGTCACCGGGCATAATGAAAGTTGAATCGGCAATACCGGTCGGTGCCGGGAAGGGATACGATTGCGCCGAAATGCCGACATGGATGGTCTGGCTGCGCGCGAGCCGCGTGCCGATCAAGGCTTGTTGGTCGATGTAAAGCCCTTCTAGGCGATTGTTGCCGGCTTGCGAGGGATCGAAGCCGCGGGCGTTGCGCGCGCTGTAAAGGCCGACACCTTCCGAGCCGACACGCGTGCCGAAGGCGTCCTCAGCGTTGCTGTAGGCATTTTCGTCGGCGCGCTGGGCGAAGGCTGGGGAGATGCAGGCCGCACAACTCAGTGCCGCAAAGCCGGCCCGTACACGATATGAAACCACTGATCCCCCGACTTTCGCCCGCTTGCGAACGTGTAACTATCCCATCCGGACGGAGTTTGCCAGCACGGCGCTCTCCCCAGAACGTGAGAAAGTGCACTGATCTGAGGGGGAAAACCGCCCTCTGTGGCTACGCCGAGACGCAGACCAGCGGCGTGCGCGCAACTCCGGCGCGACAGTTGGCGTCACGGTCGCAGTTCCAGACGTCCCGGGGCTGTTTGTGCGATTGGCTGTGGGCGGTACAATGCGTTAGCCCGGCCCAGATCCGCCGAGCGGAGTATGATCCATATGTATGTTTCGGCGGTTTGCTTTGACGACATTTCCGTCAATAGTGTGGAACTACGGTTTGGGGGAGGCAGAGATGCGAACTTTTACGTTATGGCGTATGGCGGCGGCCCTTGGTGTAGCTTTCGGCTTTTGGGCGCTTTTTCCAATTGCCTTTGCGACTGCTCAGACGGCAGATTCCCACCTGAGCGCGCCTGAGTTTGTCGCTCGCGCCGCGCCGGACGACGGCACCAAGCCCAATTGCAAGGCTGCGCGAAAATATATCGAGCTGGTCGCGGCAGGTCAGGGCGATCAGATCGTCGAGCTCTTTTCAGATAAGGGTGTGCACTACGGTTCCGACGGGCGGACCCGCCGGGGAAAAGACGTCATCAGCAAATACTACGCCGCGATGAACAAACCCTCGCGTATTTATGGCGGCGCCTTTATCAAGATGGGAACCGCTGCTTCGCATTTATCGTCAACGGCCCGGACGAAACCCATATGCGCCTCGCCGTGGTTGATGAATTCGTCATGGACGGCGAGGGGAAAATCGAACGCTTGATCGGCTTCGGCGCTCCCGCTCCGGCGAAGTAAGAACTGCAACTGGCCAAGGCCGGAGAGGTGTGTGTGGGGCGAGCCAAGAAACGCAAATCAGAGATTGAGGCGTTGAAGCGCGAAATGGGCGCGGCGTGGGCCCGCTGGAATGTGGAGCCCGATGCCCAGCGTCAACTCATGCGGGGGATAGAACCCCTGCACCAAGGTCCTGAGCCAACAATAGCGATGGCGCGCTCGCTTCGTAAATTGCTTGAACAGGCAAAAGTTGACGGCAGTGTGGAAGAGGCCGTCGCGTTCATTGCCGCCATGGTGAACGCCACTGTGCGCGGCTTGAGTGAAGTTCCGATTGCGTGCGGAAAAGGTTGTTCGCACTGCTGTAATCTCTGGGTGAGTGTTTCTGCTTTGGAAGCCCTCGCCCTCGCGAAGCTCGCTCGGAAACGAGGCGATGAAACCATGGAGCGAATCCGCGACGCCAATGATTTCACACAGCGGTTTTCCCATGGAGATCGGGGCGAGCATCCACATCCATGCCCATTTTTAGAAAGCAACCTCTGCTCCATATATGATGATAGGCCGGCGTCTTGTCGTCAGGCTGCGTCAGAAGCTGCCGACATCTGTGCGCGGTCAATCTTCACCACCAACGAAGAGGTTCCCACGCCCCTTCCTTACCTCGTCAGTCGAACCATGTATGGTATCGCCACCGCCTGCGCCCTGCGGGAGGCCGGACTTGATCACAAGACCTACGAGCTGAATAACGCGGTGGTGAGAGCGTTAGCTGTGGAAAATGCTGAAGCCCGGTGGCTGGCGGGTGAAGACATCTTCAATGGCGTTCAAGTGGAACCCGTTGATTGGTTTTCAAAGCCAGAGGTTCGTCAAATCCACCAAATAGCGTTCGGCCATTCCGTAGACATTTAAAGCCGAGGGGAATGGTGGGCGGTACAAGGATTGAACTTGTGACCCCACGCGTGTGAAGCGTGTGCTCTACCGCTGAGCTAACCGCCCGTTCCCGGAGAGGGAATTCCCTAAAAGGGGGATGCAGGGTCTTAAAGTCCGCTCTACCCCCTGTCAACCGGGCCAGCGGGAGGCCGGTTTTCTCCCCGATTTCCTCCGTTTTATCCCCCGTTTTTCGGCCAATGGCGGGGAACCTTTACGCAATACGGGTATTCTACACCCTTGCGGGTGTGGTGCGTTTTGCCTCTCCTCCCGCCCGGGGGCCGGCCGCTTTGGCTATCGCCTTGAAAAAGCCTATAATATTCAAGATACACGCCTAATCCACTCCCTCCAGCTCGAGCTATATGACCTCAGCCCGCACCCCTTCGGTCGCCACCGCGGCCATCGTCCTGGCCGCCGGCATCGGCAGCCGCATGAAATCGGCCTTGCCCAAGGTCATGCACGCGATCGCAGGGCGGCCGATGATCGGCCACGTCCTCGCCAGCCTCGCGGCGGAGAAAATCGCGCCGGTCGTGGTGGTGGTCGGCCCCGACATGGACGGCCTCACTAAGGCGGTCGCCCCGCAGAGGGCCGTTATTCAAAAAGACCGTCTCGGCACCGGTCATGCCGTGATTCAGGCGAAAGATGCCTTCGCCGGGTACAGCGGCGACATCCTCATCGTCTACGGCGACACACCGTTCATTTCGCCCGAGACCCTCGCGCGTATGCGCGCTGCGCGCGGAAACGGAAAAAAGTCTCCCGCCGTCGTCGTGCTCGGTTTCACGCCGAAAGATCCCGGTGCCTATGGCCGTTTGATCGTCAAGAACGGCGGCCTCGAGCGCATCGTCGAAGCTAAGGATGCCAAGCCCACGGAGCGCAAAGTGAAGCTGTGCAACTCCGGCATCATGCTGGCGGACGCCGCGACCCTGTGGAAATTGCTCGCCAAGGTGAACAACAAGAACGCCAAGGGCGAATACTATCTCACCGACATCGTCGGCTTGGCGCGCAAGGCCGGCCTGAAGTGCAGCGTGGTCGAAGGCACTGAAAATGAATTGCTCGGCGTCAACAGCCGCGCCGAACTCGCCGAAGCCGAAGCGATCTTCCAAGCAAAAGCGCGCGCACGCGCCATGGACAACGGTGCGACGCTGACCGCGCCGGAGACGGTGTATTTTTCCGCCGATACCAAGATCGGCCGCGATGTCGAGATCGGCCCCTTTGTCGTCTTCGGTCCAGGTGTGGAGATCGACGACAATGTCACTATCAAAGGCTTCTGCCATTTCGAAGGGGCCCGCCTCGCTGCCGGTGCCATCGTCGGACCGTATTCGCGTCTGCGTCCAGGGGCCCATGTGGGCGTCGACGCACACGTCGGCAATTTTGTCGAGATCAAGAACGCCAAGCTGGAGCAGGGGGCCAAGGTCAACCACCTCTCCTACGTCGGCGATGCGCGCGTGGGGGCTAAGGCCAACATCGGCGCCGGAACCATCACCGCCAATTACGATGGCTTCAACAAGTCTCATACTGACATTGGCGCCGGTGCTTCGATCGGATCCAACTCGGTACTGGTGGCGCCCGTGAAACTCGGCGACGGTGCCATGACCGGCGCCGGCGCCGTCGTCACCAAGGATGTCCCCGCCGACGGCCTGGCGCTCAATTCCTCACGTCAGGAAGTGCGCGAAGGTTTCGCGTCCAAATACCGCACCCTCAAAAAAGCCCAGAAGGACAAGAAGAAATAGCATGTGCGGTATTGTGGGGGTGATCGGGCGTGCCGAAGCAACAGCATGCTTGTTGGAAGGCCTGAAACGCCTGGAATATCGCGGTTATGACTCCGCCGGCATCGCCACGCTGGTGAACGGTGTCATCGAACGCCGCCGCGCGCCGGGCAAGATCGCCAATCTCGAAGCACGGGTGAAGGCCGAGCCCCTGGGCGGCACCATCGGGATCGGCCACACGCGCTGGGCGACGCACGGCGTACCCAATGAGGCCAACGCCCATCCGCATTCCGACGGAAAAGTCGCCGTCGTCCACAACGGCATCATCGAGAACTTCCAGGAACTGCGCACCGAGCTGGAAGGCAAGGGCCACAAGTTCTCCAGCGACACCGATACCGAGGTTGTCGTTCACCTGGTCTCGCAATATCTCGCTGAAGGTCTAGCGGCGGAACAGGCCGTGCACCGCGCCATTGTGCGTCTTGAAGGCGCCTTCGCGCTCGCCATCCTCATCGCAGCCCGGCCCGACATCCTCGTCGGCGCGCGCAAGGGCCCGCCCATGGCGGTGGGATACGGCAACGGCGAGATGTTCTTGGGCTCCGACGCCTTGGCGTTGGCGCCCATGACCAACCGCATCACTTATCTCGAGGACGGCGATTGGGTCGTGATCTCGGGCGAAGGCGCGGTGGTGCGCAATCTCGCGGGCGAATTGGTTGATCGCAAGATCATCAAGAGCTCGGTTTCGGGTGCGCTGACCGGCAAGGGTGAATACCGCCACTACATGCAAAAGGAAATCTTCGAGCAGCCGCAAGTTCTCGGCGACACCCTGCGCAGCCACTACAACCCTGTATCCCAGACTATTGCGCTGGCGGCTATGCCGTTCGATCTGAAAAGTATCGATCGCGTTACCGCCATTGCCTGCGGCACGGCTTACTACGCCTGTATGGTCGCTAAATACTGGATCGAAATGCTGGCCAAAGTGCCGGTGGAGGCCGATGTCGGTTCCGAGTTCCGGTATCGCACGCCCCCGATGTCCAAGAACGGCTTGGGCTTGTTTGTCTCGCAGTCGGGTGAGACCGCCGACACGCTGGTGCCGCTGCGCTATTGCAGGTCCCAAGGCCAGAAGATCCTGTCCGTGGTCAACGTCCCTGAAAGCACCATCGCGCGCGAGTCAGACGCGGTGCTCCCAACGCTGGCGGGTCCCGAAATCGGGGTCGCTTCGACCAAAGCTTTCACCACGCAACTAATGGCGCTGGCCTGCTTTGCGATTAACTTTGCGCGCGTGCGCGGTGCGATCGACAGCGCCACCGAAGCCCGGCTTTCCACTGCCCTGGTCGAAGTGCCGGCCCGTGCGGCGGATATTCTTCACCTCGACGATTCCATCCGTATCATCGCTGAAGACCTCGCCAAGGCGCGTGACGTGCTCTACTTGGGCCGCGGCACGCTCTATCCCATCGCCCTCGAGGGCGCGCTCAAGCTCAAGGAAATCTCCTACATCCACGCCGAAGGCTATGCCGCCGGCGAACTCAAGCATGGTCCCATCGCGCTGATCGACGAA
>CANKHC010000133.1 GCA_947481595.1 Fidelibacterota bacterium
AAGGCTCGCCAGCGTTTCAACCGCTGCCGTATCCATCTTCTGCCCATCGAGATTGCCGCCAAGAATGACAAGTTTCTTGTTGGTCTTCGCGAACTTCGAAGCGACTTTCGCGGCCGCGACAGGATCCGTCGAGTAAGCGATACCCGTCGGACCTCTGAGGAGGTCGCTCAAGTTTTCGAATTTCGTGCCAGCTAAGGCGAGACGCGCGAGCCGATTTTTAGCGACTTTGAAGCTGGCACCCGCCTCACGCATTTGCTTACGCAAAGCCTGAACTTCAGCGACCGTCATCCCGTTATTGTGGGTGATGGCGATAAAAGTCTGGCCCGCGAGCGCAGCATTGAGCGACGTGATCAGCTCCTGCTTTTCCTCTCGGTTCACTTTCGTCTCCGCTTATCTGAGGCCTGGTCCGCCTTGCGGGCGGAATCAGACCGGTTTCACCATCCGCCCGGCCCAGCTCGAAAGAACGAGTTTTGCCTGACGGGTCCTGGTCCTGCCCCAGAAGCTGAAGCCCGCGCTGCCTGTTCCGTTTTACGCGAACATGCATCTCGGTCTTGCCACTCCCGTCTATGATGGTGGACTTCTCCTTTATGCGTGGGCTCTTGCGAGCCGCGGCACCATCAGTCTTGGACAGGGTCTCCGGCGGCGATGGTCTGCCGCCGTCTCAACAACCCGATTACTTCGCCAAAGCGTCGGTCGGATTGATCTTGATGCCCGGGCCCATCGTCGAGCTCACGGAAATCTTCTGAATGTAGGTGCCCTTGGCGCCCGCCGGTTTGGCTTTCTGGATCGCATCCACGAAAGCTTTCACGTTGGCGGCCAACTGGTCGGCGGAGAAGCTCGCCTTGCCGATGCCAGCGTGCACGATGCCCGCCTTCTCGACACGGAACTGCACTTCGCCGGCCTTGGCGTTCTTCACGGCCGTCTTCACATCCATCGTCACGGTGCCGAGCTTCGGGTTCGGCATCAGGCCGCGCGGGCCCAGCACCTTACCGAGCTTGCCGACGACGCCCATCATGTCGGGGGTCGCAATGACGCGGTCGAAGTTCATTTCACCGGCGGTGATCTTCTCGGCCAGGTCATCGGCGCCGACGAGTTCGGCGCCGGCTTCCAGGGCGTCTTTCGCCTTGTCGCCTTTGGCGAACACGGCGACGCGCATGGTCTTGCCGCTGCCGTGCGGCAACGCGACCACACCGCGCACCATCTGATCGGCGTGCTTCGGGTCGACGCCCAGGTTCATGGCGACTTCGACGGTCTCGTCGAACTTCGCCTTGGCGTGGGACTTCAGGATCGTCACGGCCTCGCTGACGTCATAGACCTTCTCGCGGTCGACAGCAGCCAGGCCAGCCTTCAAACGCTTTCCGACTTTCACCATGGCCGTTACTCCACCACTTCCAAGCCCATGGAGCGGGCCGAGCCTGCTACCTGAGCCATTGCCGATTCAATCGTTGCCGAATTGAGGTCGGGCATTTTCTTCTGCGCGATCTCGCGGATCTGGGCCTGGGTCACCTTGCCGACGAAACCGCGGCCCGTGGTGCCCGAACCCTTGTCGACCTTCGCCGCGCGCTTCAGGAAGAAGCTGACCGGCGGGGTCTTGGTGATGAACGTGAACGAGCGGTCCGAATACACGGTGATGACCACCGGCGTCGGGGTGCCGATCTCGCCGCCCTGCGTCGCGGCGTTGAACGCCTTGCAGAACTCCATGATGTTGACGCCGCGCTGACCCAGCGCGGGGCCGATCGGCGGCGAAGGATTAGCCTTGCCCGCCGGAATTTCTAATTTGACGTAGCCTTCAATTTTCTTTGCCATCGTAGTCCCTCAGCATGTTCGCCGGATACCCTCCGGCGGGCCGGGTCCGTGGTGCGGATCTTGCCCCTGGACTTTTGGGGCTCACCTTCCACAGAAAACATGCAGCGTCTCGTGACGCCGCATTAGCAGCCAGTTAGAGCTTCTCCACTTGGCTGTATTCGAGTTCCACAGGCGTCGAGCGACCGAAGATCGACACCGATACCTTGAGGCGCGCTTTTTCTTCGTCGACGTCTTCGACCACGCCGTTGAACGACGTGAACGGGCCGTCGGAAACACGCACCTGCTCGCCGACTTCGAAGATGATCGAGGGCTTGGGCCGCTCGATGCCTTCCTGCACCTGCTTCTGGATGCGCTCGGCTTCCGCCTGCGACATCGGGCGCGGCTTGTTGCCGCCCAAAAAGCCGGTGACCTTCGGCGTATTCTTGACCAGGTGCCACGCTTCGTCGGTCAGATCGATCTTGAGCAGCACATAGCCCGGGAAGAATTTGCGCTCGGCGTTGACCTTCGCCCCGCGACGCACTTCCACCACTTCTTCCATCGGCACCAGGACTTCCTGGATCTTGTCGCTCATGCCGTGTTGTTCGGCCTGCTCGCGGATCGACGCGGCGACCTTGTTCTCGAAACCCGAATAGACGTGCAGCACGTACCACTTCGCCGACATGCGCTGCTCCTACGCCCCGAAAATCAGCTGCACGCCGAAGGCGAGCAAACGATCGACAATCAAAAAGTAGATGCCGAGAATGATGCTGAGGATGAACACCAAGATGACCGAGGTCACGGTTTCACGCCGTGACGGCCACGAGACCTTGGACATTTCCTGCCGCACCTGGCGGAAAAACAAAGCTGGAGAGGTAGATGCCATTGGTATGTCTTTAAGCCTCAAGTCTTCTTTTGTGCGGGACACCCCCGCTGGGGGAGACTCCGGAGCAAGAGATCAGGTATCGAAAGCGCCGCCGCTGGGTTCACCGTGGCTCCCCGAGGTGGCAGGGGCGATAGGAATCGAACCTACAACCCCCGGTTTTGGAGACCGGTGCTCTACCAGTTGAGCTACACCCCTAAGACCTTGATTCTCTTTGTTTTCCGAAATCGAGCTTACAGGCCGTTGAGACCTGCCTTGTCTTGTCCGCCACCGCCGTTCACCGCGTGTTGCTGTTAGGCAACACAAAAGTACCGGTAGACGCTAGGGGCGCCGACCGGCAGGGGGATATACCCCCGCCTGCCCCCTGAATCAAGGGGGTTCCGTGACAGAATTTTTGCCGGAAAATCCGGTCCTTAAAGGGAGATAGCCCGGGCGCGTCCCTGGCCTCCCTCCCCTTCCTTTTGCCCTACCGGGGGTTCGCCGTAACCCTTATTATTTCAGCGCCCGCCAAATCCAAAGGCACCCACATCTTGTCCGGGAGGGACAGCATGAACGCGCGGATGTCATCTCACTCTGTATTTGTGTCTGCAGCGCTGCTTTCCAGCGCGATCTACCTTGCGCCCGCGGCGCTGGCCGCCAGCGCCCAGGTTCCCGTGGCCGCCGACGGCATCGGCGGCGTGGTCAACAGCGCCAAAGGCACGCCGGAAGCCGGTGTCTGGGTGATCGCCGAAACCGAAGACACGCCGACGCGCCTCATCAAGATTGTCGTCACCGACGATCAGGGCCGCTTCATGCTGCCGCAGCTGCCCAAGGGCAATTACAAGATCTGGGTGCGCGGTTACGGCCTGGTCGACTCCCAGCCGACCGAAGGCACCCCCGGCAAGAACATCACGCTCAAGTCCGTCACCGCACCCGATGCCAAGAGTGCCGCCGAATATTATCCCGCCAACTATTGGTTCTCGATGATCAAGCCGCCGGGCATCAATGAATTCCCGGGCACAGGTCCCAAGGGCAACGGCATCGCGCCGGTCATGCAGACCCAGCAGGACTGGCTTACGCATATGCGTGAGGGTTGCCAGCTCTGCCACCAGCTTGGCGACAAAACCACGCGCACCCTGACCGACAACAACGAAGAAGGCTGGGCGGCGCGTATCGGCAAGGCGCGCGAAGACGGGGATGCCGCGGTCGGCAACCTGGGCCGCTCCTATTCCCACGATATGCAGAACAACATGACGCGTTTCGGCCGCACGCGCGGGCTGGCGATGTACGCCGACTGGACGCAGCGCATCGAAAAGGGCGAACTGCCGACCGAAACCCCGCCGCGTCCGCAAGGCATCGAACGCAATGCCGTGCTGACGATCTGGGATTGGGCCAACGGCCGCCAGATCCACGACGAGATCTCGGCCGATCGCCGTAATCCAACGATTGGCGGCAATGGCCGCGTTTACGGCGCTTCTTCGGCCACCGGCACGGTGCAGTGGCTCGACCCGGTGAAAAATGAAGCCGGCGAAATCCAACTGCCGGGCAAGGATGGCAAGTGGGATATCAATGCCTATCCGCACAACCCGATGATGGACCAAAAGGGCCGCGTCTGGCTGACGGATTCCACCCGCGGCCGGCAGATGACCTCACGCGCCGAGATTGGCAAGCCGATCGGCAATCCCTTGGGTCAGCGCGCCCAGTATTGCTACGACGGCTCGAGCAAGTATTCGAAGCTTCTCCCGATGACGGGCGAGAACAGCTCGGCGATGTTCCTGGTTGATCCCAACAACCCGAAAGTCGAGCACTTGCCGATCTGCTTCAGCTCACATCACCTCGCCTTTGGTTATGACAAGGACAACACGCTGTATCTGAGCGGCAACGCCCAAGTCGTCGGCTGGATCAACACGCGCATCTTTGACGAGACCAAGGACATGGCCAAAGCCCAGGGCTGGTGCCCGAACGTGCTCGACACCAACGGCGACGGCAAGATCACGCAGGACGCGGCGCAGTGGAACCAGCAGGGTATCGGGACCTTCGATCCCAAGAAGGACACGCAACTCCGCGGCTTCGACTACGGCGTTGACACGGCTCCGAAGGATACGTCGGTCTGGTTCACCAATATCGGGCCCAACGTGCCGTCAGCCATCGTGCGCTTCGATCCCGGCAGCAATCCGCCCGAGACCTGCAAGACCGAATCCTACGAGCCGCCGGTCAAGGCCGACGGCAAGAACTACGTCGCCTATGACGCACGCGGCATCGGCATCGACAGCAACGGCATCGCCCACGCCACCTTCGGCAGCGGCCAGATCGCCACCTTCGACCGCGCCAAGTGCAAGGTCATGAACGGTCCTAAGGCCACCGGCCAGCACTGCCCCGAAGGCTGGACCTTCTATGAGGTTCCGGGCCCGAAGATCTCGAACACCGACAACGTTTCGGCCGATTGGTTCTATCTGAGCTGGGTCGACACCTACGACACGCTGGGCCTCGGCGCCAACGTACCGCTGACAACTGGTTCGAACTCGGACTCGCTGATCGCGATGCTGCCCGACAAGAAAGTCGTGCACTTCCGCGTGCCCTACCCCTTGGGCAGTTTCTACAGCCGCGGCATGGACGGGCGCATCGACGACCCGAAAGTGGGCTGGAAAGGCAAAGGCGTCTGGGCCAGTCAGGGCAAGTTCCCGGCCTGGCACCAGGAAGGCGGCGAGGAAGGCCGCGGCCCGATGCTGATCAAGTTCCAAGTGCGACCCGACGGGCTCGCGTTCTAAGACAGTAACAAGGTTGCACTGCAACAAATAGAGCCGGACCAGGCCAAAACCTGGTCCGGCTTTATCTTTGTACGGACCCTCAAAGCGGGCCGATTTTGGCTACCGGCGCTCTTTGCCTAAGCGTATAATTTGCCTCAGCTAAATCTCTTCAATTCAGACGAAATTTTTTAGGGTGGGAGCGTGAAAATGCGTTTGTCCTCGATCCTCATGGCGTCGGCGGCCTTTGTGACTGCCAACGTGCTTGTGTCTCAATCCAGCTTTGCCGCTGCGGCGAGTGCCGCGGTCCCCACGGTGGCTGATGCCATCGGCGGTGTGGTCACCGGTCCGAAAGGTCCCGAAGCCGGCGTCTGGGTGATCGCCGAAACCGAAGACACCCCGACGCGCCTCATCAAGATCGTCGTCACCGACGATCAGGGCCGTTACCTGATCCCCGAATTGCCGAAGCACAAATATAAAGTCTGGGTCCGCGGCTATGGCCTCGTCGACTCCCAGCATGTCGATGCGACCCCCGGCAAGAACGTCAACCTCACCGCCGTTGTGGCGCCCGATGCCAAGGCCGCCGCGCAGTACTATCCCGCCAACTACTGGCTCTCGCTGATCGAGCCGCCGCCGGTGACGGATTTCCCGGGCACGGGTCCGAAAGGCAACGGCATCGCCCCGACGATGGCGACCCAGCAGCATTGGCTGGCGCACATGACCGAAGGCTGCATGCTCTGCCATCAGCTCGGCGACGTGACCACGCGCACGCTGCTCAACAACAACGAAGAAGGCTGGTCCGAGCGCATCAGCAAAGCCCGCGAGTTGGGCGACGTCGCCGTCGGCAACTTGGGCAAGTCCTATTCCCACGACATGCAGAACAACATGACGCGCTACGGCTTGCAGCGCGGCCTGAAGATGTTCGCCGATTGGACGCGGCGCATCGAGAAGGGCGACATCCCGGCCACCGCGCCGCCGCGCCCGCAAGGTGTCGAGCGCAACGCCGTCGTCACGGTGTGGGATTGGGCCAACGGCGGCCAGATCCACGACGAAATCTCAACGGATCGCCGCAATCCCTCGACCAACAAAGATGGCCGCGTTTACGGCGTCTCGCCCTCGACCGGCTACTTCCAGTGGCTTGATCCGGTGAAAAACGAAGCCGGCCAGGTCGGCATCCCGGGCATCGGCAACGGCCTCGAGCACGACATCAACGCCTATCCGCACAACCCGATGATGGACCAAAAGGGCCGCATCTGGGCGACGGATTCGAGCCGTGGCCGCCAGATCAACTCTGCTGCCGAGCGCGGCGAGAAGATCAATGCTCCGCTGGGTGCGCGCGCGCCGTACTGCTACGACGGCAGCACCAAGTACTCGAAGTACCTGCCGATGCCGGGCAACAATTCCTCGGGCATCATCCTCTATGATACGGCCACGCAGAAGGTCGAGAACATCCCGGCCTGCTACAGCACCCACCACCTGGCCTTCGCCTACGACAAGGACAACACGCTGTTCTTCAGCTCGCCGGGCGGCGACACCTGGGGCTGGATCAACACCGCTGTCTGGGACCAAACCCATGACGCCGCCAAGGCCGAAGGTTGGTGCCCGCACGTGCTCGACACCAACGGCGACGGCAAGATCACGCCGGACATGAATGCGTGGAACGTCGCCGGCAAGACCGCCGATCCGACGAAAGACACCCGCATCCGCGCCGGCGGTTACGGCATGGACGCCCATCCGAAGGATGGCTCCATGTGGTACGCCAGCAACTCTCCGTCGGTGCCTTCGGCCGTCGCGCGCTTGAGCGTCGGCGCCAATCCGCCGGAAACCTGCATGACCGAATACTATGAACCGCCGAAGAAGGCCGACGGCACTTACGTCGCCTTCGACACCCGCGGCATCGGCGTGGGCACGGACGGCATCGTCCATGCCAGCTTCGGCAGCGGCAAGATCGGCAAGTTCGACCGCTCGAAGTGCAAAGTCTTGAAGGGCCCGACCGCCACCGGTCAGCATTGCCCCGAAGGCTGGACCTTCATCGACGTGCCCGGCCCGAAGATGGGCAAGTCGGAAGCCAACGCCGACTGGTTCTATCTGAACTGGGTCGACACCTACGACACCCTGGGCCTCGGCGCCAACATGCCGCTGACCGTGGGTTCCAACTCGGACGCTCTGATCGCCCTGATGCCGGGAGACAAAGTGGTCAACTTCCGCGTCCCCTATCCGATCGGCAGCTTCTACAGCCGCGGCATGGACGGCCGTATCGACAACCCGAACACGGGCTGGAAAGGCAAAGGCATCTGGGCCTCGCAGGGCAAGTTCCCGGTCTGGCACCAGGAAGGCGGCGACGAAGGCCGCGGCCCGCAGCTGATCAAGTTCCAGGTGCGCCCAGATCCTCTGGCGCACTAAAGAAAAAGTGCGTCCGGATCCGCTCGCTCACTAAGCCCGGACAAGCCACCGAGACCCAAAAGGGGGGACGAAAGTCCCCCCTTTTTCTTGTGCGCAATCTCGCCATTGCGGTTTCAGAGGCGTATAATTTGGCCCTCGCAAGCCTCTAAGCTTATCCAATCGTCGACGCCATTCGTCCGGGGAGGACAGCATGAAGACGCGTATTTCACTCGCCCTATTAGCATCCACCGCCATGTTGAGCGCAGGCTCGGCATTCGCCGCGGCATCCGCCGTTCCGACCGTTGCCAATGGGATCGGCGGCGTCGTCACCGGCGCCAAAGGCCCCGAAGCCGGCGTCTGGGTGATTGCCGAAACCGAAGACCTCCCGACACGCCTGATCAAGATCGTCGTCACCGACGATCAAGGCCGCTTCATGCTCCCTGAACTGCCCAAGGCCAGCTACAAGATTTGGGTGCGCGGTTACGACCTCGTCGACTCCCAGCCGACCGAAGGCACGCCGGGCAAGAACATGGACCTCAAGTCCGTGGTCGCTCCGAACGCCGCGGCAGCGGCGCAGTACTATCCCGCCAACTACTGGCTGTCGCTGATCGAAGTGCCGGCGGACAACGAGTTCCCAGGCACCGGGCCGAAAGGCAACGGTATCGCGCCGGCCATGGCCACGCAGCAATACTGGACCAGCCACATGAAAGAGGGTTGCACCCTCTGCCATCAGTTGGGTGACAAGACCACGCGCGAACTGGCCGACAACAACGAGGAAGGCTGG
>CANKHC010000134.1 GCA_947481595.1 Fidelibacterota bacterium
ATCCCGTTTGATCCGGAGAAGCCCACTGTGACTTCTGGCGTGCGTTTGGGCACGCCGGCGGCGACGACCCGCGGGTTCGGGACGGCGGAGTTCAAGCAGATCGGGGAGTGGATCTGTGAGGTCTTGGATGCCCAGGCCGCCAAGCCGGGGGACACGGCCGCCGTGGAGCAGGAGGTCCGAGGCCGAGTCCAGAATTTGTGTCGCCGGTTTCCGATTTATCAATAAATTGGGGTGACAACGGGAAATACAGGGAAACTACAGGGGAGCCTGGCATACAACTTAGCCGGGCCTTTTTAAGGGGTTGGACGCATGCGTTGTCCTTATTGCGGGCATATGGATACCCAGGTGAAGGACTCACGTCCCACCGACGACAACTCCGCCATCCGCCGGCGGCGTTCGTGTCCGGCTTGCGCCGCGCGCTTCACGACCTTCGAGCGCATTCAGCTGCGCGAGCTGACGGTGGTCAAAAAGGGCGGCCAGCGCATTCCCTTCGACCGCGACAAGATCGCCCGCTCCATCACCACCGCCTGCCGCAAACGCCCGGTGGAAGAGGAGCGCATCGAGCGCGTGGTCAACAGCATCCAGCGTCGCCTGGAGAGCATGGGCGAGTCAGACATCCCTTCGAGCGTCATCGGCGAGATGGTCATGGAGGCCCTGCAGGGCCTGGACAAGGTGGCCTATATTCGCTTTGCCTCTGTCTACAAGAACTTCCGCGAAATCAGAGACTTCGAGACATTTGTTGAGACAATGGGTGAGCCGTCTTCGGCTGACCAAGAGGTCTGAACGGAGCTGCCATGAACGGCTCTGATGCCGCCTTCATGGGCGCAGCGCTGTCACTGGCGGCGCGCAATCTCGGGGACACCTGGCCGAACCCGTCGGTCGGCTGCGTCATCGTCAAAGACGGTGTCGTGGTCGGACGCGGCTGGACGCAAGGCGGTGGCCGACCCCATGCCGAAACCGAGGCCCTCAAACGAGCCGGTGCCGCCGCGCGCGGTGCCACGGCTTACGTCACCTTAGAACCTTGTAGTCATCACGGTCAGACCGGACCTTGCGCCGATGCGCTGATCGCCGCCGGCATCGCCCGTGTGGTCTCGGCCACCATCGATCCCGACCCGCGGGTCTCGGGGCAGGGGCTGCGCAAGCTCGCCGCCGCCGGCATCCGCGTGGACGCAGACCTCGGCAAAGCCGCCGCTGACCGGGTGAATGCCGGCTTTTTCCTGCGCACGCTTTTCCAGCGCCCGCTGTTTGCGCTGAAGTGCGCGACCAGCCTGGATGGGCGGATTGCTTTGTCCAATGGCGACAGCAAGTGGATCACCGGACCCGAGGCGCGTGCCGCGGTGCAGGCCTTGCGGGCACGTTACGACGCCATCCTGATTGGTTCAGGCACCGCGCTGGCGGACGATCCCGAACTCACTTGCCGCATCGAGGGCTATGGGGGACGTCCCAAGGTGCGCATCGTGCTCGACCGGCGTTTGCGCCTACCGCTGACCTCGAAGCTCGTTAAAACCGCCAAGACCATCCCGACCTGGGTGATCACTACGGAAGTCGGGCCCAAGGCCGAACAGCTCAGCGATGCTGGGGTCGAGGTGATCACGGGCGACGACAATGTGCCTAAGCTTCTGGCCGAACGCGGCCTCACGCGTGTGTTGATTGAGGGCGGCGGCGAGGTGGCGGCGCATTTCCTCAAGAATGACCTGATCGATCAGATCGCCTGGTTCCGGGCCCCGGCAGTGATCGGCGGCGACGGAATACCCGTTGCGGCTGCGCTGTCAGCCACCTATCTCCCGGCTGTGCCCGCGTTCACCCGCGTCGAGACATTGCAGTTCGGCTTTGACTCCCTCGATATCCTCACACGGCCAAACCCTTAAGCACCCATGTTCACCGGCATCGTCACCGATCTTGCAACCGTCAGCGAAGTCTCGAAGGGCAGCGCTGCGAAGCGTTTCAAGCTCGCCACCCGCTACGACATGAGCACCGTCGATGTCGGCGCCTCCATTGCCTGCAACGGCTGCTGCCTGACCGTCGTCGAAAAAGGGCAGGGCTGGTTCACGGCCGATGCCTCGCAAGAGACCCTCGACAAGACTACGCTGGATACTTGGAAGGTCGGCGCGCGCGTCAACCTTGAACGTCCCCTGAAGCTCGGCGACGAACTCGGCGGACATTTGGTGCTGGGCCATGTGGACGGCGTGGCGCGCGTCACGGCGGTGCGCGACGACGCGGGCTCCAAGCGCTTCACCATCGCCCCGCCAGCGGAGCTGGCCAAATTCACCGCCGCCAAGGGTTCGGTCTGCCTGGACGGCGTGTCTTTGACCATCAACGAGGTCACCAAGGAAGAAGGGGGCAAAGACTCCTTTGGCGTCAATATCATCCCGCACACCCTGGCGGTCACCACCTTTGGTACACTCAAGGTTGGTGATCCGGTGAACATGGAAATCGACACCTTGGCGCGCTATGTTGCGCGCTTGAATGAATTCAAGTGAGAAGCAGCCGTGCCTGACACCGCGCGCGACAAGGCCCACGCCGATTTCCTCTCCTCTATCGAGGAGATCCTCGATGACGCGCGCAATGGCCGCATGTTCATTTTGGTGGACGACGAGGGCCGCGAGAACGAAGGCGACCTGATCATCCCGGCGCAGATGGCGACACCCGAGGCCATCAACTTCATGGCCAAGTACGGCCGGGGCCTAATCTGCCTGTCCATGACGCGCCAGCGCGTCGAGCACCTCAATCTGCCGCTGATGCCGGCGCAGAACCAGTCGCGGCTTTCGACCGCCTTCACGCTGAGCATCGAGGCGCGTACGGGTGTGACCACGGGCATTTCCGCCGCCGACCGCGCGCGGACCGTTGCGGTCGCCATCGATCCCGCCTCGACGCCGCAAGACATCGCAACGCCCGGCCACGTCTTCCCGTTGGTGGCGCGCGATGGCGGTGTGCTGGTGCGCGCCGGACACACCGAAGCCGCCGTCGATGTGGCACGCCTCGCCGGATTGATTCCCGCCGGCGTGATCTGCGAGATCATGAACGATGACGGCTCCATGGCGCGCATGCCGGACCTCATCACGTTCGCGCAGTTGCACGGCCTGAAGATCGGCACCATCGCCGACTTGATCGAATACCGCCGCCGGACCGAGCGCCTGGTGCGCATGGACGCCGAGGCGCCGTTCTCCTCGAAGATCGGCGGCGACTGGCTGATGAGGATTTACGTGGACGCCGTTTCCGGCGTCGAACACGTCGCGTTGATCAAAGGCAAGGTCGCCGGCGATTCACCGGTGATGGTGCGCATGCACCACGTCAACTTGCTGCCCGACATTCTCGCCGACTCACATTCTGAACGCACCGGCGAGTTGCACAACGCCATGGAGATGGTGGCGGCCTATGGGCGAGGAACCATCGTGCTCTTCCGCGAGAACGCGCCGGGGCGATTGGCAGAACGCATCCGCGCCAAGGCGCGCGGGGAGACGCATGTCTCTCGCTTGATGGATTATGGATTGGGGGCGCAGATCCTGGTCGATCTCGGCGTGAAGAACATGATCCTGCTGACGAACACCTCGAAGGTGGTCGTCGGTCTCGAAGGCTATGGGCTTTCGATTGTGGAGCAGCGGCCGATTACTGGCTGACGGGGGCGGGGTTCGAATCCCCGTTGGCACGCCACTCTTGGACCAAAGTGGGCACTTCGCATCTATCTCCAAGCATCTGACACTTCAGATTAATGGAGCCCGAAAGCTTAGGCGTCACTCGCGCCCATATATGCGCGCACTAGGTTCTCCGCTGCGAAACGCGGGTTCGCCGATCACGATAATGCGCTGCGTTTTTTCGATTTGACCGAGTAAGATTACGGAAGGTGAGGTTTCCGCTTTTTAATCCACGACGGGAGGCGCGATCTTCATGCTCTTCAAAACACATCTGCAATTGGCCGCGTGTTTGACGGCCATAGCGTTCGGGACGCCAAGCGCCTCTGCACAAGCCGCCGAAGCAGGTGCAGGTCCCGCGAGGCCGATCAGTGAACCCGCACAGCAGATCTCGCCGCAGACCGCGGATCACATTCGACGATCGATGGAATTGGCTAAAGGCGTTGTGCCCGCGTCAGCCATTTCGTCGTTCTACAATACGACAAGGCTCTCGAAGTTAATTGACGAGAAACTGCTGCCCGCCGGGAGCGACAACTTTGCGCGCGACGTAGATCATCCCGCCATTACGCCCACCAAGATGTTCGATCAACTGTACTATATCGGCACCGAGCACGTGGGTTCGTTCGTCCTGGTGACCGCGGATGGAATCATCCAGTGGGACGCCATGAACGACGATGCGGAAGCGCAAAATGTGCTTGAGGCCGGCTACAGAGCGCTCGGTCTGGACGTTGGCAAAATCAAATATATCGTGTTGACGCACGGCCATGGCGACCACTACGGCGGCGCAATTTACTTTAAGAAAAAAAATCCCGCGATCCGTATCGTCGCGACCGCCGAAGACTGGGAGGTTATGGAAAAAATACGCGCCAATCCCAATCAGCGCGGTGCGCCGCCGCCAGCGAAGGACATGGTCATTGCCGAAGGGCAACAGCTGACGCTGGGTAAGACCACGATCAGGTTTTTTCTCACCCCTGGGCACACGCCCGGAACACTGTCCTCGCTGATTCCAGTGACCGACGGCGGCCAGCCCCATCTTTTGGCGATGTTCGGCGGCGTCGGCCTTCCCATGAAGGTCTCCGACGTGGATGCATATTCCGCGCAAGTCTAAAGGTTCGCCAAGATCGCCGCGGCCGTCGGCGCCGACGGGGTGCTTAGCACCCATCCCGGATACGACGGTACGCTGGCCTATATCACCGAGCCGTCGACGCGAAAGCCGACGGGAAATTCCTGGGTGCTCGGCAAAGAAGGCGTCCAGCGCTACTACGCTGCGGAACATGAAGCAGCCTTGGCGGTGCGAGGAATTATCCTGGAGACCCGCAGGGATGGCTCCTAAGCGCAGCGCCGCAGATACACCGAACGAGACCTTCGCCGCCAAATCAATTGAACTGTGAATTTATTTTGGGGTCCCGGGGTGAACGGACCACGGCGAAATCACGATTCGCCAAGAGTGCCCAGTTTCATAACCTACGGCACGGCATTCTTGTGCAAAACTGCGGGCCTGATGCGGCGTGTGCAAAGGCGCCCTGGGCGACGGCAGCAGCCAGCCCGTGATCGTGTGCCACCGAAGCAATGGCCACTTCCCTGCCGTGGGAAGTGGCTTTGCCTTAAATGGCTCTCAGCTGGTTGTAGTACCGGACGCGCAGGCCCGCCCGGTAGGTGCGGCCGAGGATATCGAAGTTGGTGGAACTTGCCGGCAGCTGACGGTCGACGACACCGATCAACGCAAGCGGCGGATAGACATCCAGCATGTTTCTCACGTTGAAAAACAGATCCGTCGAGAGATTGTCAATCAGGTTCAGCTTATAGGTCAGCGCGCTGTCAAGGTAGAACGCGCCTCGGAAGTGGTTCTTGTCTATGGTTGGGTTCAGCGTCGTCGAGGCCGGGCAGCCGGTGGTGCACTCGATGTTGGTGACACTGTACACGCCTGAGCTGATGCCGCGGCCGATCAGCGTGACGTCGAGCTGCTCATTGCTCCACGTCAGGCTGGCGTTGTAGGAGTGGTTCGGCAGACCGGTGCCGCCGACGTTGTCGACCGCCTGCGTGACCGGCGACGCCGAATAGTTCTTCAGGTACTTCGTGAAGTTGGCGTGGAACGTGAAGTCGCCGGGAAGGGTGCTGATGAGATCGGACCCCGCGAACCGGTAACTGGCCTCAAAGTCCAAACCCCGCACATCCTGGACGGACAGGTTCAGCGAGTAACGGTCAACCTGTGTGATCGCGCCATTCACGCGCGTGATGGCGTTGCAGCCCTGGTTCAGCTGGAAGCAGACATCGACGATCTGCTGTGCGGTCAGGACGGTGATCGCGTCCTTGATTTTGATGCGCCAGTAATCGGCCGAGAACGACAAGCCCGGCACGAAGCCTGGCTGTAGGATCACGCCGATTTCCGTGGTGTCCGCCTTCTCCGGTTTCAGATTGGGGTTTCCGCCTTGCGGGGACAGCGCCAACACGCGGCTCCCCCCGTTGACAGGATCCGCTATGTCGTTGATGCCCGAACCGACGACAGGCAGATATAATTCCAGCAGCACGGGCGCGCGGATGTCACGCGACTGGTTGACGCGGAAACGGATGTCCGGGATCGGCTGATAGGCTGCGCCGACTTTCCAGGTCGTGACGAAACCCGAGTTCGAGTATTCGGTGAACCGGGCCGCAACGTTGGTGTCGAGCGCCTGTGCCCAGCTGGTGTCTCTCGCCAGCGGGATGTCCACTTCGACGGCGCCTTCGGTCACGCTGTACTTTGCGTTCACAGGCGCAAAGCTGGAGGAGAACCATTCGACGGGAATGCGGCCCGATATCGGGTCCGCCACACCCCTGGACTCCTCGGTGCGATGGGCGACGCTGAACGCCGCCGCGACCGGGCCGGCCCAGATGTCGAATAGCGGGCCGGTGACGGTCGCTTCCTGGACTTGCTGGATGTTGCGGTGGCTCATGTGCGCGGCGCCCTCGAGGTAGTCTACGACCTGCTGGGTATTCACACCTGTACCGAAGAGATTGAAAGGCGTGCAGCCGTTGTTCGGGTCGGTGAGGGTCGAGCGGCAGACGATCTTGCCATTGGCCGGGTTCACCACGGCATCAATCGCGAGGTTGTATTTGACGGCGTTGGTGAGCTGGGGGGAATCGATCGAGTTCCGGATTTTGCCGTAGGCCCAGGAGAAGTTGTAGGTCCAGTCCTTACCAAACAAATCGAACTTACCGTTGCCCCCAACGACGTAACGGTTCAGAGCGCGGTCATAGTCCGAGCCCGCGCTCGGCAGATCGGCGTTTTGGGTTCCGAACGCGAACGAGGTTACGCCGAGTGCGGTCATCTGCGTGCGCAGCGCCGCCGGGATATAGGCGTTGTCTGACTTTACGGTGATATTGCCCGCGCGCTGGTATGGGACGACGCGCGCGTACGTGGCGCTTTTCGCATACTGGGCCTGCGCGAAGACCGAGAAATTGTCGGTGACGTCATAGGATGAGCGCAGGAAGAGTGATTGCCGGTTTTCGGAGATGTCCAGCGAGTTACCGACCTTGGCCGCAGTCCAGTTCGAGTTGAATCCGCCGCCCGACATCAAATTGCCGTCGATGACGCTGCCGTACTGGAACGGGTACATGGTCCCGCCGGGACCGAAGGCGATGCCCTTCAGGGGGCCGCCGGTGATGATCCCGCCCGGCGTGGCGTTTTGGAAGCTGATGTTTGGCAGCACGAGAAACTGCGGCTGGCCGTTGGTCGCCGTATAGGCGGGGTTTCTGAGATTTGTTTGGTTGTAGCGGGCCCATTCGCGGCTGTCGAAGTCGTGGATGGCCGCCTTGTCGACATGTTCGGCGGATGCCAGAAAGTGACCACGTCCGCCGCCAAAGGCTAAGCCGCTGGCCAGCATGAGCCGGTAGTTCTCGCCATCGCCATAGCGCGTCATGCCGCCGGAGACTTCGCCTTTGACCCCGACGTACTCTTTGTCGAGCACGAAGTTAACGACGCCGGCGACCGCGTCCGAGCCGTACACAGCCGAGGCACCACCGGTGACCACGTCAACCCGCTGCACCAGCGCCTGCGGGAAGGTGTTGACGTCGACCGCGTTGTCGAACGTGGAACCAACCGTACGCTGGCCGTCGAGCAAGATGAGGGTGCGGAGAATTCCAAGTCGACGCAGATTGAGCTGACTCGTACCCGAGTTACCCTGGCTCAGAGCGCCCGAAGTATTCTGGGGAGTCGTACTGCCCGAGAAAGCGGGCATGGTGTTCACGAATTCGGCTATGTTCGAACCGGCGGCCGTTTCGATCTGTTCCGTGCTGACAACCGTCAGCGGGGTCGGCGCCTCAAAGCCCTCGCGGATAATGCGCGAACCGGTGACGACGACCTCTTCTACGTTACCGGCTTGTTCTTGGGCCGCAAACGCGACGCCGTTCAAAGCAAGCATAGAGCTGGTCGCGAGTAGCCAAACCTTAGAAATTTTCATGGATTCCCCCCCAAATGTACGATGACAAACAGAAGGAGCAGCTCCCGATGCACCTTCCGCGATCAGGATAACATTATTTCGGGTCGAAGCGAGCCGAAAAAGCGAGATTAGTCAAGTATTTGTGGGCGAGTTCGCGTAAGCGACAATTGCATGCGCCAACGGTTCGCCGCTTCGTCACCTAGCGAACGTCACTCTCACTCCCGTATTGTCAATTGACATGAAAAATTCCGAACGAGCATTTCGTTGGATCATCGGCATTTTGAAAACTTGCCAGATACCGTTTCAAGTAACGGGCGGATTTGCAGCGCGTTTATACGGCGTTGATCGAGAACTTCGGGACATCGATTTCGATATTCCGCGAGACAAATTCATGACCCTGGCGGAGGCGGTCAAGGAGCATGTTACCTTTGGTCCGGCGCAATACGTCGACAGCGATTGGGATTTGTTTCTGCTGTCTCTCACCTACGAAGGCCAGGACATGGACTTCG
>CANKHC010000135.1 GCA_947481595.1 Fidelibacterota bacterium
CGACGACATCCGCGAGCTCTTGGAAGGCGTGCGCTACCGGCCCACCTCCGCGCGTTACAAGATCTACATCGTCGACGAAGTCCACATGCTCTCGGAGAAGGCCTTCAACGCCTTGTTGAAGACCCTCGAAGAGCCGCCCGAACATGTGAAGTTCATTTTCGCCACCACCGAAATCCGCAAGGTGCCGGTCACTGTACTTTCGCGTTGCCAGCGCTTCGATCTGAGACGCATAGAAAGCACTGATCTTTCGCAGCTGTTTGGCGAGATCAGCAAGAAGGAAGGCGCTTCCGTTGACGCCGGCGCGCTTGCCCTCATCGCCCGCGCCGCCGATGGTTCGGCGCGCGACGGTCTGTCGATTTTGGATCAGGCAATTTCGCAGTCCGGGCCAGCGCGAAAAGTCAGCGAACTCGCCGTGCGCGACATGCTGGGCCTCGCCGACCGCGCGCTGGTCTTCGATCTCTTTGACGCCGTGATGTCGGGGGAGGTGAAGAAAGCCCTCGACCTGCTGGCCAACCAATATGCCGCCGGTGCGAGCCCCGTCGTGATTCTCCAGGATCTCTTGGAGCTCGTGCACTGGCTGACGCGCATGAAAGTCGCCCCGGATGGTGCCACGGATCCGGCGCTCGCCGAGACCGAGCGCACGCGCGGTGTTGCCATGGCCGGCAAGCTTTCGATGCCCGTGCTCACCCGTTCCTGGCAGATGCTGCTCAAGGGCCTGGGCGAGGCGCGCGCCGCGCCGATGCCGCTGCAGGCGGTGGAAATGGTGCTGGTGCGCATGGCCTATGCCGCCGATCTGCCGAGCCCGGCCGATGCTGTCAAAGCGCTCGAAAGCGGCGCCGGCGCACCGCGTCCCGCGCCCTCGACTCCCGCTCCCAACGGGGGCGGCGTGCGCGCTGTAGCCGGCGGTGGGATGACAAGCGCGGTGTCGCAGCCAGCCTCTCAGCCAGCCGTACACTCTGCCCCTGTGGCGTCCTTGGCGCCGATGCCCGAAACCTTTGCCGCCGTGGTGGAACTGTTCAATGCCCGCCGCGAAGCGGTGCTTGCGACGCATCTCGCGCGTCATGTGAATCTCGTGCGCTTCGAAGCCGGCTTGATTGAATTCAATCCGAGCAAGAATGCGCCGAAGGACCTCTCTGGCCAGGTCGGCAAGCTGCTCACCGGCTGGACCGGTCAGCGCTGGGTGGTCAGTGTGGTCAACACGCCAGGCCTGCCGAGTCTGCATGAACAAGAGGTGGCGCACGCCGCCGCCGATCCGCTGGTGAAATCGATCCTCGAGGCGTTCCCGGGTGCGACCATCGACGCCATCCGCCGCGCCGACGAGAAATAGGAGCACATCCCAGATGAAGAACCTCGGCCAGATCATGAAGCAGGTGCAGGAAATGCAGACCCGCATGGCCGAAATGCAGGAAAAGCTGACCGAGGTCGAGATCACCGGTCAATCCGGCGGCGGTATGGTCCAGGCGACCTTGAACGGCAAAGGTGCCGTGAAGGCTGTGAAGATCGATCCCAGCCTGCTCAATCCCAGCGAAGGCGAAGTGCTTGAAGACTTGGTCGTCGCCGCCATCAACGATGCCAAAGCCAAGGTCGACGAAAAGATGCAAGGCGAGATGAGCAAAATGACCGGTGGCCTGCCGCTGCCGCCGGGTTTCAAGCTGCCCTTCTAAATGGCGGGAATCGAAATCGAGGCGCTGATCCGCCAGTTGTCCAAGCTGCCGGGTTTAGGCCCGCGTTCGGCGCGGCGTATCGCCCTCGCCCTCATCAAGCGCCGCGAGACCCTGCTCGATCCCTTGGTGCAAACCTTGGGCGCCGCTGCCGACGCGGTGAAGATTTGCTCAACGTGCGGCAATTACGACAGCCAAGATCCCTGCTCGATCTGCGCGGACGCACGCCGCGACGCCAGCATCATCTGCGTTGTCGAAGACGTGGCCGATCTCTGGGCACTCGAACGCACGGGCGCCTTCAAAGGCCGCTACCACGTTACCGGGGGATTGCTCTCGCCGCTCGACGGCATCGGCCCCACCGATCTCAAGATCGAGCGCTTGGGTGCCCGGGCCACCAGGGCCGAGGTGCGCGAGGTCATCATGGCCTTGCCCGCGACGGTCGATGGCCAGACCACCGCGCATTACATAGCCGAACGCCTCAAAGGCACTGACACAACCGTGTCGGGACTCGCCCATGGCATGCCCATTGGCGGTGAGTTGGATTACCTGGACGATGGTACGATTTCGGCAGCACTCCGGGCGCGGCGCCCCGTCTGACCGCGCCTCTGACACGCCTTGGCCACAATTGCTTCGTAGCTAATAAGGGACCCGTCAGGCGCCATAGCGCGTTATGATACCTATATATACGTGCCGCATCTTGAACGTGTGCGGCACGCGCGTCATCAGGAGGATGAAATGTTCAAACGTATTCTCACCGCGTCGGCCGTGCTGCTGGCCGTGGCGGCCTGCACTAGCCCGCGCTACGTCGTCTCCGACGTCACGCGGTTTCACACGCTGGCGCCGTCCGGCGAAAGCTTCTCCGGCAAAACCTTTGCCATCGTCGCTGTCAGCCCCGAGCAGGAGCAAAGCATCGCGTTCCGTCAGTTTGGCGCTCAGATCAACGCCCGCTTGAGCTCGCTCGGCATGAATCAGTTCCAGGGCAGCACACCTTCCGCTGCCGACTACGTCGTCACCCTCGACTACGACGTGCTTGGCCCGTCGCCTGATGTCAGCACCAGTGGCGGCGGCAGCTTCTCGCTCGGCTTCGGTTATTCCAACTTCAATCGCCCGTGGGGCTTTGGCGGATACTACGATCCGTTCATGGACCTGCCGCAAACCGAAACCCGCCAGATGTTCACCCGCCGTGTCGAGCTCGATATCTACCGTGGTTCGACCTACACCGGCGGCCCGCGCCAGCGCGTGTTTGAAGGCCGCGCCGTCAGCACCGGGCAGAACGGCCAGATCGAGCCGGTGATGCCTTACATGCTCGATGCGGTTTTCAAGGATTTCCCGGGCCGCTCGGGATTGTCCAGCACCGTCACCGTGCAGGTGCCCGAAGACGTCGAGCGTGGCGGCGAGCGCGCCTATCGCCCGGCCGCGCGCTCCAGCTACTAATACTTTGAGCTAGAAGACAGCCCCGCGGCTTATTGAAGCCGCGGGGTTTGTGTTTCTTCATCGCGGCCATGCGGCAGCAGGCTTTCCACCGCGGCCGGCTCGAATTGAATGCCGGCGATCTTGTCGCCCCGGCCGATGATTTTCTCGGCCGAGATCTGGACTTGACGAATGTCCTCGGCGACCTGGCCGAAGTGGTTCCCGAGTTTTCCCACACGGTCGCTGAGCCGGCTGACGTCCTGCATCATGCGTCCAATCTCGGCCTGCAAGACCACCGCGTGATCGCGGATGCGCGCATCGCGAATTAGCGCACGCAAGGTGTGCAGCATCATCCACAGCGAACTCGGCGAGACCAGGAAGACGCGCCGGCGATGGCCTTCCTGAATGACGTCGGGAAAATTCTGGTGCAGTTCGTTGTAGATCGACTCCGCCGGAATGAACATGAGCGCGGTGTCGCCGGTTTCGCCGGGGACAATGTATTTGTCGGCGATGTCCTTGATGTGCGTCAGCACGTCACGCTTGAAATCGCGCCCGGCGATTTTGCGCTCTTCGTCGGTGCTGGCATTGACGAGCCGCACGTAGGCTTCGTGGGGATACTTTGAGTCCACCGACACCGGGCCCGGCGGATTGGGCAGGTTGATCAGGCAATCCACGCGCTTGCCGTTGGACAGCGTCCTTTCGAAATAAAAGTATTCCGCCGGGATCATGTCGCGGACGATGTCTTCCATCTGGCCCTGGCCGAAGATGCCGCGCGCCTGCTTGTTGGACAGCATGTCTTGCAGACTGCCGACTTCGTTGGAGAGGTCGGTCAGTCCCTTTTGCGCGGCGTCGATCACCGCGAGCCGTTTTTGCAGTTCGCCCAGAGCCTCGGTGCTTTTGTCGGCGGTCTTCTGCAAGTCGGCGCCGATGCGCGCGGTGACGTCGTTCAAGCGCAGGTCCAAGAGGGCGCTGATGGCGCGTTCCTGGGTCTGCAGCTGTTCAGCCATGCGCGCCTGTGCGGCAGCCTGGCCTTCGGCCATTTGGCTAAGACGCCCGGTCAGGGCGGCCTGTGATTCGGAAAGGCGCGTCAGGCTATAGCCGTCCTGGCTACCGCGCGCACCGCGCAGCACCAACAGGACTAGCGCAATGGCGAGAATCGCCACCGCCGCCAACAGAACCATTTCCCCCGTGGTCATCGTTACCCACTCTGTAAGTGGCAGGCTTGCAACTTTTGATCGTGCCCTAGCCATGCCATGATCCTCAGCCTAAATGAACTGAGTCGCCGATTCTATTGGAACTCGCCCATGCGCCTAGCTCTCCTCCTCGCCAGCACCATGTTGTTAACCGTCGCCGCCTCTGCCGCGGAAGTTAACGTCCCCGCCGCGACCGGCGGCGCCGATGTGACGGTCTACAACAACGACTTCGCCCTGGTGCGCGAGCGGCGCAGCTTCCGGCTGCCGGCGGCGGCGGCGCAACTGGCTTTTACCGGCGTCAGCACCCAGATGCAGCCCGAAACCGCCCTGCTCGACGTGGTCAAGGGCGAGCCGGTGAAGATTTCGGCGCAGAATTTCAACTTCAATATCGTCAGTCAGTCCGCGTTGCTTGAACGCGCCGTCGGCCAGGAGATCACGGTCTTCCTGCCCAACGCCGCCGGGCTTTCGACACCCATCCGCGCGCGTGTACTCTCCGCCGACGGACCGGTCTTCGAGATCGACGGCAAAGTCCACACCGGCGTGCAGGGACGCCTGGTCTTCGACAAACTCCCCGAAGGATTGCGCAGCACACCGACGCTGCTGCTCGACGTCACCGGTGCCGCCAATAAGGACGCCGACGCCGAGTTCAGCTACCTCACCAGCGGCCTCAACTGGCGTGCCGACTACGTGATGCAATACGACGCCGACGCGGCGCGCATGGACCTGACCGGCTGGGCGACCGTCACCAACACCACCGGCGTCGATTTCAAGGATGCGAAGCTCAAGCTCATCGCCGGCGAGGTCAACCGCGTCTCGGCCCCGCGCGAGATCCGCATGATGACGGCCAAGGCCATGAACGCTCAGGCAGCTCCGGCGCCGCCGCTGGCGGACGGCGTCGGTGAGGCGGAATTTGAAGGCACGCACGTCTACACCATCGCCAAGGCCACGACCTTGGCCGACAAGGAAAGCAAGCAGCTCTCCCTCATGAGTGCCGGCGGCGTGCCGGTGGTGCGTGAGCTGACCTTGCGCAATGCCCAGCCCTACATCTACTTCCAGCAGATGCGCGGCCAGCTTCAGGAGAGCAACGCCGCTATCGAACTCTCCTTCAAGAACGATCCCGCCGCTAAATTAGGCCTGCCGCTCCCGGCGGGCGTGATGCGGGTCTACAGCTTGGACGAGCGCGACAGTCTGCAGTTCATGGGTGAATCGCGCATCGACCACCGGGCCGCGGGCGCGGATGTGCGTGTCGCCCTCGGGCGCGATTTCGATGTCTCGGCGAACCGCGAGCAGACCGTATATGTGCATGCCAGCGATACGAGTGACGTCAGCGCCTGGAAAATCACCCTCAAGAACGCCAAAGCCCGGGCGGTGAAAGTGCGTGTGCTTGAACCGATGCCGGCCTCCTGGGAGATCACCAAGGAAACCCACGCCCACGACGCCAGCAACGCCGGCACCGTCGAATGGGTGATGGACGTGCCCGCCAAAGGTCAGGCTGTCCTCGAATACAACGTCAAATCCATCAGATAATCTGCCTAAAATATTGACGCTTGGACCGGCTGGCCTTATCTCCAGCCCATGGCTTTGCTCGACATCATCGTCGCTCCCGATCCGCGCCTGAAGAAAAAGGCCGCGGCGGTCGAACGCGTCGATGCGGCCACCGCCAAGCTGATGGCCGACATGCTCGACACCATGTACGAGGCGCCGGGTGTGGGCCTTGCCGCACCTCAGGTCGGTGTGCTTAAGCGCATCATTGTGGTCGACCCTGCCCGCGACGAGGCCCCGCCCGCGCCGCTCAAGATGGCGAACCCCGAGATTGTCTGGGCATCAGTGGAAACCAAGATCCACGAGGAAGGCTGCCTCTCGCTGCCTGAGGAATACGAAGAGGTGCGCCGCCCCGACAAGATCAAGGTGCGCTATGTCGACGAACACAACGAAATCCGCACCATCGACGCTGAGGGTCTGCTCTCCGTGATCATCCAGCACGAGATGGATCACCTGGAAGGCACGCTGTTCGTCGATCACATCTCCAATCTCAAGCGCAACATGATCATGCGCCGCCTCACCAAGATTAAGAAGCTGGACGACGCCGCCAAGCGCCACGCCATCGAAACGACGTAACGGCGATCCATGCGTATCGTATTCATGGGGACGCCGGACTTCGCCGTCACGGCGCTTGACCGCCTGCGGGATAAGCATGAGATCGTCGCGGTCTATACGCAGCCGCCACGCCCCGCCGGCCGCGGCCAGCAAGACCGCCCCAGCCCGGTGCAGCTTTACGCCGAAAAACACGGCATCGCCGTGCAGGCGCCGAAGAGTCTCAGGAACGCCGAAGCCCAAGCTGCTTTTGCCGCCCTCGGCGCCGACGTCGCCGTCGTGGCCGCGTACGGTCTGATCCTGCCCCAAGCCGTCCTTGATGCACCCAAGCGCGGCTGCATCAACATCCACGCCTCCCTGCTGCCGCGCTGGCGCGGCGCCGCGCCGATTCAGCGCGCGATCATGGCCGGCGATACTGTGAGCGGCGTCACCATCATGCAGATGGATGCCGGCCTCGATACCGGTGCGATGCTGCTCAAAGGCGAGGTGCCCATCACCGATGCCACCACCGCCGGCGCGCTGCACGATGCGCTGGCGGTCCTCGGCGGCGATTTGATCGCCGAAACCTTGGGGCGCCTGGAGGGGATAGCGCCGGTGCCGCAGCCCGCCCAAGGGGTGGTCCTCGCGCCCAAGATTGACAAAAGCGAAGCGCACATCGACTTCAACCAACCGGCCGAGAAGGTCTTGCGCCACATCCACGGCCTCTCGCCCTTCCCAGGGGCCTGGATTGGGCACGACGATGAACGCATCAAGGTGCTCAGCTGTGAACGCACGGCCGGCCAAGGCGTGCCCGGCACTGCTCTTGACGACCGCCTGACCATCGCCTGCGCCGAGGGGGCCGTGCGGCTTCTGACCGTGCAGCGGGCGGGCAAGGCGCCTATGACCGCCGAGGCCCTCTTGCGCGGCTATGCGTTGCCCAAGGGAACGCTGCTCGCCTAAACTGGCCCTCGCGGAAGAAGGGAACACAGCATGTTCGGACGGCGGCGGAAGTCGATCGCGCGCGGCGATGCGGTGTACCTGTTCGCGCCGAGCAAGGACGTCGCCGACGACTTTCTGACGCTCACCACCGGCAGCCTGAATTACCATCACCCCTGGGTGCACCCGCCGGCAGATCTTAAACACTTCAAGGCCTATCTCGACCGCCTCGACAACGGCTATGCCCACGGTTTCCTGGTGGGACGCTGCAGCGACGACACGCTGCTCGGCGTCATCAACATCAACGACCCGATCATGGGCGGCTTCCGCTCGGCCTCGCTGGGCTACTACGCCGCCGCCTCCTACAGCGGGCGCGGCTATATGACCGAGGCCCTGGCGCTGGTGCTCGACCAGGCCTTCACTGTGCTCGACTTTCACCGCCTGGAAGCCAACATCCAGCCCGGCAACACCGCGTCGCTGGCGCTGGTTCAGCGCTTGGGCTTCCGCAAGGAAGGCTTCTCGCCGGCGTTCCTGCGCGTGGGCGGCGTGTGGCGTGACCACGAACGCTGGGCGTTGCTTGCCGAGGAATGGCTCGCCGCCCACGGCAGCCAGACGCCGACTGGCGCGCAAGTCAGCGAAGTCGTCTAATCCCGCAGATGCCGCGTTTCAAACTGACCATCGAATACGACGGCGGCCCCTTTGCCGGCTGGCAGCGCCAGGACAACGGCCCGTCGGTGCAAGCCGCCCTTGAAGAGGCGGCGCGCGCCTACTGCCAGGCGGAGATCCAGGTGCAAGGCGCCGGGCGCACCGACGCCGGCGTGCATGCGCTGGGTCAGGTGGCGCATCTCGATCTTCCGCGCGACGATCCGCCCGAGGTGGTGGCCAACGCGCTCAACGCCCACCTCAGGCCTCATCCCATCGCGGTGTTGAAAGCCGAGAAAGTCGCCGACGATTTTCACGCGCGCTTTTCCGCCACCGAACGCGGCTATCTCTACCGCATCGTCAATCGCCGCGCGCCGGCGGTCCTCGAAGAAGGCCATGCCTGGTGGGTGGTGCCGCCGCTCGATGCCGCCGCCATGCACGACGCGGCGCAAGTGTTGATCGGCAAACACGACTTTTCGAGTTTCCGCGCCGCTGCCTGCCAGGCCGAGAGCCCGGTGAGAACCTTGGACGAGATCACCGTCACGCGCGCCGGTGATCTGATCAACGTCACCGCCCGGGCACGCTCGTTCCTGCATCA
>CANKHC010000136.1 GCA_947481595.1 Fidelibacterota bacterium
ATCGGATTGATCACCGGCCCGGCCTTTTCTTTGACCTTGGCGATTTTTGCGATCCCGGTCGCCCGACTGTCAGATCGGTATTCCCGCAAACACATCATGGCAATCGCCATTGCCGTATGGAGCGCGGCCACCGCGGCCGGGGGCGCGTCACGATCATTTGTGCACTTCCTGTTGAGTCGTACCGGTGTCGCGGTTGGCGAATCCGCGTGCACCCCCGCAGCGCATTCCTTCATCGCCGACTACTTTCCTTCGCATTCTCGCGCACGGCCCATTGCGATCTATTACCTCGGGGCCGGGGTCGGCGGCGGTTTGGGAATCGGTTTGGGCGGCCTGTTCAACGATATGTTTGGCTGGCGTACGACGATGGTGCTTGTGGGCGTTTTGGGCATTGGCCTGATGGCGTTGGTTCTACTCACGGTGAAAGAACCTTATCGTGCACACGTTGCGGAAAAAAAGCCCAGCCCACCCTTGTTGAAAGTACTCAGAGGGTTCTACGCAGATCCCGTTGTCCGGCACATGGCCATTGGCGGGACGCTTGTATTGGGGTCTTTGGGTGGAGCCGCCAACTGGCTGCCGGCGTACGCCATGCGTTCATTTGACCTCACGGCCACGGAGGTCGGCGCAAGCTACGGAGTATTGATCGGCGTTCTCGGAATTCTGGCACCGCTCGTTGCAGGATTTGCGAGCGATTGGTTATCCAAAAGGGACCAGCGTTTCGGTCTTCTTCTGCTGACGCCGGCATTTGCTGTCGCCGGACTCGCCACCTTCGCAGCCCTCCTTTCGCCGACTTACACCCTCTTTCTCACCTTTTTCGCGTTCACTATGTTTCTGGGGGCTTTCTATGCCTCTCCGATTTATGCGGTACTTCAGTCACGGGTGAGCCCCGACGTGAGGAGCACCGCATCCGCGACATTTCTGTTCTTGTTCAATGGAATCGGACTCGGCTCCGGCGCTTTCTTTATTGGCGTCATGAGCGATTTCTTCCAGCCTCGATTTGGTGAGGGGTCCTTGCGTGCGGCGATACTTCTTACGCCAATTCTGGCCTTGTGGGCTGCCGTGCACTTAGCCCTCGCGGCGCGTGCCATGACGTCCAAACCCTTAGCGTAAGGTGCCCGTGACGCCTGGAGTGCGCCGGCCCCGACTAAGAAGCTTTCTTACCTTTCGGCGCTGTTTTGGTCTGCACGAGCGGTAAGAAGATGTCATCGACAATCTCTTCGATGACGGTTTGTGCAACGGGCCGCAAGGTCATCATGACCTCGTGCCTGAGCAAATCCGCCGGCAGCGACATAATGCGAGGGGTGAGTTTGCTCGCGTCGAGTTCACCGCGCGCTACGCCGCGCAGGAGAACTGTATTCAAGCGACTCTCTGTACCGCTCAGGACCTCTCGCCGGAGATCAGCATGACTTTTCCCCGTTTCTGCAAAAAATTCACCCATCTGCTGCGTAAGCGTTATGGCATACGCCATGCCGCGGTCCAAAAAGGCCTTTAGCAGCTTGACGAGGTCGCCGCGCAGGCTTCCGGTATCGGGAACGGGCAGCGGGTTGGATTGGATGTGGTGGCGCATGGCAGCGATCGCCAGGTCCGCGCGGTTGGGCCACCGCCGATACAGGACAGGCCTACTCGTTTTTGAACGTGTGGCAACCCCATCCATCGAGAAATTTGCATAGCCGTTGGCGCAAAGCTCGGACCAGGCATCCGACAGAAGCTGGCCTTCTAGAAATGCGCCGCGGCGGCGCTGCATCTTACGGGGACTCATTTCGCACCATCAATTGTGGGCCAGCCAACATCAATATCTATTGAAATATTCCGACTGTCGACAGGCGGATTTCACCGCGAGATATCACGCTTGACAGGCAATAAGGAACTACTATGAATATAGAAGAAACACAAAGTATCTTATATATTCTCACGCCGCTTTGGAAAGGACCACCGATGTCACCCTCAAATCAAGCGCTCACCCCCGATCATCCGAATGCGATCTTTATGAACAAGCTCTATCGCTCTACCGAAAACGTTCCCGCGACCGAAACCAAAGAGGAAGCCCGTAAACGCCTCGAAGCCTTGGAGAAGTCTATCGGCCTGCCGCCAAACTTCGTGATCCATACAGGCGGCGTCAAACTCGCCGCCACCGGCGGCATGGCCTTCATGAAAAAATACAGCGCGCGGCGCGGCAGCCTCTGCGACAGAAACGTGGTGCCGCTCGAAGTCATCCAAGTCCTGGCCAACGACACCTATGGGATCGTTGTTGCCCGCTTCCAGACATCGCGCAACGGGCAGGTCTGGGAGCGCGTCGGCGTAGGAGCCTGGCGCTTTGAGGACGGCGTTCCCGTCGAGCATTGGGAACTCGCCAACGGACCGAAGTGGGATGCGTTTTTCTTGGGCGGCGACCCGGAATTCCACGGCACAGCCGAGGAATTCTGGACAAAAGCGCCCTGACCCGGCCCTCACTTCCGACCAAATGGTGTTGCTTATGAAACGGCTTCAACTGGCCTTGGGTGTGTTGCTCCTGGTGGTATCCGTCGCGGCCACTGTTATGCCCCGCGCGGCGGAAGCACCGCAATCCAAGGTCACCAAGGCCGACATCGAGAAGTGGAAGAAAGAGTTCTCCAACTGGGGGCGCTGGGGCAAAGACGACCAGCGCGGCGCCCTCAATCTGATTACACCGGAAAAGAAAAAAGCCGTCGCGGCTCTGGTCAAAGACGGCGTGTCGGTTTCGATGTCGCGCGACTTCGACACGACCGCGTCGGTTGAGAATTTTTCGCCTGCAAAGCACAAGATGCTGGCCCTCGGCGTAGACGAGATCGGCATCATTTTCCACGGCTATGCCCACTCGCATATGGATTCGCTCTCGCACGTCCAAGAGAACGGCGTGTTCTATAACGGCTATAAGCCGGACGAAAAAGAAGTGTTGGCAAACGGCCATGCGAAGAACTCGATCATAAACGTCAAGGACGGCGTGTTCACACGCGGCATCCTGATCGATGTGCCTCGGTTGAAAGGCGTGGAATACCTCGAGCCCAACACGCGCATCACGCCCGCCGATATCGAAGCCTGGGAAAAACGGGCCGGCGTGAAGGTCGAATCAGGTGATGCCCTCTTCATCTACCTTGGCCGTTGGATTCGCCGTGAAAAAGTCGGCCCCTGGTCGATCCAAACCGAAGCCCCCGGTCTTGATGCTTCGGTCATCCCGTGGCTGAAGACGCGCAACGTGTCGGTCCTCGGCGGCGAAGCGTCCCAGGACGCCGCGCCGAACACCGGCGAGGTCACCGGCATGCCGGTGCATGACTTCTGTCTGGTCTATCTCGGCGTGCATATTTATGACGCGTTGGACATGACGGCATTGGCGCGTGAAGCCGCCCAACGGAAGCGTTGGGAGTTCCTGTTCATCGCCAACCCGCTGGCGATCCCGGGCGGGACCGGTTCGCCAGTCAATCCGATTGCGGTGTTCTAAGGGGCGGCGCGCGCGGCCCCTTTGCCGACCATTGATATTGTTCGCTTTTTCCCCGATCCATGTGAACCGTTCCGGCCTCTCGCCACCGCCCGGCCTTGGCATCCTAGGCCCCCCATGAGACTATTTCTGAGCACTTGCTCTGATCTGCGAGTGACCGGCAGGCGAGCGGGGGGATGGCTCGTCGCAGGTGTGGTTTTGACCATGAAGGGACGGAAAAGTGTCGAACGTCGTCGCATCAAAAGCCGTCGCTGCACTTCTGTGCGGCGCCGGCCTCGCCCTTCCTCTGACTGCTGAGGCGGCTGAAAAACGTACCTGGGTCGTCAGTTGGTTCACGCAGGCTCTGCACTCCGTCGAAGGCGACTGCCCCAAGGGCTATAACCCGCTGATCGCCGAAGCCTATCGCCGGGATCTCGTGGCCGTCGGCACGCCGCCGGCCGAGGTCGAGAAGGTTCTCGAGGGCATGAACCGCAACGATCCTTATTCCGTCGAGCGGCTGGTCAACCGCGGCCGGATCAACGGCAAGCCGGTCAATGCCTACACCAACCCCGACGCCGTTCCGACGCCGCCCCAGCTCGTCTCCGAGGGCAAGTATGCCTATGGCTTTAATCTCGACGGCAAGGGTGCTGCCTCACCGCTTGGGTTTGAAGACCCCGAGACGGGCGAGAAAGGCGTCAACAACCAATATGCCCGCGTCACCGGATGTCTGCTGGGCTCTCGCGCGGCACCGCCCATTCGCCCGCTGTACTGGGAACTGACCTGGCGCACGATGCGCGACGCCATTCCAGCCTGGGTCATCACCGCGACCATCGACAACGAGCAGACGGGCGAGGCCACGATCACGATCGACAAGTCCCTCGACCATCCGAAGCTCGACACCAACGGCGAAGCCAAACTGGACGTGACCTACCGCATCGATCCGGATTCACGCTGGCACAACGTCTATCAAGCCAAGTTCAAGGACGGCGCCTTCACCGTCGAAAGCGGCAACTTAGCGCTCAAAGGCGATCCTTATATGATCGCTGTCCTGCAGCTGCACACCCTGCACATGCGCTTCAAGGTGAAAGACGACGGCAGCCTCGAGGGCATCATCGGCGGCTATGAACCCTGGGAAGACATCAACTTCATGTACGCCAGCCGCGGCTACACCTCTGAGTCGATGGTCGGTGTCGACATGGTGACCATGTACAAGGCGCTGCGCGATCATGCCGACGCCGATCCGGATCCGGTCACCGGTCGCAACAAGTCGATCTCGGTCGCTTACCATGTCGAAGGGGCCCGCGCCTTCGCCGTTCCCGCGGACGGTCAAGCCTCCGCCAGCGCGCCTTAGGAACTTTATGACCGCAAAATCTGCTACGCGACAGATCGCTGCCGGCCTCGGCTTGCTCCTGCTCAGCGCGGCCCCGGTTTTCGCCGCCGAAAAGGAACCGGCGATGGAGGGCAGCGCGCCGATCGTACGCCGCCTGTCTCCCGAACAATATCGCCAGAGCATTGCCGACATCTTCGGCGACACCATACAGATCGGCGGACGCTTTGAACCCGAGGTCCGCTTCGACGGTCTCCTCGCCGTGGGCGCAACCCACGTCAGTGTCACCAACACTGGCTTCGAACAGTACGACCAGATCGCGCGCTCCATCGCGCAGCAGGTGATCGACGAGCCGCAGCGCTCCAGTCTGATCCCTTGCAAGCCGGCGTCGGCGAAGCAACCCGACGACGCTTGCGCGCAAGCCTTCCTGGGCCAGGTCGGCCGGCTTCTGTTCCGCCGTCCGCTCTCGGGTGATGAACTACAAAGCCGCGTCAAGGTCGCGCGCGACGCCACGCTCAAGACCAATGACTTCTATCAGGGCTTGTCGATCTCCCTGTCGACGCTTCTGCAATCCTCCCAGTTTTTGTTCGTCCGGCAGGAGCTCGAGCCCGATCCTTCCCACCGCGGTCAATTCCGCCTGACCGGATACTCAAAGGCGTCCCAGCTCAGCCTGTTCTTTTGGAACGCGTCGCCGGATGACGAACTCCTGATGTCTGCCGAAACCGGCGCCCTGCACACCAACAAAGGTCTTACCGCGCAGATCGACCGCCTGGTGCGTTCGCCGCGCCTGGAAGCGGGCATGCGCGCATTCTTCTCCGACATGCTCAACTACGACAAGTTCGAAGCCCTCGACAAAGACCATACACTTTATCCGAAATTCACCTCCGATGTTCTGCGGGATTCGGCCGAACAGACGTTGCGCACCATCACCGATGTTCTGCGCGAAGGTGGCGACTACCGCGACATTTTCACCACGCGAAAGACGGCCCTGACGGAATCGCTGGCGGCGATCTACGGCGTGCCGTTCATCAGCCGCAGCCGCAACGGCGCTCCGGCGCATTGGATGGACAAGGAATACGCAGCCGGCGATCCGCGCGCCGGCGTGCTGTCGCAGATCAGCTTTGTGGCGCTGCATTCTCACCCCGGCCGCAGCTCTCCGACACTGCGCGGCAAGGCGCTACGTGAAATATTCCTCTGCCAGAAGGTCCCCGATCCGCCGGGCAATGTCGATTTTACGGTGGTTCAGGACACCAGCAACGCGCAATACAAGACCGCGCGCGAGCGTCTGGAAGCCCACCGCACGACACCTGCCTGCGCTGGCTGTCACAAGATCATGGATCCGATGGGCTTGGCGCTGGAAAATTTCGATGCCGACGGCAGCTATCGGACCAGCGAGAACAAAGTATCCATCGACGCCAGCGGCGTGCTCGACGGCATTGCCTTCAGTGACGCGGTCGGCTTGGGCAATGCCGTGCACGACAATCCGGCGGCACCCTCCTGCCTCGTCAAACGCCTTTATGGCTACAGCACCGGGCGCAGCGCCGGCCCGGCCGCGGCCGGCTATCTTAAGTATCTCGACGGCACTTTTGCCGCGGGCGGCTACAACGTACCGGCGTTGATGCGCCAGGTCGCCTTGAGCAAAGCGTTCTTCAATATCCAACCGGTTCAGACCGCCGCCGCGGAAACCGGAAAATAGGGAGAGACCCATGGGCATCTTGAATGACCTGAGCCGCCGCCGCGTTCTGCGCGGCATGATGGGCGGGTCCGCGATCAGCGTCGGTCTGCCGCTGCTCGACTGCTTCCTCAACAATAACGGCACGGCACTGGCCAGCGGCGCGCCGCTCCCCTTGTGTTTCGGATCGTGGTTCTCGGGTCTTGGCCTGCAAGGCGGACGCTGGGAGCCGAAGAAAGTCGGCGCGGACTTCGAGATGTCCGAGCAGCTCCAGGCGCTGAAACCCTTCCAGAACCGCCTCAACATCATCTCCGGCCTGCAAGTGATGCTCGACGGCAAGCCCAACGGCGCGCATTCCACCGGCCCACAAGCCTGCCTCAACGGCGACGTCCCACGCGGCAGCAACCCCATCTCGCCCAGCATCGACACCCTGGTCTCCGACGCCATCGGCACGCAAACGCGCTTCCGCTCGCTGGAGGTTTCCGGCGACGGCTCGCGCCAGAGCTACAGCATTCGCGGCGGGGCGGTCATGAACCAGTCGGAAGCCTCGCCGCTCAAGCTCTACAACCGCGTTTTCGGCCCTGAATTCCGCGATCCCAACGCCGCCGATTTCCAGCCCGACCCCGTGACGCTGGCCCGCCTCAGCGCGCTCTCGGCAGTCTCGGAAGAACGCGCCAAGGTCATGCGCGAATTGGGTGCCTCCGATAAGCAGCGCCTGGATGAATATTTCTCGTCTGTGCGCAATCTTGAACACCAGCTGACGATCTCGACGGAAAAGCCCGCACCGCTTGAGGCTTGCACGATCCCCACCAAGGGCGAAGAACACGGCATCGGTCCGGAAATCACCATCGCGCAGGAAAACCACGGCCTCTTTTCCAAGATCCTGGCGCATGCGCTGGCCTGCGGCCAAACCCAGGTCGCTAATATTATGTTCTCGACCTCGATTTCGATCTTGCGCAAGCCCGGCGCCGTGCAGACCTTCCACATGTACACCCATGAGGAAGCCGTCGACCCGGCGCTGAACTACCAGCCCACCGTCTGGTGGTTCCAAGGCCAAGTCGTCGAAGCCTTCCTGACAACGCTGAAGGAACTCGACAACATCCGTGAAGGTGACGGCACACTGCTCGATCGCAGCCTGATCATGTACTCGACGGATTCCGGCGCGGCGCGCGTGCATTCCACCGACAACATGCCCTTCATCCTCGCCGGCAAGGCCGGCGGGCGCATGAAGACCGGCATGCATCTGCGCGCACAGGGCGAGCCCGTCACCCGCGTCGGTTTGACGGTCCAGCAGATCCTCGGTGTTCCGACCGGCACCTGGGGGACGGACTCAAACCGCACGTCGAAATCCTTCACCGAGATCATGGCCTGAACATGCGCAGCGGATTCATCGAACTGATGGCCGGGGTGTTAGGCGGCGTCGTCGCCTCCACGGCACTCGCGGCGCCGGCGAACAAAGCCGCCATGTGGCAGCCGGAAATGTCGACCCCGCCCGGCATCACGTTGCAGTTCCAGGGCCGCGCCAAAACCTCGTCGGGCTTCTTCGCCCAAGGCGAGACGGCCCGCGGCAAAGTCGTCGCCTTCGGCAATGCCCAAGGCAAAACCCTCTATACCTTTGACGGCGATCTCACACCGAATACGTCGCTGTGTTTCGGCGAATGCGCGGTGCAATGGACGCCCGCCGTGGTGCAGGCGGGTGCGAAGGCCAGTGCGTTGTGGACGATCGTGGCGCGCGAGGACGGGACCAAGCAATGGGCCTACCGCGGCAAGCCGCTTTATGCCTGTGCCAAGGACAATGAGCTCGGCCAGGCCAAGTGCAACGGCAGTGAAGGCAAATGGCATACGGCGGTCTTCTCGTCCACCAATACGGTCGAGCGGCCCCCGGGCATCGCCATCGAATACGTTCCGCTCGCCGGCGGCGAAACACTCACCAACGCCGCGGGGCTGACCCTCTATGTCGAGGTGAACGAGAAAAAGGCGCGGGCCGCAGGCGCTCACACCTTTGCGCCGGTGCGCGCGGCGGCCTTGGCGCAGCCCATCGGCGAATTCACGGTCGCACGCGCGGCTGATGGCAA
>CANKHC010000137.1 GCA_947481595.1 Fidelibacterota bacterium
CACGTCTTTGCCCTTCTCCTGCCGGCTGCTGGCGTCTTCCAGCGTCAGCACCTTGAATCCCGCGTTAGCCGCCGCCTTCTCGACATAGGCCCGGCTATGACTGAAGCGCTGCTCCGGCCCCAGCGCAAACCCTTCCTCACAACGCTGCACCGTAAAGGCGAACAGGCCGTCCAGCTTGCCGCGCACCGCCGCGAAGACGGGCGCGAGGTCGCCAAAATAAGTCAGCACGTCCGCTGCCAGGATCAGCTCGCAAGGCTCAGTCTCCCGGAGCGCCGCCAGCATGTCGCCCACGACCAACTGGTCGTAAATCCCCTTGGCCTCGGCGCCCTTGACCATCGCCGCCGACAGATCCGCCCCGCCGAGCCACGCCGCGCGGTCCTTGAACACCGCCCCCGCCAGCCCGGTGCCGCAGCCCAGATCGAAGACCCGCGCGAAGGTCCCCGTGGGCCGGGCCGCATCCACCGCCGCGCGCAGGATTTCCGGCGCCTTGTATTTCAGGTGCTCGCGCAAAGCCTTCTCGAAGCGCGGCGCGTATTGGTCAAACAACCGCGTGATGAAGGCCGCCGACAGCGTTTCCGGGGCCTTCTCCATCAGCAGCGCGATCTTCCCCGCAGCCCCCATGGAATCCGCCGGATCGGCTTTGAGGTAATACTCATAGACTTCAATGGCGTCGTACTTGCGCCCGCCTTCCGCCAGCACTTCCGCCAGCGTAAACCGTCCCTCGGCCCACTCTGGCGCCAGCTCTAAGGTCTGGCGCAGCACGTCGGCGGCGGCGTCGAAGTCGCCGTCACGGCGCAGCATCATCGCGTAGGTGAAGCGCCGGTCGGCGGTCAGGTTCCCGGAAGACATGCGCCCTTATAATGGATTTTCATGATTCCGCCATTGCACCCCGGGGCCTGAGACAGTAGATCACGCGGCATGAGCAAATTCCTTCAACCCGCCGAGTGGGAACCGCACAGCGCCGTCTGGTCCGCCTGGCCCAGTGCCGCTGACTTGTGGCTCGAAGACCTGGAGCCCGCGCGCGGCGAAGTCGCGGCCCTCTTCAAAGCCATTGCCGACAACGGCAAGGGCGAGGCCTTGAAGATCCTCGCCTGCGGCGATGACGCCATCGCCTCCGCGCGCGCCGCACTGCCCATGGCCGAGATCATTCCGGCCGTCTTCGGCGACATCTGGCTGCGCGACACCGCCCCGATCTTCACCCGCGCCGGCGGGAAGCTTTCCGCGGCCTGCTTCCAGTTCAACGGCTGGGGCGGCAAGTACGTGCTCGAAGGCGACGACGGCGTGGCGGCTTTTGTCGCTGGCCGTGCCAAGATCCCTGCCACCCGCAACGACTGGGTGCTCGAAGGCGGTTCCATCGACGTCGACGGCGCCGGCACCGCGCTCACCACGCGCCAGTGCCTGCTCAACGCCAACCGCAACCCCGCTCTGACGCAGGCCGATATCGAAAAGCGCCTTGCGGACTCGCTCGGCATCGAAAAACTGATCTGGCTCGGCGATGGCCTGGCGAACGACCACACCGACGGCCACATCGACAACATCGCGCGCTTCATCGCGCCGGGCGTGGTCATGTGCATGGAGCCCGCCGGCGCCGGCGATCCCAACCGCGACGCGCTGCGTGCGATCATCGCCGATCTCAAGGCCGCCACCGACATCCACGGCAAGAAGCTCGAGGTCGTCACCGTGCCGTCGCCAGGGCGCATCGAGAACGAAGACGGCGAGGTCATCCCCGCCAGTTCCATGAACTTCTATATCGGCAACACGGCGGTGGTTGTGCCGCTTTACGGTGCCGCGACCGATGACGCCGCCGTGACCGCCATTGCCAAGGCTTTTCCCGGCCGCCGCACGCTGGGTTTGCCTGCGGGCCATGTTATAACCGGCGGCGGCTCCTTCCACTGCATCACGCAGCAGGAACCGAAGGTTTGAGCATGTCGAAAGTTCACGTCGCCGCCATCCAGTGCGCCTTCTCCGACGACATCACGGAGAACCTCGACCGTATCGCCGCTTACATCGAGCAAGCGGCGCGCGACGGCGCGCAGGTGATCCTTCCGCCCGAACTTCTGCAAGGCCACTACTTCTGCCGCGAGGAGAAGGAAAAGCACTTCGACAGCGCTTTCCCCGTCGCCACCCACCCCGTGGTCACGCGCCTTTCCGCGCTCGCCAAGAAACTCGGCGTCGCCATCCCCGCCTCGATCTTCGAGCGCGACGGCCAGCACTTCTACAACTCGCTGGCCATGATCGACGCCGGCGGCGAGGTCATGGGCGTCTACCGCAAAAGCCACATCCCCGACGGCCCCGGCTACGAAGAGAAGTTCTACTTCCGCCCCGGCAACACCGGCTTCAAAGTCTGGGACACCAAATTCGGCAAGCTCGGCGTGGGCATCTGCTGGGACCAGTGGTTCCCCGAAACCGCCCGCGCCATGATGCTGATGGGCGCGGACATGCTCTTTTATCCCACCGCCATCGGCTCCGAGCCCGACAACACCGAGCTCGACACCAAGGACCTCTGGCAGCGCGCCATGATCGGCCACGCGGTGTCCAACGTCGCGCCCGTGATCGCCGCCAACCGCATCGGCAACGAGCACGGCCAGGTGTTCTACGGTTGTTCGTTCATCGCCAACCACCGCGGCGATAAGATCGCCGAGCTGGGCCGCACCGACGAAGGCGTGATCATGGCGGGCTTCGACCTCGCCGAGGTGCGCCGCAACCGCGCCGCCTTCGGCTTTTTCCGCGACCGCCGGCCGGAGCTCTACGGCATCCTCGCCGAAAAATAAGCATTCCCTTGAAGACCGCTCCCCAAGTCCTGCACGACGTCTTTGGTTATGCGACGTTCCGCCCGGGGCAGGAGGAGGTCATCGCGCTTCTGAGCGGCGGCGAGAACGTGCTCGCGGTCATGCCCACCGGCGCCGGAAAGTCGATTTGCTATCAGGTCCCGGCATTGATGTCCGGGCGCCTCTCCATCATCGTCTCGCCGCTCGTGGCTCTCATGGACGACCAGGTGGCGGCACTCCGCACCAACGGTGTGGACGTCGCCTGCATTCACTCTGGTCTCTCGCGCGAAGACAATGTCGACGTCTGGCGCAAGGTGATGGCGGGCGAGATCAAGCTCCTCTATCTCTCGCCCGAGCGCCTGATGACAGATCGCATGCTGATGGCCTTGCGCGATCTTGAACCGGCCATGTTCGTCGTCGACGAAGCTCATTGCATCTCCAAATGGGGCACGAGTTTCCGCCCGGACTATGAACAGCTATCGCGTCTGCCCGAGCTGTTTCCCCACAGCGTCATCGCCGGCTTCACCGCCACCGCCGACAAGGCAACGCGCGCCGACATCGCGCAGAAACTGTTTCGCGGCCAGGGCCGCACCATCGTTCACGGCTTCGACCGGCCCAACTTGCGCCTGGCCGCCGCGCACCGGAGCAGCTGGAAGCCGCAGTTGCTGACGTTTCTGGCCGATAAACAGGGCCAAGCCGGCATCATCTATTGCCTCTCGCGCAAATTCACCGACGAGGTTGCCGCATTCCTTTTGGCAGAGGGGCTCAACGCCATCGCCTACCACGCCGGCCAAGACTCCGAGCAGCGCAAGGTCAACCAGGACCGGTTCATGAGCGAGGACGCCGTGGTGATGGTGGCCACCATTGCGTTTGGGATGGGCATCGACAAACCCGACATCCGCTACGTCTGCCACCTCAACTTGCCGGGCAGCGTCGAAGCTTACTACCAGGAAATCGGCCGCGCCGGACGCGACGGTTTGCCCGCCGAAACCCTGCTGCTGCACAGCGCCGGCGATGTGGCGCTGCGCCGCCAGTTCATCGAAAACGAAGGCGACGACGCCCACCGCAGGCGCGAACACAAACGTCTGGATTCACTGATGGCCTACTGCGAGGCTCCTTCGTGCCGGCGCGTGACCCTGTTGTCCTATTTCGACGAAGTTTCGGCCCCCTGCGGCAACTGCGACAACTGCCTCACACCCGCCGTGTTGGTCGACGCCACCGCGCGCGCCGTGATGCTGCTGGGTGCGGTGCGCGGCAGCGGCCAGATGTTCGGCGCGGGGCATATCATCGACATTCTGCGCGGCGCCGAAACCCAGAAGATCCTCGAGCGCCGGCATCACAATCTGCCCGGTTACGGCAAAGGCAAGGCTTGGCCCAAGGACGACTGGCAAGGCTTCATCCGTCAGGTGATCGCGGGCGGCTACCTCCTCGTCAACATCGAGAAGTTCGGCGGCCTGAACATCACGGCGCGCGGCGCGGCCTTGCTCATGGGCGAGGAGAAATTCCTTCACCGGGAACACCAGGCCCGGCCTGCAAGTGCTGCCGCAAAAAAACGCGCGGCCCCCGATGTGGGTGCCGGCGACGTGACTTTGCTTTCCGAGCTTAAGAAATTGCGCTTAGGCATCGCGCGCGCCCGCAATGTGCCGGCCTATGTGGTCTTCCCGGATTCCACGTTGATCGAAATGGCGCGCGAACGCCCTTCGGATCTCGACCAGATGTCGGCCATCGGTGGCGTCGGGCCCAAGAAGCTGAAGGAATTCGGGCCTACGTTCCTGCGGGCGATCACCGAATACGTCGGCGGCTAGCTACAAGCCCGCGAGGAACGCCAGGATATCGCGCCGGCACGCGGCTTTTGGTCCGCTTTCGGGGAAATTAAAGAAGCCGTGGATGCCGCCGGTGTAGACGTGCGACGTCACCGTGTGCCCGGCGTTGCGCAGACGCCGCTCATAGAGCGCGTGGGAATCTACCAGCGGGTCAGACGAGCCGCAGACCAACAGACACGGCGCGTGTTTCTTGAACTTCAGGTCCATGGGCGTGATGGCGTGGTCGGCGTCAACTTCCTTCAGCAGCGCGCCGGGCCCGGCATAGGATTCGATCATCACGTCGCCGCCCGGAAAGGCGCTGTTCAAGCAGGTGTGGCGGTCCATCACGCCGTAGATCGAGGTCACGCTCAGGACCTTGGGCAGCTTGCTTGATTTCTTCAGGCGCGGATCGATGGCATCGAAGAGCTGCGGATTGTCCAAAATCAGCGCCGCCATGACAGCAAGATTGCCGCCGGCGGAATCGCCCATCAGGTGCACCGCCTCCGCTTCCGGAAAATTGGCGCGAATGAACGTCAGCGCCTTGAACACCGACTGCAGCAACTCCGGGTGCCTGTGCTCGGGAGCTTTCGGATAGTCGACGTTGAACACCGGATAGCCGGCTTCCGCCAGGAACAGGAGATCATGGTGATAGGTGTCCGGCGTGCCCATCATCCATCCGCCGCCATGGAAGAAGATCACTGGAGCATGCGTCTGCGCGCCCTCCTGTTCTTCCGGCGCCATGTGGTCGAGCGTCTCGTCGTGCAGCAGGCCATAGCGCATGCGCCGCCAGCCTTCGGACTGCACGCCGCGTGCAAAGGTGATGGCGCTCGTCAGCGCGCCGAAAAACATGCGTGAGCCGACGATGCTCAGGTGCTGGCCGAGCGTCAGCGCCCGTTTCCCTGCGGGTTTGGCCATGCGTGAGACTTGAGACCCCTACTTCTTGCGGGCCGCCTGCACCGCGTCCATGACGCGCAGCAGATTGCCGCCCCAGATCTTTGCGATCTGGTCCTCAGTATACCCGCGCCGCACCAGTTCCAGGGTTACATTTAGGGTCTCGCCGGCATTATTCCAGCCGTCGATGCCGCCGCCGCCGTTGAAGTCGGAGGCCAACCCCACATGGTCGATGCCGATCTTCTTCACGGCATAGTCCACATGGTCGACCAGGTTTTTGACGTTCGAGCGCGGCCACTTCTTCTGGATCTCCGCCATACGCGCTTCAAAAGTGGCGAGCTTCTCCGCCGGCAGTTTCTCGACCTCGCCCGGACCGCTGACCCCCATCTCCTTATTCAGCGCCGCAATGGCCGCCAGCTTCTCGGGCGGAGTCACGGTCAAATAGGGATCGAAGGCCACGATCTGGATGACGCCGCCGGCTTTGCCCAGGGCTTCCAACGCCGTATCCGACATGTTGCGCGCGTGCACCGAGACACCCATCACCGCCGAATGGCTGGCGATCACCGGCACCTTGGAGGCGGCGATGATGTCGCGCGTGGTCTTGTCGGACGAATGCGAGACGTCGACCATGATGCCGAGCTCATTGAGCCGCGCGACGACCTGCTTGCCCAGCGGCGACAGCCCGTTCCACTCGGCTACCGGCTCGTTTTTTTTTGGCTGCGCCGAATCACCCAGGTCATTGTGGCCGTTATGCACCAGGCCCATGTAGCGCGCGCCGTAATCGTAGAACTGATCCAGCAGGCGCAAGTCCTTGCCCATAGAGTATCCGTTCTCGACGCCGATGAAGGCGACCTTCTTGCCGCCGGCGGCGATGCGCCGGGCCTCAGCCGAGGTCAACGCGAGCCCGATCTGCTCGGGATAGGTCTGTTCAGTCAGCTTGTGGATCGACGCGAATTTATTGAACGCCTGGGAGAGGGCGTGAGCGTAGCCCGCCGTCGTACGTTCTTCTTGCTCGACGAAAACAATCAGGAACGGCGCTTTGAGCCCGCCGCTCTGCATCGTCGGCAGATGCACCTGCTGCCGGCGCGGGCCGGGTTTCATCATGTCGTAGCCGTCGCCGAAGTCGAAGGGGATGTCGACGTGGGTGTCGATGGTCAGCACCTTGTCATGGATCGCGCGCGCCTTGGCGAGCAGCGCTGCATCATCCGCCGCCTGTGCCGCTCCACACAGCAGCGCCGCACACAAGAGAAGCCGCTTCATGCTCGCCTCCACTAGACGTTGATCGGTTTCAATCGAAGCAGAGCCCCTCACCCCCAACCCTCTCCCCGATAGGGAGAGGGTGCCGAGCGGAGCGAGGCGGTGAGGGGGAGATTCAACTTCACCAAATCTTGCTCTAAATGCCAAACGCCTTGAGGATCTTCTCCACCGCCAGCGCCGGCGTGATCTTGCCCGCGCCGACGTCCTTTTCCAACCCCGCCGCGATGGCTTTGACCTTGGGGGCTGCGCGCAAGCTCGTCATCAGCCGGTCTTCCACCATGGCCCACATCCAGCGCACCTGCTGGCCCTTGCGTTTGGCCGCACGCTCGCCACTAGCGGTGGTCAGCTTTTGATGCAGGGTGATCTTCTCCCACAACTCCAAAAGGCCCTGGTTCATCAGGGCGCTCACCGTCATCACCGGCGGTGTCCAGGTCGGTGACGCCGGTTGCACGATGCGCAAGGCATGTTGGTAGTCGGCCGCCGTCAGCTTGGCGCGCGTCTGGTTGTCGCCGTCCGCTTTGGTCACGGCGATCATGTCGGCGATCTCCAGCACGCCTTTCTTGATGCCCTGCAGCTCGTCGCCGCCGCCGGCGATCATCAGCACCAGGAAGAAATCCACCATGCCCGCGACGGTGATCTCGCTTTGGCCCACGCCGACGGTTTCCACCAGGATGATGTCGAAACCCGCCGCCTCGCAGACCAGCATGGCCTCGCGCGTGGCGCGCGCGACGCCGCCCAAGGTGCCGCCGGTGGGCGAGGGGCGGATGAACGCGTTGTCGTCCACTGACAACCGCGTCATGCGCGTCTTGTCGCCCAAGATGCTGCCGCCCGTGCGCGACGACGTCGGGTCCACCGCCAGCACCGCCACCTTATGTCCGGCGCCCGTCAGCATCGTGCCCAGGGCGTCGATGAAGGTGCTTTTACCCGCACCCGGCAATCCGCTGACGCCGACCCGCAAGCTGTTGCCGGTCTTGGGCAGCAGCTTGCTCAACACCTGCTGCGCGGTATCCTGGTGTTCGGGCTTTTTTGATTCTATCAGCGTGATGGCGCGCGCCAGCACGGCGCGGTCGCCTGCCAGCACGCCCTTGGCGTAATCGCCCGCGCTGATTTTTTGCCGGCTGCCGCTCAAGACGCGCCTAGCATTCCAGCCGCTCAAGTCTCTTCAGAGGCTCAAAGGGCCCTTCGAATTCCGGTGCGGCGGCGAGCCTGAAACCGGCGACCGTGCCTTCGGAGAAGTTGATGTAAAAAGGGAAGGGCTCGTAGATCCAGACTTCCTGCTGAATGTTGAGATTGCAGCGCTGGTAGGTCGGATACCCAATGGTCTTGAGGACCTGCGCGATCGGATCGCCGATCTCGACGCCGGCAAAGGCATGCTTGCCGGCGGGCTGCTGTCCCACCACTTGAATCGAGACCGCCTTGCCGCCTTCATAACCCACGACGATGTATGAGCTCGGCGTGCTGGGATCGTAGGAGTACAGCCGCAATTCCCTGCCGCTGCTCTCGCGCGGCGGTTCCAGCGCCGGGCCCAGATGAGTCTCAACGGCTTTCACGTCGTCGCCGATGCCGATGGCGCCGGTGCGCAGGCACGATGTGTAGTACGGCGGCGAAGGGTTCGTATCCGCGGGCAGCGGCTTGCCGCAGGCCAAAGCACTGCCGCTGCGGGAAAATTGCGTGGAGGGAGCCTCTGCCGCGTAGGCGTGCGCCGCCAGGAACACGACAGCCGCACCTTGCCACATCTTCATCGCACGC
>CANKHC010000138.1 GCA_947481595.1 Fidelibacterota bacterium
ATGCCAGGATGAGGTTTTCCCGGCGCGTTTTCCACATGCTGTACGGTGACAAAACGTGGCGTCAGACCATGCAGGTTCAGGACGTGATGGACGCCCCGCTTCCCCTTTCCCGTGGCAACCCCCAGAAGGAATCCTTCCTTCTCGAGGGCGTCCAAAAGAGCGTGCGTCCCATCGAATAACGGCTCCCGGTAATCAGACCGGGCGCGCAGACGGACAAAGGCCTCGCGGTACTCCCGGTCCAGCTCCTTGTGGGTGCTGGCATCGACGTCTGGAAACAGCTTCGCCAGCGCCTCCATCAAGGACAGCCCAATCACCCGCGGCACCTGCTCTGGCGGCGGCCCGGGCAGCCCCAGGATCTTGGCGACCTCAGCCACAGCGGCGACGATATTGTGCTGGCTGTCGACGATGGTGCCGTCGAGGTCGAAGATCACCAAGCGCAGGGGCTTACTCATGCGTTGGCGTCACCCTCGGTGAAGCCCAGGTTCTTGAAGGCATCTTTCATGTGTTTGGGCAGCGGCGCGGAAACCGTCAGGGCCTTCCGGCCCGGCCGCTCGATCACCAGTTCGCGCGCGTGCAGGCACATGCGGTCGGCGACGTCCGACAGAATCCCGTCATGGAGATCCATGTTCTGGTCTGCGTGAGGTGAAGTGACGGCGTATTTACCGTCGCCCAGGATCGGCGTGCCGATCAGCATGCAGTGGGCGCGCAGCTGGTGGGTGCGCCCGGTGCGCGGCCACAGCTCCAGCCAGCTGATCTTGCGGGCGGCGGTATCGACGACGCGGTAGTCGGTGACCGCCGACTTGCCTTCCTCGTCGTCCCATTCCATGCGCTCGCGCCCTGCCCCGCCCTGTTTGGCCAGCGCCGCCGAGATCGTCCCGGCGGGATGCTCGGGGTAGCCCATGACCAGGGCCCAGTAGATCTTTTTCATGTCGCGCATCTGGAAGGCTTTCGCCAGCACGGCCGCCGACTTGGCGGTGCGCGCCACTACGATCACCCCCGAGGTATCGCGGTCGAGGCGATGCACTAGGCGCGGGCGCTCATCGGAGCCGAAGCGCAGGCCATCGAGCAACCCATCGAGGTGCTTGGTGGTCTTGGTCCCGCCCTGGACCGCCAGGCCCGCCGGCTTGTTGAGGGCGATCAGGTCGTCGTCTTTGTAGATCACCCGCTTCTGAACGTCGGCGAGATCCTGCTCCGAGACCCGCGGCGGCATCTTCTTGGCCATGGGCTCTGCGGCATCCGCCTCCAGCGGCGGGATGCGGATGACTTGGCCGGCCTCCAGGCGCGTGTTGGCCTTGGCCCGGCCGCCATCCACGCGCACCTGGCCGGTCCGAAGCAGTTTCTCCAGCCGCCCATGGGTCAGGGAGGGAAAGCGCCGCTTGAACCAACGGTCGAGCCGGACGTCAGCTTCGCCCTTGGTCACCTCGACCTGCTGCACTTTGGATACCGTTGGGCTCATAACTCTTCTCCGTCCTCGACCTTCTTGCCGGCCTTCTTCTCGCGCAGGCGCGCCCAGTAAGCCAGCCGCTTGTTGATTTCGCGCTCGAAGCCGCGCTCCGGCGGCCGGTAGAACTGGGTCCGCGCCATCCCATCCGGGAAGTAGTTCTTGCCCGAGAAGGCGTCCGGATCGTCGTGGTCGTAGGCGTAATCCTTGCCGTAGCCCAGCTCCTTCATCATTTTGGTGGGCGCGTTTAGGATATGGGCCGGCGGCATCAGCGAGCCCGTGCGGCGCGCGGCATCCATGGCCGCGCCCAAGGCTGCATAGCCAGCATTGGATTTGGGGGCCGTGGCCAGGTAAATCACCAGATCGGCCAGTGGAATATACCCCTCGGGCGGTCCCAACCGCTCATAGGCCGCCGCTACCGCAGTGGCCATCAGCAGCGCCTGAGGATCGGCCAATCCAATATCCTCGGCGGCGAAGACCGTCAGGCGCCGCAAAAGGAACGTCACATCCTCGCCAGCATCGATCATTCGGCACACCCAGTAGAGGGCCGCATCCGGGTCGGAACCGCGCAGCGATTTGTGCACGGCGCTGATCAGATTGTAGTGGCCCTCGCGGTCCTTGTCGTAGACCGGGGCGCGGCGCTGGACGACCTTGGCCAACTCGGAAGGATCCAAGTCTTTTGAATCCTTTAGCGCGAAAAGCTCATCCGCCAGCGCAAGCATGAAACGCCCGTCGCCGTCAGCCATAGCACGCAGCGCCGCGCGCCCATCGGTCGTCAGCGGCAGAGGCTTCCCCGCGTCGCCTTCAGCACGCGCCAGGAGCTTGTCCAAAGCCGCGTCGTCGAGACGCCGCAGCACCATCACCTGGCAGCGCGACAGGAGCGCCGCGTTCAACTCGAAAGAGGGGTTCTCAGTGGTCGCCCCGACCAGCACCACCGTCCCGTCCTCGACGTAAGGCAGGAAGCCGTCCTGCTGAGCGCGGTTGAAACGGTGGATCTCGTCGACGAACAGCAGCGTCCCCTGCCCCATCCGCCGGCGCTTGGCGGCGGCGTCGAAAATCTTGCGCAGGTCAGCCACGCCTGAGAACACCGCCGAGATCGGCTGGAAGAACAGATCGGTGCCCTTGGCCAGTAGACGGGCGATGGTGGTCTTGCCGCAACCGGGCGGACCCCAAAGGATCATCGACGAGAGGCGTTTGGCCGCCAGCATGCGCCCGATCGGCCCTTCCGGACCCAGCAGATGCTCCTGCCCCACCACCTCGGCCAGATCAGCCGGACGCAGCCGGTCGGCCAAAGGCGCTCCAGCCTTTGGCCCGGCTGGCGGTTCGACTTCCTCGAACAGGTCGCTCACCCGCCGATCCGGAACTGCAGGACTTGGCCGCCGCGCCCGATGGCGCCGGTCCACGCCGGCTGCGGAGTGGCGGTCAGGCGCACGAGGTCATCGACACTTTTGACGTCGGTGTCGTTGACGCCCACCACCCGGTCACCGACCTGAATGCCGATCCCCGACGCCGGCGTGCCCGGCACGACGCCCAGCACAATCACCCCGGGCTCCACGAAATCGATGCCGATTTCCTCGGCCAGGGCGGGATTGAGGTTGGCCACCGACGCCCCGGCGAAGGGCTGGCGTCCGGTCAGCTGGGTCAACTTGCGGGCCGGCAGCTCGGGCGGCGCTTCGAGGGACACGGAGACGGTGCGGGCGGTGCTGCCGCGCAGAGTGTCCAGGCTGGCTTTGCCGCCGACCGGCATAGTGGCGAGCTGATAGCGCAGCTCCTGGATGTCGTTGATCTCGTGGCCGTTCACCGCGCGGACGATGTCACCCACCGCGAGACCGGCGCGGGCAGCGGGACTGGTGGCTACCACACGGTCCACCACGATGCCGCTGGGGCGCGGCAAGGACAGGCTCTTGGCAATGTCGGCGGTGACCGTTTTACCAGTCGCGCCCAGCCAGGCGCGCACCGCGCGGCCCTCTTTGAGTATGCTGGCAAGAACGCTGCTTACCATGTTGGAAGGAATCGCAAATCCGATTCCGACACTGCCGCCGTTGCCGGAAAAAATCGCGGTGTTGATGCCGATCAGCCGGCCATCGGAGGTGATCAGCGCACCACCCGAATTGCCGGGGTTGATGGCGGCGTCGGTCTGGATGAAGGAGCGGAAGTCGGACACCTGGACCGAGCTGCGCGCCAGTGCCGAAACGATGCCCGAGGTCACCGTCTGCCCCACGCCAAAGGGGTTGCCAATCGCCAGCACCAGATCGCCCACCTCAACCACGTCTGACTCCGCCAGGTCCAGGGCCGGTAGATCATCGGTCACACCCTGGAGCTGGAGCACGGCCAAGTCAGAGCGCTCGTCTTTGCCGATCACCTTGGCCGGGAACTCGCGGCGGTCATTGAGCACGACGTTGATCTGGTCGGCATCGCCGGCCACATGGAAGTTGGTGATGACCACTCCGCTCGCGCGGACAATCACGCCCGAGCCCAGCGAGCTCTCGACCCGCTCGCGGCCGCCCAGCTGGTCGCCGAAGAACTGGCGGAAGAAGGGGTCGTTGGAGAAGAGGCCCTGATTGCGCAGGACCTTCTTCGTGTAAATGTTAACGACCGCAGGGGCTGCCTTCTTCACCACGGGGGCAAAGGTCAGGCTGATCTGCTCGCGGGAGCTGGGCACGACCGGCTCGGCCGCCTGGGTGGAAGGCAGCGTCAGGCTGATCCCAAGAAGCGCCAAAAGAGCCGTCACATGCCTGAGGAAGCTGTGCGTCATGACCTTTTCATTCCACGCCTGCGCCGGGCAGACAAGAGCGCCTAAGGTGAGCTGGAGAATATTTTATATTCAACGCGCTAGCCTGACATCTTCATTTCAGGATTCATGCAGGTCTCCGCCCTTGAAATGCCCAGAAAAAGCAAAGGGCAGCCACCCAGGTAAGGCGGCTGCCCAAAGCTTCAAGTCTTTATGTGCCGGGATTACTCGGCGGCGGCGGCCGCGTCTTCCTTCACTTCGACCGGGCCTGAGTCCTTGCCCTTGGCGTCGACGTCGCGGTCGACCAGCTCGATGACCGCCATCGGGGCTGAGTCACCGTAGCGGAAGCCGGCCTTGATGATGCGGGTGTAGCCGCCGGAGCGGGCCTTGTAACGCTCGCCCAGGACGCTGAACAGCTTCGCCACGACCGCGTCGTCGCGCAGCTTGGCAGCCGCCTGGCGGCGGGCATGCAGATCGCCGCGCTTGCCCAGGGTGATGAGCTTCTCGACGTACGGGCGCAAGTCCTTGGCCTTCGGCAGCGTGGTCTTGATCTGCTCGTGCTTGAGCAGGGCGTTGGCGAGGTTGGCGAACAGGGCGCGGCGATGGCCCTTGGTGCGCTTGAACTGGCGGCCGGAATATCCGTGACGCATGGCGAAGTCCTTTCATCATCCTGGTCTGGCGGCGCCAAACCGATTGCTAAGTCCCCCGGCCGTATCAGGTACCGGAGGGGCGGGTCAGGTGACCCTAGAGCCTTAGAAGGGCTCTTCGAGCTTCTTGGCCAAGTCTTCGATGTTCTCGGGCGGCCAGTTGCTGATTTCCATGCCCAGGTGCAGACCCATCTGCGCCAGGACTTCCTTGATCTCGTTGAGCGACTTGCGGCCGAAGTTCGGCGTGCGCAGCATCTCGGCTTCGGTCTTTTGCACCAGGTCGCCGATGTAGATGATGTTGTCGTTCTTGAGGCAGTTGGCCGAGCGGACCGAGAGCTCGAGCTCGTCGACCTTGCGCAGCAGGTTCTTGTTGAAGGGCAGCTCCTCTTCCACGCGCTCGGCGAGCGAGGCCTGGGGCTCTTCGAAGTTGATGAACAGCTTGAGCTGGTCCTGGAGGATGCGGGCGGCCAGCGCCACGCTGTCTTCCGGCTTCACGGCGCCGTTGGTCTCAACGGTCATCGAGAGCTTGTCGTAGTCGGTCTGCTGACCGACGCGGGTGTTCTCGACCTTGTAGGCCACGCGGCGCACCGGCGAGAAGATGCTGTCGATCGGGATCAGGCCGATCGGATCATCTTCCTTGCGGTTCAAGTGGGCAGCGACATAGCCCTTGCCGGTGTTCACTTCGAGTTCGATGTGCAGATCGGCACCTTCGTCCAAGTGACAGATGACGAGGTCGGAGTTCATGATCTCGATGTCGGCCGGAGCCTGGATCTGGCCGGCGGTGACTTCGCCCGGACCCTTGGCCTTCAGCGTCATGCGCTTCGGCCCATCGCCATGCATGGTGAGGGCGAGCTGCTTGATGTTGAGGATCAGGTCGGTGACGTCTTCACGCACGCCCGGCACGGATGAGAACTCGTGCAGCACGCCGTCGATGCGGATCGACGTCACGGCCGCGCCCTGGAGCGAGGACAGCAGCACGCGGCGCAGCGCGTTGCCCAGCGTCACGCCAAAGCCGCGTTCCAGCGGCTCGGCAACGATGGTCGCCACGCGGCGTTGATCGTCGCCGGTTTCGATGTTGAGCTTGTTGGGTTTAATGAGCTCTTGCCAGTTTTTCTGTATCACGGGGTCCACCTATCAGGTGTTAAGTCCGACTTGAGCCGAGGGGTCGCGGCCCAATGAACACCGCCGGCGTGCGTCACGCACTCCGGCGGCTGAATGAATTAGACGCGGCGGCGCTTGCGCGGGCGGCAGCCGTTATGCGGCACCGGGGTCACGTCCTGGATCGACGTGACCGTAAATCCAACAGCCTGCAGAGCGCGCAGCGCGGACTCACGGCCCGTGCCCGGGCCCTTCACGAGGACCGAGAGAACCTTCATGCCGTGTTCCATGGCCTTGCGGCCTGCGGTTTCGGCGGCCACCTGGGCGGCGTACGGGGTCGACTTGCGCGAACCCTTGAAGCCCTGCGAACCGGCCGACGACCAGGCGATGGTGTTGCCTTGCACGTCCGAGATCGTGATCATGGTGTTGTTGAAGGTCGCATTGACGTGCGCCACACCCGAACTGATGTTCTTGCGTTCGCGCTTTTTGGAGCGCCCGGCGGAGGGTGCTGCGGTCTCGGTCGCTGCGTTTTCTGGCTTGGCCATATTCTCTGATCCCTGATGCAGGGCCGGTTGATCCGACCCGATACAGACAAATTACTTGGTGACTTTTTTCTTGCCGGCGATCGGCTTGCTCGGCCCCTTGCGGGTGCGCGCGTTGGTGTGCGTGCGCTGGCCGCGGACCGGCAGGCCCTTGCGGTGACGCAGGCCCTTGTAGCAGCCAAGGTCCATCAGACGCTTGATGTTCATCGCCACTTCGCGGCGCAGATCGCCTTCGACCGTGTAGTCGCGGTCGATGGTGTCGCGGATACGGATGATCTCGTCTTCCGTCAGCTGGTTGACGCGGCGATCGGCAGCGATGCCGACACGCTCACAGATCTCGACCGCATTGGTCGGACCGATCCCGTAAATGTATCGCAGTGCAATGCGAACGCGTTTGTTAGTCGGTAAGTTGACGCCAGCAATACGTGCCAAAGCCCGTACTCCTCTTTCATTCAAAGTTGTCTGAGAGCGCCGTGCGCAACCCGGAAAAGCGCGCCATTATATGCACTTAGCCCCGGGTGTCAACACGCCGCTCAGGTTCCTAAAACGCTCTCCAAATCGCTCGTGACGACGTCCATTTCGCGGTCGCCGTCGATCTCTCTCAGCAGTCCCTGCGCCTTGTAGTGGGGCAGCAGGGGTGCGGTCTGGTCATGGTAGGCCTTGAGCCTGGCCACAACCGTTTCCGCCTTATCATCGGCCCGGCGGATGAACTCGGTGCCGCCGCACATATCACAAACCCCGGCCTTTTTGGGCTGCTTGAACTTGTCGTGGTACCCCTCGCCGCATTTGGCACAGGTGAACCGGCCGGTAATCCGCTCGATCAGCTTGGCGTCGGGAACCGCCACCTCAATCACGCCATCAAGCGTAATTCCCTTATCTTTCAGCAACTTATCCAAGGCCTGCGCCTGCGGTACCGGGCGCGGGAAGCCGTCGAGGATAAAACCCCTGACGGCGTCCGGCGCCGCGATGCGTTCCGCGATCAATCCGACCATAATGTCGTCGGAGACCAGCTTGCCCGCATCCATTACCGCCTTAGCCTGCTTGCCCAAGGGCGTTCCGGCTTTCACCGCCGCCCTGAGCATATCGCCCGTGGACAGCTGCACGATGCCGTAACGGTCCTGCAGACGCTTGGCCTGAGTACCCTTCCCTCCCCCCGGAGGACCCATCAGGATCAGACGTTTGCCGCCCATGTGCCCCGCCTATTTGCCCCTGAGCCGCGACTTCTTCAAAAGCCCTTCATACTGGTGGGCGAGCAAGTGGGCCTGGACCTGCTGCACCGTATTGAGTGTCACGTTGACCACGATCATCAGGCTGGTGCCGCCGAAGTAGAAGGGCACGGACATTTTGCTGATGAGGAACTCGGGGATCAGGCACACAACGATCAGGTAAATGCCCCCGAGGACGGTCAAGCGCGTAAGGACGTAATCGAGATAATCGGCGGTGTTCTTGCCGGGACGGATACCTGGAATGAAGCCGCCGTATTTGCGCAGATTCTCCGCCGTCTCCTGCGGATTGAAAACCACCGCGGTATAGAAAAACGCAAAGAAAACGATCAGCACCGAATACAGGAACAGGTACAGGGGCTGGCCGCGGCCGAGCAAGGCGCCCATCGTGTTGAGGAAGCCGTCACCGGTCGGCACCGGCGGCGCACCGTTCGCACCCGGGACCATGCCGCCTTGGAAACCGGCGATGGTCAGCGGCAGGAGCAGGAGCGAGCTCGCAAAGATCGGCGGGATGACGCCCGAGGTGTTGAGCTTGAGCGGCAGGTGCGAGCTTTCGCCGCCGTAAACCTTATTGCCCTGTTGCCGCTTAGGGTACTGCACCAGAATTCGTCGCTGCGCTTGCTCGACAAAGACGATGCCGGCGATGACCGCCACCGAGCCCA
>CANKHC010000139.1 GCA_947481595.1 Fidelibacterota bacterium
ACATCGGCCGGCATTTCACGATCAACCGCATGCTGACCATGGACAGCGTCAAGCTGCGTCTCGACCGCGAGCAGCCCCTGACCTTCCTCGAATTCAACTACATGATCCTGCAGGGCTACGACTTCGCCGAGCTCTACAAACGTCACGGCTGCACCTTGCAGCTGGGCGGCTCCGATCAGTGGGGCAATATCATTCAGGGCGTCGAACTCGCGCGGCGTATCGCGGGCGCCGACGTCTTCGGTTTCACCTGCCCCCTGATCACCACCGCATCCGGCGCGAAGATGGGCAAGACCGCCGCGGGTGCGGTGTGGCTAAAGGCCGAGCGCCTTGCGCCTTACGACTACTATCAGTTCTGGCGCAACACCGAGGACGGCGACGTCGGCCGTTTCTTGAAGCTGTTCACCGACCTGCCGCTCGACGAAATCGCGCGGCTTGAAAAGCTGCAAGGGGCGGAGATCAACGACGCCAAGAAGGTCCTCGCTCTCCAAGCCACCACGCTGCTTCACGGTGCGGAGGCCGCTGCGGACGCAGCCGAAACCGCGCGAAAAACTTTCGAGCAAGGCGGCATCGGCGAAGACCTGCCGACTGTCGAGATCCCCGCCGCGGAGCTGCGCGCAGGCATTCCCGCTTGGTCGCTGTTCGTGCGCGCCGGTCTTGCGGCCAGCAACGGCGAGGCACGGCGCCTCATCGCCGGCGGCGGCGCCCGCGTGAACGATGAGAAATGCGATGAGAACACTTTGGTGCAGTCAGGCGGCGGCATCATTAAACTGAGTGCCGGAAAGAAGCGGCACGCGATCGTGAAAGTTACCGGTTAGGTCTCCGCTACGGTGAACAGCGGGACTAGTCGCGCGTGGCGCACTTGCCGCAAAATCCGAGAAAATTTATTATCACAGCTCCACAGGAGCTCCCATGCGCGAACGTTTTCACAACAACAGCCCCGGCGCGCTTACACTCGAACAAGCCCGGGCGCTTGAAATCAAACGTCAGCGGGAGCGCCGCCGGCAGGCAGAAGAACTCGCAGCGCAGGGCCGCGGTGATAACACCGAAATCGCCCATGTCGCGCGCGGCGAGATCGTTGTTCCCGAAATATTACAGACCCCCGAATTCCTCGCCGCTGTGCGCAGCTAAGGCGCAAGGCATTCCGTTTGAACGGCTGCGCGTCGGCAGTCGTGGCAACAGCATTAACCCGAACACGGATGTAGCGGAGTTTGGTCTGCTGGATGGAATTAGGGATGCTTACGACGGAGTCAGAAATAAGTATTCCAAGTATTTTGGCGGCAGTAATCCAAATCTGCCCCAGCCCGTCGGGACTCTGTCCCCAGATCCGCGCATTAATGACAGGAACACGCCCCCTTCGTATGCCGAATTGGGCTTTGATCCCAATGGGCCAAAGCTTGGCAGCGCGGTTCTGGACGATCCCGTCGCCGGTGTGGTGGCGGGAGTGTCAGGTTTGGTCGCGCGCCAACAGGCCATTGATCGATTCGGAGGTGGCGTTAAGACTCCCACCGACGATGCTGGTGATTCCTGGCGGCATTCTGCATGGAATCAGATGACCAGAGATTGGGTAGGCGCGGCGCGCACGAAGAAAATCACCGACGCTTACGAAAGAACCAACGACACATACGGAGAACCTGCTCGCCTCCAAGACCTCTATAACAACATGGTTGGACGTAGCTTACCTGCGGGAAGCGACCCTGAATTAGCCATAAAGGAGGGGTATCTCCGCACAAGGCCATTCAAATAGCTGTAAGGGTGCGCGATGCGCCGCATCATCAAGCTGTTACTTAAGATCATAGGCGGCGCGTTTACACTCCTCGTGCTGTTGTTAGCGATCATCCTGTGTACAGTGATCTCCGTGGCCAACCCGACGGATCGCGATCTTCGCGATGTACGCATTTCGCTCGGGGGCAGACCGATATGGCAAGGCGACATATTGGCGGGTCGGTCAAACGGGGTGTGGGGCTTCTCCGGTGCCCTCGATATCGAATATAATTTTGGTGATCAGCGCGTCTCCAATCGTTGTTATCTGACTGGAATACTCGACGGCTATCATTCGTATATGGTCAACGCTAACGGCGTTATTCCAACGTGTGAGCAGTTGGAATTGCGCAAGTTGTCGCCCTAGCGCGCCTCGGCCGCACTACGGTCCACCGACTGACCTTGCGAAGCTTCATCGTTTGCCGGTGCACGCACTTCACGTGATGCCCGCGGCTTGAAAATATCGAAGATGTGCCTGAGGAACCCAGGTGCCAGCGCCGCCAACGGGTTCACCGACGGCTGCGCCGTGGCGGCGTCGCCGCGCAAGCTGTAGGTCGCCGCAAAAATCCCGCCGCCCTTCTCGCCGCCGTTGAGCAGCGACCCTACCAGCGGGATCGAGCTTAGTATGGTGTTGAAGGTATAAGCCGGGATCAGCGTGCCGTTGAAATCCATCTGCGACGACGCAAAGCTGTAGGTGCCCTTGCCTGTCAGCCCCAGCGAACGGCCATACATCTCGCCGTCCTCGACCCTGAGCGTGGTGTTGGCATAGGAAAACGGCACACGCAGCGTCGAGAAGGAAATCCCGCCCCCGCGCAGCTCATCGACGATGCCCGTGAGTGATGCCACCGACAGCAGCCGCGCCAGCACCGGCGCCCGCACGACGTTGAAATCCTTGATCTCGGCCACGCCCTTGATGGTCCCGTCGGCCTCGAACTGGCCGGTCACATCGAGCTTGCCGCCGACGATGTCTCCGAACAGACCCAGCGTGCGCACAACGTCACCGCCGTTGTCGCTGCTGCCCTTGAACGTACGGCCCTTTTCGTCGGACGCCAGCTTGAAGGTCACGGGCGTGCCGCTCTCCACCTTGCTGGTAAAATCGATCGACTGGATGCCGGTGTAGTCGCGCTCAATGGTCAACGCCACGTCGGTGACCGCGCCCGCCTTGGTCAGCTGCATGCGATCGAAGGTGGCTCGCAACTTCAAAGGCGTCGTGAAGGGCGTGACCTCGGCATCGGCCGCGACTTTGCCGCGCTTGTCGTCGCGATTGAACTCGCGCCAGAAGTACTGCGAATCAAACATCGCTCCCGCGACATTCACGGCATAACCGCCGGCTTCGTCGACATCGACCTTCCCGCTCAACCGCGTCGCGCCCACCACGCTGGGGCCGAGCGCCAACTGGCGCATGAGCCCGCTGTCAGCAAAGGTCACGCTGCCCGAGACGTCGAAATCGTCGCCCGCGACCACGTGGAACGACGGCACCGCATCCAGATGATCGCGCGTGAACACCGCCTCGACCTGAGCGCGCGCCGGCTTGCCTGGCTCCTTGCGCCAGCCTAGTTCCGGCACCGCCATAGCGGGGTCGGTTAGATCGACTTCCGCTTCCATACGCCGCGTCTGGTCGCGATTGATGGTGTAAATCACGTGTGCCGGCACGCCGCCGTCGATGTAGGGCGGGATGAACGGCATCATGCTCAACCCGACCTTCGGGCGGTCGTCATTGCCCACCACAGGGTCGAGGATGTAGCGGCTGCGGAAATCGCCGCCGACGAAATTTTCGCGCCATGAAACACGTGAGGCGATCTCGCCCAGCACCGCCGTGCCGGTGACGTCCATGCCGGCGCGGTCGAGCGTCAAGTTGAGCTTGCCTTGAGTCAGCGGCAGCCCGAAGGCGATCCGCGGAATACCGATGTTGTCGGTGCGCGCCTTCACACCGACCTTGAGCTGGTCGAGTTTGAGGTCCCTGACCAGCGGGAAATCGAGCGCCAGGTCGACGTTGGCATCACCGGTGGAACTTGCCGCGTCGAGACCCATCAACTTGGCGTAGCCCAAGGGCGGGTTGTCGATCAGCTGCATTACATCGGCGAAACCGCCTTGGATGTTGAGGTTGATATCGGCGCGCTCCGCGCCGGGGCCGCGCCCGAGGCCATACAGACGTACCTTGCCGAGGGGCACCGTCAGGCCGTTGCCGCCGCTGCTTGACGCAAGCCTGCCGCCGATGACGTCAATCGTCACCTCGCCGGGACCGATGTTCAGATACCCCGAGGTATCGTCGACTTCCGGCATCATGCGCATATAGCGCACCGAAATCCCGCGCAGCTCGGCCGATAGGCGCGCTTCGGTCACATCCAGCGCGCTCATCGTCGGCCCCGTCACGGCGAGGCGCAAGTGCGTGCCGTAAATGCCGCCGTTGTGCAGGTTGTCGTCGATCCAGCTGCGGGTATTGGTCTTGATGCCCACTGGCCAGTATTGCTTCAGCGCCTCCAGCGACAGCTCCGCCAAATTGAGGTCAAGGTTCACCACCGGCGCGCCGGTCAACCCCTTGGCATTGCCGGTCATGGTAATCACGGGGCTCGCTTCGCCGCGGCGGCTGAGCTCGACGCGGAACTGCTCGAAGGACACGGTATCGAGGTCGGCGCCGGCTTTGCCTTTCAAGGCAATCGACTTCACCGGGTAGTCCTGCGACACCGGTGCCGGCAGATGCAGTACGCCGTCCTGGCCTTTCACGTCGAAGGTGAGCGCACCGACGCGCGCACCGGTTTCATTGAGCTGCAGCGTCATCGCTGCCTTGCCGCTGAGCAGAAGGTCGATCATCGCGAGCGGGGCCAGCTGCGGTGACAGCCCAGCGACACGCGCAGGCCGGAAGCCATCGACGTCGAGATCGACATTGAACGATTTGGTCGCAGCGACGTACTTGCCCTTGGCATTTACGTTCCACTTGCGGCCTTCTTCGAACACCGGCAGCGTGGCCTCGAACTCCACGTCGCCGGCAGCGCGGCGGAAGTTCAGCGTCGCAGCCGGCGCCAGCCAGCGCTGACCGGTAACCTCGTCGACCAGCACCAAGGTTGTGTCTTCGATGATGACGCGCTCGAGGTAGCCCGCTGGATTGTCGCCGCCGGGTTCGCGCGTGAGTGCGTCGATCAGCGACACCGCCAGCGCGTTGCTCGAGGCGGCGTCCGTGGGCGCAGCGGGTGCTGCCGGCGCGGCGCCAGCTGCAGGCGCCGGTCTCCCTTCCACGCCTAGCCCGAGGGTGCCATCGGCGCGGTGGACAAATCGGATAATGGGGCTTGAGAGCCGCACCTGTTCGGCGGCGGCGATACCGCGTTTCAAGGCTGGCACGCTCACGCGAATCAGCATGCTTGGCAGGCCGGCGATCACGGCGTCGGAGGCGTTGACAACGCGCACATTGCGCACAGTCAGTTCAGGCGAGCCCGAGAAGCCCGCCCAGCGGAATTCGGCGTCCTCGATGCGAAACCTGAAACCCGGCGAAATGTCGGAAAAGGCCGTCGCGATATAGGGCGCCACCGCGTTCAGCCGGAGCGAGCCCTGGCCTAGGCGCCAGGCAAGCACCGCCGCCGCCAGCAGCAGCACCAGCAGGACTGCTTCTAGGGTTCGAATCAGAAATCTGACTGCGCCGTGTGCCAACGTCGCGGACTCCGAAGGTGGGCCCAAGGGGCCAATATGCGCTGCCAATACGGCCTAAAAGTGCGCGACGAATGGGCGGAAGGGGCGCCCTTTGCGCCTTTGTATTCCACCGCAGCTTGACCGCGTTCTATCTATAACCCACTGTGAACAATAACGATAGTAAATCCTGCGAGTCGCATGTGATCGCTCTGCCCCCGAACAGCCCACCGAAGCCCGCCGATCCGGCGCGCGTTTTGCGCCTTCACAACGAATGGTTGGCGGCAGCCGAGGCGCAGGCGCCTGATCTTGCGCGTCTCATGCGCGCCCTGCCGGACGATGCCGCCTGGCGGCCCCTCATGGACGGAATCTTCGGCTGCAGCCCCTTCTTGGGCGAATTGTTTGTCCAAAATCCTGCGGACGTGATGGACTTCGCGCAAAGTGGGCCAGAGGCGTGTATCGGCGACCTCATTCCTACCGTGTTGACCGCTGAAACCGGCGCGCCCGACATCTCTGCTCTCATGGTGGCTTTGCGGCGCGTCAAGGCTCGTGCTGCACTGCTGATCGCGCTGGCCGACATATCTACGTTGTGGAGCGTCGATCGCGTCACCGCCGCGCTCTCGGACTTTGCCGACGCTTGCGTGCAACGCGCCTTGCGCGCGCTCTTGCTCCAGGCCCACGATCGCGGCCAAATCAAACTCGCCGATCCAGCCGCACCCGAGACCGGCGTCGGCTACGCCGTACTCGGCCTCGGCAAACTTGGCGGGCGCGAACTCAATTACTCTTCCGACATCGACCTGCTGGTGCTCTTCGACGAGGAGCGCCTGCCTTATGTGGGCAAGAAGAGCCCACAGGAGTTCGCGGTGCAGCTCACCAAGGACCTCACGCGCCTGCTGCACGAACGCACCGCGCAGGGTTACGTCTTCCGCACCGACCTGCGGCTACGTCCGGATTCAACAGCGCTTGCCGTCAGCCGCGCCGCAGCTCAGGTCTATTACGAAAGCGCCGGTCAGAACTGGGAACGCGCCGCGATGATCAAGGCGCGCGCCATCGCCGGCGATACGAAAGTCGGTGCAGATTTCATTCATGACTTGCAGCCCTTCATCTGGCGCAAGTCGCTCGACTTCTACGCCCTCCAGGACATCCACTCGATCAAACGTCAGATCTACGCCCATAAAGGCGGGGGTACGGTGGAAGTCGCGGGCCACAACATTAAGCTTGGGCGCGGCGGCATTCGGGAAATTGAATTCTTCGCCCAGATCCAACAGCTCATCTGGGGCGGCCGCTTCACCCACGCGCGGTCTTCACAGACCTTGCCGGCCCTCGACGCCCTCGTCGACATCGGCGTCGTGAAGCCCGATGTCCGCACCGACCTCATCGCCGCATATCGCTATTTGCGCACGCTGGAACATCGCTTGCAGATGATCGCCGACGAACAGATCCAGACGCTGCCGGTGGATGCGCACAAACTCGCCGTTGTCGCCGCCTTCATGGGTGAAGTCTCGCTTGAGACCTTTACCGCACGGGTCGAAGCGACCTTACGCACCGTCGAGCGCCACTACGCTGACCTGTTCGAGGATTCACCGTCCCTCGCCGTCGACGGCAATCTTGTCTTCACTGGCACCGAAGACGACCCCGACACCCTCGCCACGATCAAGCGCCTCGGCTACCAGAACCCCGTCGCCGTCGCCCAGACCGTGCGCGCCTGGCATCACGGCCGCTACCGCGCCTTCCGCTCAGACCGCGCACGCCAGTTGCTCACAGAGATCATGCCGAGCCTGCTCGCGGCTTTCGGCAAGACCACTCAGCCCGACGCCGCGTTCGTGCGCTTCGACCACGTGCTGTCCGCCCTGCCCGCCGGCGTGCCGCTGCTGTCGGTGTTCTATTCCAACCCAGACCTTCTCGATCTCGTCGCCGAGATCATGGGAGATGCTCCGCGCCTCGCCGAGCATTTGAGCCGCACCCCGACCCTGCTCGACTACGTCCTCGCGCCCGAATTTTACGCCCCCATCGGCAAGTGCGAGGCGTTGCAAGCCGACCTCGAACGTGTTTTGAACGCCGCCGAATCCTTCGAGGCCCTGCTCGACGCGTGCCGGCGGTGGGCCAACGACCAGCAGTTTCGTGTCGGCGTGCAAACTTTGCGCCGCATGATCGATCCCCTGCAGGCCGCCGAACATTTCACCGCCATCGCCGAGGCCGTCATCGGCGGCCTGGTGCCGCGTGTCATGGCCGAGTTCGCGCTGCAATTCGGGCGCATAGACGGCGCCGAACTGGCCATTCTCGGCTACGGCAAGTTGGGCAGCTTCGAACTCACGCCCACCTCAGACCTCGACCTGGTCGTGATCTACGACGCGCCGATGGACGCCCACTCACGTGGCGGCCCCAAAGCGCTGCCAGCGCCAGCCTACTTCATCCGCTTGGTCCAACGCCTGATCACCGCCTTCACCCTGCTCACCCGCCAGGGCAAGCTCTATGAGCTCGACCTGCGCCTGCGCCCGGACGGCGACAAAGGCCCGCTCGCCACCAGTCTCGCCGCTTTCATCAAATACCAGGCCGAGAGTGCCTGGACCTGGGAGCATATGGCCTTGTCGCGCGCACGTGTGATCTTCGGACCCGCGACCCTGCGGCGTCAGATCGAAATCGCCACGAGCGACGTGCTGGCGAAAGTCCGCGACCCGATGGCGCTGGTCTACGCCGTCGGCGACATGCGCGCGCGCATGCGCCGCGAACGCAAGGACACAGGACTTTGGGATCTCAAACTCACGCCCGGCGGCCTGGTCGACGCCGAATTCATCCTTCAATACCTTCTGTTACGCCATCCCTCCGCCCGCCTGCTTACACCGCGCCCGG
>CANKHC010000140.1 GCA_947481595.1 Fidelibacterota bacterium
CCCAGGAGCTGCGCCCAGGTTGGCGGCATCACACGCACCGCCAAGGTGAGGTCGAGGTCGCGCTCCTGCGCCATCCACAGGGCTTCGCGCGCGAACTGATCGAGATCAGCGCTCGGTGTCGCGACGGCCAACAGGTGCGGAGCGCGGGATGCGGTAAGGGCCATTCTACGGTCGCCGTTTGAGGGACCGCCCATTATGGCTGGTTCGCCCGGTTTGAGTAACGGCTGATAGCGCGGGCGGTTGCAACCTCAACCGCGCGCGGGGACCGCCAGGCTCGCCGCGAAAAGCACCGAAGCCGCCATGACGATGGACGCCCCCGACGGAAGGTCCCAGGCGAAGGACGCCGCGATCCCGGCGGTGACGGCGAGTGCGCCGGCGACCACCGTGCCGACGGCCATGGCTTCGGGGCTCGCCGCAAAGCGCCGTGCAGCAGCGGCGGGGATGATGAGCAGGGCGGTCACCAAGAGGATGCCCACGACCTTCATGGCGATGGCCACCGTCAGTGCGGTCAAAATCATGAACACCAGGCGTTCTTTCATGCCGCCGGCGCGCTCAACCGCCGCCATGTCGGCGTGCACGGTCATGGCCACCAATGGGCGCCAGACTACGGCCAGCGCGCCAAGAATGAGCACGGCGCCGCCGTAAATCCAGGCGAGGTCGCTGGGCGTGACGGCGAGGATGTCGCCGAACAAGTAACCCATCAGATCGACGCGCACGGAGTCCATGAAGCCGACGGCGATCAAACCGGCGGCCAGGGCCGTATGAGAAAGGATGCCCAGCAGCGTGTCGGCGGGCAGGCGGTGTTGATGCTGAAGCGCGAACAACAGAAGCCCCACGAGCAGTGCAGCGGCAGCCATGCCCAGTGCGGGGTCGAGGCCGAGCATTAGGCCGAGGGCCACGCCCATCAACCCCGCATGGGACAGCGTGTCTCCGAAATACGCCATACGGCGCCAGACGACAAAGCATCCCAGCGGCCCAGCCACCAGGGCGACGCCGAACCCGGCCAACACGGCGCGCGCGGCGATGCTGTCAGTGAACATGATCGTTCTCATGATCGTGGTCGCACACGCTGCCGTCAGGCTTGTGGTGATGGTCGTGGTGGTGTTCGTAGACCGCGAGCGTCGCTGCTTGCGGCCCGAAAAGACGCTGGAACGCGGCATCGCGGCTGACGGCGGCGGGGTGGCCCGAGCAGCAGATGTGGCCGTTGAGGCAATAGACCCGGTCGGTCGCCGCCATCACGACGTTGAGGTCGTGCGAGACCATCAGCACGCCGCAGCCGATGCTGTCCCTCAGGCGGGCGATGATCTGATACATCTCGACCGCGCCGGTCATGTCGACGTTCTGCGTTGGCTCGTCGAGGACGAGCAGGTCCGGGCGGCGCAGGATGGTGCGCGCCAGCATCACGCGCTGCCATTCGCCGCCGGAAAGGTGATGCACGCTTGCATCCATCAGCTGCGGCACGCCCACCTCGGCGAGCGCCCCGCGTAGCGCGGCCTCGGGTGCTCGCATGGTCAACGTCAAGAACCGCCGCACCGAAAGCGGCAACGTGACGTCGAGCGAAAGCTTTTGCGGTTGATAGCCAATCGTAAGACCCGCAGCGCGCGTCACCGTGCCGGCATCAAGACGCTCAAGGCCAAGGGCGGCTTTCACCAGCGTCGATTTGCCCGCGCCGTTGGGACCGATCAGCGTGACGATCTCGCGCCGATGCACCGCCATGTCGACATGGTCGAGGATCGCGCGCCCCTGGCGCTTGATCGTCGCCCCGCGCACGGAGATGAGCGCGTCGCTCATGGCGTGCAATGGGGGCAGATGCCGCTGATCTCGACGATCTGGCTGTCGATGGCAAAGCCGCGCTCGGTCACAGCCTGGGTCAACGCCCGTTTCAGCGGCGCGCTGTCGAGTTCGGCCGCGGTACCACACGCGCGGCAGATCAGGAACTGCGCGGCGTGCGCTTTCTCGCCCATGTGGGCGCAACCGATGTAAGCGTTCAAGCTGGCCAGTCGGTGGACGAGATCGTGTTCGATGAGAAATTCCAAAGCGCGGTAAACCGCCATGGGCGCGATCTTTCCACCACCGGCATTGAGGCGCGCCAGGATGTCGTAAGCGCCCACCGGCACATGGCTTTGCCAGACGAGGGACAGAACGTCGCGGCGGATCTCGGTGAGGCGGGTCTTGCGTGCGGCACAGACCGCCTCGGCCTTATGCAAAGCCTCGGCGGCGCAGCGCGCGTGGTTATGCCCCGGCTCGGGGAAGGCGTGATCGTGTGTGGCAGCGCGGCGCGGCATGAGGCGTCTTGTAAATGTTATAACATAACATTATACCCATCCGCACGGCGGCTCAAGGGCCGCGATGGAAGAGATGCATGATACGGCGCGGCGCATTCCTATTCGTTTGCTTGCTGATATGGGGCAGCCCTGTTGCGCGCGCTGATGCGCCGCGTGTCGTCGTCTCGATCAAGCCCATCCACGCTCTGGCGGCGAGCGTGATGGACGGCGTTGCCACGCCGCAGTTGCTGATCAAGGGTGCCGGCTCGGCCCACAGCTATGCTTTGCGTCCGTCCGAAGCGGAGGCCCTCGCGCAAGCCGATGTGATCTTCTGGATAGGACCGAACTTCGAGCTTTTTCTGCGGGACGCGCTGATCGGTCTCGGGGCGCGGGCGCGGCGCGTTGCACTGGCCGAGACGTCTGGCCTGATTCTTTTGCCCAATCGCCCCGCGGGGATCTGGAACGCCACGGCGACGGCTTCCGGCAAGGATGGCCACCTCTGGCTCGATCCCCGCAACGCCGCGGTCATCGTTTCGGCTATGGCGGAAGTCCTGGCCAAGGCAGATGCGCCCAACGCCGCGCGCTACGTCGCCAATGCCCAAGCTACCATCGCGCGTCTTGATGAGCTTGATGCGGAGATCGACGCGAAGTTGGCCTCCGTCCGCTCTAAACCCTTCATCGTTTTCCACGACGCCATCCACGCTTTCGAAGCGCGCTATGGCCTCGCCGGCTTGGGTGCCGTGACCACGAACCCCGAACGGGCGCCCGGTGCGGCTGCCGTGGCGACGATCAAACGTGAGATCGACCGCCGTCCCAGCCTTTGCGTCTTCGCCGAGCCGCAGTTCGAACCCAAGCTGATCCAAGCCCTTGCCGCCGGTTCCTCCGCCAAGATCGGAACGCTCGACCCCGAGGGCAGCACCCTTGAACCCGGCCCCGATCTCTACTTTAATATGCTGCGCCGGCTCACCGATAATCTGGCCGGCTGCCTGAGCGCACCATGATCCTGAAGACGATCAAGCACTCGCGCCTTTGGTCTCTCGCCATCGCACTCCTGATGGCGGCGCAGGTCGCCCTCGCGCTCCACTCTCTGCACCACCAGATCAAGCCCGACGCCCTTGCAGCCAGCGAGCACTGCACGCTCTGCCAGGTCGCATCCACCATGGCGCCGCCGGTGGTGCTGGCGGTTATTCCCGTCGGCGAGGCCTTTGCCGTCGCCGATGTCTTCGTTCCTGCCCACCTCATTGCCGCCGCACCCGCCGCGGCCTTCCGGTCGCGCGCACCACCGCTTCCTCTCTCCGTCTGATCCTCAAAGGTCGCGTTCTTGTCTCCGCTCGGGCTTTGCCTCGCGCGGAGCGTGACGCCATTCATCCCTTCTACGGAGAGTCTCCATGTTTCGAATCCCATTAGGCGCCGCCGCATGTGTTGCAGTCGGTGCGGCGCTCACAGCAAATGCCGCAGAACCCACCCGCCGCGCAGGCGACATCGAGCAGATCATCGTTACCGCTTCACCGTTCAGCAGCGATCCGAACAAGATCGCCACCATCGTTGGCCAGATCACTCGCGATGAGATCCTGCGCCACGGCGGCTCGAACTTGGCCGACGTGCTCGACGAAGTCCCCGGCGTCAGCGGAACGAGCTTCGCGGCCGGCGCAAGCCGCCCGGTGATCCGCGGCTTCGATGCCAACCGAGTACGCATCCTGGAGAACGGTGTGGGCAGCTTCGATGTCTCCGATGTCGGTCCCGACCACGGCGTGCCGATCGATCCTCTGTCGGCACTGAAGATCGAAGTGGTGCGCGGTGCTGCCACCTTGCGCTTCGGAAGCCAAGCTATCGGCGGCGTGGTCAACGCTATCAACAACCGCGTCCCGCTCGAGTTGCCGGCGCAGGACCTCGCCGCCGAGGCCACCGCCAGCTACGGCACCGGAGCAGACAACATCCAGGGTTCGGGAATGGTCGACGGCAAGGCGGGCAACATCGCCTTCCACGCCGACGGCTTTGTCCGCCATACCGGCGACTACTCTGTTCCCGGTGGCGTGCAGTCTAACTCCTACTTCCGGGGGCACGGGGTCGCGGGTGGCGGCTCGGCGTTTTTCGGCGACAACAGCCGCGCGGGTGCGGCGGTCGTGCATTACGGGGCCAAATACGGCATCCCCGGTGAAGATACTTTCATCGACATGCGCCAGACCAAGGGCGTCTTCGGCTCGTCCCTTGCCCTCGATGCGGGCGCGCTGACGACGCTCAATATCGACGGCGGTTACGCCGACTACAAACACAGCGAAAAGGACCCGACCAGCAACAACGCTGTCCTGGCGACCTTCATCGATAAGGAATGGGACAGCCGCGCCGAGGCGCTGTTCGGAAGCTTCGGGCCGTTCGCATCGGCGGCCTTGGGCGTTCAAGTACAGCACAAGGACTTTTCGGCCCTGGGCGAAGGCGAGGACTATCTTGCGCCTACGACAACAGCGAGTGCCGCTGGCTTTGCTTTTGCCGAAGCGGGGTTATCGAGCAAATTGCGCCTGCAGGTCGGCGCTCGCATCGAGCGCGTCACGGTAGACGGCACACCGGCCTCCGACATCGACGTCAGGCGCGTCTTCACCCCCACCAGCGGCGCTGCGGGCCTAGTCTTCGACGCCGCCGAGGGCGTGACTCTGGGCCTCACCGCCACGACGGCAGCGCGCGCGCCCGGCCAAACCGAACTCTTCGCGCGCGGGCCTCACGACGGACCTGCCACCTTCGAAACCGGCGATCCTACACTCAGCATGGAGCGCGCCAATTCGCTGGAAGCCACACTCCGCTGGCATTATTCGGGCATCGAATTCGAGGGGGCGGCCTGGGCGGCAAAGTTCAATAACTACATCTACGGCCGCCTCACCGGCCAAACTTGCGACGAAGACGGGATCTGTGCGCCGGACGACACCGGTGAGCTCAAAGAGATGTTCTATGAACAGCGCGATGCCACCTTCCGCGGCCTGGAAGGCAAGGTCACGGCGACGCTTTATCAAGCGCCGGCAGGCGCCGTCGCGGCACTGGTGATCGCCGACGTCGTGCGCGCGAGTTTCCGCGGCGCGGGCGACGTGCCGCGCATCCCGCCCTATCACGTCGGCGGCGGGCTGGCCTGGAACAGCGAGCGTTTCGACGCCAGCTTCATGCTCAAATACACCGGCATGCAGAATAACGTCGGGGCCTTCGAGACGCCGACCAAGGGCTTCGCCTCCGTGGACGCGCAAGTCGCCTGGCGCCCCTTCAGCGACAAAGATGTCGAAGTATCGCTGGTCGGCCATAACTTGACCGACCGCATTCAGCGCAACGCCATCGCGCTGAATAAGGACGATGTCGTTCTGCCCGGGCGGGATATCCGTGTGGTGTTGCGCGCGGCGTTCTAGGTCTTGACGCCGCCGCGCACAACGTCACCCGCGCGCTGCGGCTGCAGGCGAAAGCTGCGGCCAAAGCGCGTGAACGTCAGCGCGTGGTCAGGGCCTTCACCGACGGCACGATAGCGCCTCGCGAATTCCGCGTCGGTGGTGTTGTCGGGCAATACGCAAAGCGCATTGAAGTCCGCACGCGTGCGCCGCGGCGAGGCCCACGCGTGCTTGGTTCGCGGCAAGGCGGTTTTGACGTCGGCGAGCTTCGGGGCGATGTGTTCGAGCAGGCGCATCAACGCGCCGAAGGTCGCAGTATCGAGCGCCATGCGGTCCCAGGTCGGCGGGAAGGGAAAGTTCATCACCGCGACGATGTCGCCGCTGTCGACCTTCGCCGCCATCTCATGCAGCGTGACGCCGAACTCGGAAACCTGATCGTAGAGCGCGAAGACCGAGGGGAAGATGCCGGGATAGGCCGGCGGGCCTGGATGGAAATTGTACGAGGGGCCGGGCAAGCGGCTGAGGATCGCATGCGGCACGATGACGCCTGACCCAAAGGAGATCAGCCGGCAGTCGGTGCCCTCCGCCAGCGCATCTTCCAACGCCGCCAGCGTGGAGGCCACTTCGACCGTCGCGCCATGTTTGCGCAGCGGCGCGCCGACGGCATCGGCAAAGGCCGGTTCAGTGAGCAGGATCAGGCGCGCCAAGGCATTGTCCCTTCAGGATTTACCCCTTGAAAATCTGTAACCGACACCCTATTACACCCGGGTAAACAGGACCTATTTAGTCCTAGATCGGCAATGCGCCGACGGATTGTGACAAAAAATGTTTAAGGTCAATAAGTTAACAGACTATGCCACGGTCGTGCTGATCGAGATCGCACGCAGCGATGTGGTGCGCTCAAGCCAACATCTCTCCGACCGGACCGGGATTCCCCTGCCCACGGTGGCCAAGCTGATGAAGAGCCTGGCCAAGGGCGGCCTAGTGACCTCTCAGCGCGGCGCCGGCGGCGGCTATACGCTCCTGCGCAAGCCCGCCCACATCACCGTCGCCGATGTCATCCAGGCGGTCGAAGGCCCCATCGCGCTCACCGCTTGCGCCGACACTTCGGACGAGCACTGCGGAATTGAGTCGGTCTGCCCGGTGCAGGGCAAGTGGAACAAGGTCAACACCGCGGTGCGCGCAGCCCTCGGCGAAGTGACACTGTCCGACATGGTCGACGACGTGTCCGCCTTCGGCATCAAACCACCTGTCGAGCTCAGCGCGGGGGCGAAGTAAATGGCCGCCACGCGCGATACCGTTGCCGCCGTCAAAGACGTCGAGCAGTATAAGTACGGCTTCGTCACCGACATTGAATCCGACATGGCCCCCAAGGGTCTGTCCGAAGACATCATCCGCTTCATCTCGGCCAAGAAGAACGAGCCGGAATGGATGCTTGAGGCCCGCCTGAAGGCGTACCGCTATTGGCTGACGCTGGCCGACGAAGAGCCGACGTGGGCCAAGCTACATTTCCCCAAGATCGACTACCAGGCCGCTTACTACTACGCCGCTCCCAAGCGCGAGAAGCTGGCGAGCCTCGACGAGGTCGACCCCAAGCTGCTGGAGACCTACAAGAAGCTCGGTATTCCCCTGCTCGAACAGCAAATGCTGGCGGGCGTAGCCGTCGATGCGGTGTTCGACAGCGTCTCGGTGGCGACCACCTATAAGAAGAAGCTCGAAGAGATGGGCGTGATCTTCATGCCGATCTCCGAAGCCGTGCATAAACATCCCGAGCTGGTGAAAAAATATCTCGGCTCGGTCGTGCCTTACAGCGACAACTTCTATGCCACGCTCAACGCCGCGGTGTTCACCGACGGCTCCTTTGTCTACATCCCCAAGGGCCTGCGCTGCCCCATGGAGCTGTCGACCTATTTCCGCATCAACGAAAAGAACACCGGCCAGTTCGAGCGCACGCTGATCATCGCCGACGAGGGTTCCTACGTCAGCTACCTCGAAGGCTGCACCGCGCCGCAGCGCGACGAGAACCAGTTGCACGCCGCTGTCGTGGAACTGATCGCGCTGGACAACGCCGAGATCAAGTATTCGACGGTGCAGAACTGGTACCCGGGCGACGCCGACGGCAAAGGCGGCATCTACAACTTCGTCACCAAGCGCGGCGCCTGCCGTGGCGCCAATTCCAAGATCATCTGGACCCAGGTCGAAACCGGCTCAGCCATCACCTGGAAGTATCCGAGCTGCATCCTGCAGGGCGACAATTCTATCGGCGAGTTCTACTCGGTGGCGATCACCAACAACCGCCAGCAGGCCGACACCGGCACCAAGATGATTCATCTGGGCAAGGGCACGCGTTCGAAGATCATCTCCAAAGGCATTTCAGCGGGGCGTGCCGACAACACCTACCGCGGCCTGGTGCGCATTGGCCCGAAGGCCGATGGCGCGCGCAACTACACCCAGTGCGACAGCCTCTTGATCGGCGACAAGTGTGGCGCCCACACCGTGCCTTACATC
>CANKHC010000141.1 GCA_947481595.1 Fidelibacterota bacterium
CGTTGGGACGCAAGCCTCCGGCCTTGCCGCAGCTTTCGCAGACTTGCGCCGTCGAGAGGTCTTCGGTCCAGGTGATCACGTGGCCGCAAGCGTTGCAGCGGGCCTGGGTATAGGTGCCGTGCATGTGGATCAGATTCTTGGTGCCGGCGCGGTCGTGCAAGGTGTCGACGTTTTGCGTCACCACCATCACTTCGCCCGGCCACTCGGCGGCAAGACGCGCCAGCGCAAAGTGCGCGGCGTTGGGCTGCACGTCCATCGATCTGTGCCGGGCGCGGCGCATGTTGTAGAAGGCATGGCAGCGCTCGGGGTCGGCGGCGAAGGCCTCGGGTGTGGCGACATCCTCGAGGCGTACCTTCGACCAAATTCCGTCCTTGTCGCGGAAGGTCTCGAGACCGGATTCCTTCGAAATGCCAGCACCCGTCAGAATGACAATGCGGCCGCCGGCGGGCGGGATGATCTCGGGTGTGATGCGTGCGGTCATTTTGAGCACTTAAGGTAGGACACGCCTGCGAGGGGGCAAGAGATGAAAGTACTGTTCGTCTGCACGGGAAACATTTGCCGTTCGCCGACCGCCGAGGGTGTCTTCCGAGCGCTGGTGGAAGCCGAGGGTTTAGGCGCTGAGATTGAGGCCGGTTCCGCCGGCACGCACGGCTATCACATCGGTGAGCCGCCCGATGCGCGCAGTATTGCCGCCGCGAAGGCGCGCGGCGTCGATCTCAGCGGCTTGCGCGCACGCAAGATCACGGCCGTGGACTTCGCCCGTTTCGATCTGATCCTCGCCATGGACCGGAGCCATTTCGCCCACCTCGAATCGCTGCGACCCAAAGGTGCGCGCGCCGAGGTAAGGCTGTTCCTCGCCTATTACCCCGATTCGGGCCGTACCGACGTGCCCGACCCCTACTACGGCGATCCCGCCGGCTTTGAGGAGGTATTGGACTTAGTAGAGGCCGGAAGTCGGAGCTTGCTGACTGAGATCAGTACCAGGTACCCAAAATAACGTACCAGGTACAATAATAAGTACATAAAAATATGTACTTATTATTGTACCTGGTACTATATTTTATGTACCTGGTACAATTATAGAAGCGGATACTCGACCTGCGGGATATAGACCGCACTGCCTTTGCCGAGGCGGCTTTCGAAGAGGGTGAACTGGTCGACGGCGAAGGGGCCGGCGCTGAAGAGGTTGTTGCCCTCGACAAAGGTCTGCAGCCGCCCCGGCTGGGGTTTGTTGAGCCGCGCCAGGGTGACGTGCGGCGTGAACTTGCGGCCCTCAGGCGGAAGGCCTGCGCGCACTACGGCCGATTCGATTTTAGCTTGGAGATGCGAAAGGGCCGCCGACGGCGTCACGGCCGCCCACAGCGCGTGAGCCTTGGCACCTTCCCCGAAGGTCCCGAGCCCGGCGAGTTCTAAGCTGAACGCCTCAGCCTGCACGCTCGTCAGGATGCGGTCGATTTCTTCCGCCGCACTTTCCTCGACTTCACCGATGAAACGCAGGGTCAGGTGCATGTTTGCGGGCGCGACCCAGTTTGCGCCCGGCAAACCCGCACACAGCATGGCGAGACGGGCGATCACGCCGTCCGGCAACGCCAAACCTACAAACAAGCGGATCATCGGGCTTTACCGCTACTTCTTGGCGCGGTGCACTTCGGCCTGCTCCACCAGCTTTTCCGCCAGCGGCAGCATGCGCGCGACGATCACTTTCACGCCGGTAGGGTTGGGATGGATGGTGTCGCTTTGCATCATGCCGGCGACGGTGATCGCGCCTTCGAGGAAGAAGGGATAAAACAGCACGCCGGTGTCCTTGGCGACCTTGCTGAACACTGCGTTGAACCGCTGCTCGTAGTCGCGGCCCAAATTCGGCGGCGCCATCATGCCGGCGATCAGCACCGGCGTGCCGTCCTTCTGGATGCGCCGGACGATGACATCCATGTTTTCGGCGGTGACCTTGGGATCAACGGCGCGCAAGGCGTCATTGCCGCCGAACTCGACGATCACCGCATCGGGCTTGTCGCCCAGGGTGAACTCAAGCCGCGAACGCGCACCGCTGGTGGTCTCGCCGGAAATCGCACTGGGCACAACCACGACGTTGTGGCCTTTGGCTTTCAGCGCCTTCTCAAGCTGCGCCGGGAAGGCATCGCCCACGTCATCGAGGCCGTAACCCGCCGACAGGCTGTCGCCGAAGGCCAAAATGCGGATAGGTGCATCAGCAGCCTGAACCGTAAACGCAAAGGTGATGAGACAAAGAAGCGCGAGCGCCTTTTGTAACGGCAGGTGGAATGCTAACACTCTGTGCATGAAAGACACTCCCATCGCGCCCCAAAAAGACAACGTGTCTAAAGACGGCGTCAGCACCGCACCGGCGATCTTGCTCGAGTCCGTCCATCTCACTTTGGAGGGGCCCGCAGGGCCGGTCAACATCCTGCGCGGCGTCGATCTTTCCGTCGCCCCAGGCACGGCACTTGGTGTCGTCGGACCTTCAGGTTCCGGCAAGACCACTATGCTGATGATTGTGGCGGGATTGGAGCGCATCAGCCAAGGCCGCGTCGCCATCGCCGGCACGGAATACGCCGGCCTCGACGAAGATGATCTTGCACTCTTCCGCCGCGACACGGTGGGTATCGTCTTTCAATCTTTTCATCTGATCCCGACCATGACGGCGCTGGAAAACGTCGCGGTGCCGCTGGAGTTCGCCGGACGTAAGGACGCTTTTGAGCGCGCCGCCAAACATCTTACGGCCGTCGGCCTCGGCCACCGCATGGAGCACTATCCCGGCCAGCTCTCCGGCGGCGAGCAGCAGCGCGTCGCCCTCGCCCGCGCCTTTGCCGTCGAGCCCAAAATCCTCTTGGCCGATGAGCCCACCGGCAATCTCGACGGCGCGACGGGTCAGCAAATCATCGACCTTCTCTTCGAGCTGCACGACCGCCACCAAACCACACTCGTGCTCATCACCCACGACATGAAGCTCGCCGCGCGCTGCGAGCGGGTCGTGCGCATCGCCGACGGCCTGATCGTCGGCGAAGGCGTCCCCACCTCATAAGGACCAAGGCCATGACCGCATCTTTGCCGCTGCGCTTCGCCTTGCGTGAACTGCGTGCCGGCATGCGCGGCTTTCGCATCTTCTTGGGTTGCATCGCCATCGGCGTGACGGCGATCGCCGCCGCCGCGTCGATGAACGATTCCGTTGAAGCCGGCATCGCCGCAGACGCGCAGCCGCTGCTGGGCGGCGACTTGCAGGCCGACAGCGACAACCGCGCGCTGGGCGAAGCCGAGATCACAGCCTTGCGCGCGGCGGGCAGCATGAGCCATCACATCCAGCTGCGCACCATGGCGCGCACCGAAAACGAAGCAGGCGAGGTCCAGGGCCGCGCACTGGTCGAGCTCAAGGCGGTCGACGGCGCTTATCCGCTCTACGGCGACATCACCCTCGATCCGGCGCAGGGACTAGGGGATGCGCTGGCCGAAAAGGACGGCGTGCGCGGCGCGGTGGTCGATGCCACCTTGGCCAGCCGCTTGAAGATCGCGCGCGGCGAGCGCTTCAAATTGGGCGAGACCACCGTCGAGCTGCGCGCGACGATCGTGCACGAGCCGGATCGGTCCATCAGCTTCACCACCGCCGGCCCGCGCGTGATGATCAGCGAAGCCGCCCTTGCGCAAGCACAGTTGGTGCGCGAAGGCAGCCTGGTCGATCACACTTACAATGTGCGCCTCGACAACAGTGCCGGCGCCGACGCCTTGCGTGAGCGTTTGATGAGCCAATTCCCCGAGGCGACGTGGCGCCTGCGCGGCCTCAACCAAGCCGCGCGTGGGCTTGATGCCTTCATCGATAACGTCTCGTTGTTCCTCACGCTTGTTGGTCTCACGGCGCTGCTGACTGGCGGCATTGGTGTCGCCAATGCCGTGCGGGCGCACTTGAACGGCCGCCTCACCACCATCGCCACGCTAAAGTGCCTGGGTGCGCCTGCCGATACGATCTTTTCGATGTATCTCATCCAGCTCAGCATCCTCGCGGGTGTTGGCATTGTCATCGGTCTGGTGGCCGGCGCGGTCATTCCCATGATCGCGGCTTTAGCCCTCGGCGATCTTTTGCCGGTGAAGGCGAAGCTCGGCATCTATCCGCTGGCCCTTGGGCAAGCCGCTGTCTTCGGCGGACTCACCGCCGCGCTGTTCACACTTTGGCCGCTGGCGCGCGCGCGAGACATTCCGCCCGTGGCCCTCTTCCGCAATCTGCTCGCGGCACCCACACAGTTGCCGCGCATGAAATATGTGATCGCCTCAGCCATCGTCGCCGTGGCTCTCGCAGCGTTCACGGTCCTCACCGCCGAACGCGAACGTTACGCCATCTGGTTCGTCTTCGGTTCCGCAGCCGCGTTGGTGCTGTTCCGCCTCGCCGCCGCCGGCGTGATGAAGCTGGCCGCGCGCTTGAGCACCGGCGGCAACAGCGCGACCGCGGGGCGGCCTTCCTTGCGTTTGGCCCTGGCCAACCTCTACCGCCCCGGCGCGCCGACGACGTCGGTTGTTCTTTCGCTCGGTCTTGGTCTTTCTGTGCTGGTGGCCATCGCGCTGCTGCAGGCCAATCTCGATCGCATGATCAAAGACGGCCTGCCCGCCGACGCCCCGTCGATGTTCTTTGTCGATATCCAGCCCGACCAGCGCCCCGCATTTGAAGCCTTGGTCGGCGGTATGCCTGGCGTTCAAAAGGTGCTGAGCGCCACCATGATCCGCGGCCGTGTCAGTAAGATCAAAGGTGTTCCGGTCAACGAAGCGCCCGTGGCGGCGGAAAGCCGCTGGGCGGCGCGCGGCGAACGCGGCATCTCCATGTCCGACAAGGTGCCTGAGGGTGCGCAGATCACCGCCGGCGAATGGTGGCCTGTGGGTTACGAAGGCCCGCCGCTGATCTCGATCGATACGCGTGTCGGCGACGACTTTTACCTGAAGATCGGCGACGAGATCTCAATGACAGTCTTGGGGCGCGAGATCACGGCCAAGGTCGCGAGCTTCCGCGACATCCGCTGGCAATCGGGCACCATGAACTTCACCTTCATCTTCAATGAAAAGGCGTTGGCCGGCGCACCGGGCATTTCACTTGCTACCGTCAACTCGGTGCCGGGCAGCGAGGAGGCCATCGAGACCGCCGTGCTGGGCGCCATGCCCAACGTCACCATCGTCCAGGTGCGCCAGGCCCTCGACATGCTCAAGAGCATGCTCGACACGCTCGGTATTGCCGTGCGCATGACGGCAGGCATCGCGCTGGTCGCGGGGGCTTTGGTGCTCGCAGGTGCGATTGCCGCAGGCCACAGCCGGCGCATCTATGAGTCCGTCGTGCTGAAGGTGCTGGGTGCGACACGCGGCGACGTGCTGCGCGCCTTCCTGTTCGAGTACCTGCTGCTGGGCCTCGCCACCGGACTGATCGCCGCCGGTGTGGGTTCCATCGCCGCCTACGGCGTGATCACCGAGGTTATGCGAATTCCATGGGCGATGGACTTCCAGCTGGTGGCCCTTGTCATCGTCGCTTGCATCACCGTGACGCTGCTCGCCGGATTCATGGGGACCTGGCGCGCCATGGGCACCAAGGCCGCCCCGCTGTTGCGCAACGAGTAATGTAACAGGCCACGGCGAGCCCCTCCTGTAACGCTTTGGTTACAAAGGGATTATTCGGCCCCTCGTCGCATTAAGATTGTGCCAGCCTCGCCGATTTTGATTGCGCGCGCGCGACCATGCCCCAATATACATCCCGTGCCCGCATCTAGTGTTGCGGGCGGTTCAACATTGCGAGGACTTCCATGGCTCTTGAACAAAACCGCAAATTAGACCGCGGTTATGATGCCGTACTCGGCCGCGCCGAAGCTGCGCCGATGGATGTCGGCCTGCGCCGCTACATGCTGCGGGTCTACAACTACATGGCCTCGGGCCTGTTCCTGTCGGGCTTCGTGGCTTTGCTCGTCGCCAACACCAGCCTGCAGAACTTGTTCTTTCAGGTGAACCAGGCTACCGGCCGCATGGGCTACACGGGTCTCGGCTTTGTCGCCATCCTGGCGCCCATTGGCCTGATCTTCGGCATGCAGTACGCCGCTAACCGCGGCAAAATCACCGGCCTGCAGACGATGTACTGGGCTTTCGTCGCCTTGATGGGCGTCGGCCTGTCGGTGCTACTGCTCACCTACACCGGTGTCAGCGTCACCCGCACGCTGCTGATCACCGCGACGGCCTTCGGCGCGCTCAGTCTCTACGCCTACACGACCAAGCGCGACTTGAGCCCGATGCGCACCTTCCTGTTCATGGGCCTGATTGGCCTTGTGATCGCGTCGGTGGTGCAGATCTTTGTGCAAAGCGCGATGATGCACTTCATCATCTCGGCGGTCGGCGTGCTGCTGTTCGCGGGCCTCACTGCCCACGACACGCAGACCATCAAGAACCAGTACCTGATGACGGTGCGCGGCTCTGGCATGGAAGAACCCTCTGCCGTCATGGGTGCCACCTCCCTCTACCTGGACTTCATCAACCTCTTCCAGTTCTTGATGATGTTCCTGGGCCAACGCCGCAGCTAACGCAGCGTTCGGCTTCAAACGACAAAACCCGGGCTGCAAAGCCCGGGTTTTTTGTTGGCGAAATATAATCGCTATTTTTTCTCGGGACGCTTGTCGCAGTCCAGTATCGGGAACTCGTCCATTTCGACGGTGTACTCGTAATAGACAGCACATTCTCCGGCCGTATGGACTTGCGCGATTTGGTTCTCAATCAAGCCCCAGGTCGCGCACTCACCCTTGTTGAGCAGGCTCTTGCCGCCGTCGGCGGAGGCCTGCACCCGCTCGGCCTTGCAGGCGCCGGCGCGGAACACCACGTCCTTGCCTTTGGGAAAGAGCTGGTTGTCGGCGGCAAATGCGGCGCCCGCCGAGAGGCAGACGGAAAGCAGCAGAATGTGTTTAGTCATGAGATGTTCGTTCCGAGGTCCGGCCGCATCATAGCGCGGATTACGATGGAAGCCTGAAGCGATTCTATCGCTCGCCTCTGACACCGGATGGTAGAACGATGCCATTCCTGCCGCCCCTTTTTCCCCAGGGAACCGAAGGGGATTCCCCACGTCACATCCAATTGAAGGAGAACTGCAGATGCGCGGAAAGCTTGGCAAGATCGGAACTTATGCGGCGGTGGCTTTGGCCGGCGCGATCGGTGGGGCGTGCGTCACCGCAGTGGCCGCCGATGTCATCGACAAGATGGCCACCACCAAGTCGAATAACGACCTCAAAGGCATCTATTCCTCGAGCGGCGAATCGCCGGAAGCCCTCGCCAAGGCCAAGACCCTGGGCGTGACTAAGTACGAAGACGAAGCCCACACCGGCGGCGGCGGAGCCGAGCAGAAGGTACTGGTCGACAACGACGTCGTGCGCGTCAACCTGGTGTCCTTCAAGAAAGGCTTCGTGCGTCCGGGCGCGCTGTTGCGCAAGAACAACCAGCTTCTGGTGTATCTCGACCAGGGTCAGTTCACGATCACCAAGTCGGGCAACAACACTCCGGTGGCCAAGCCCAATCCGCAGCGCCTCATGCCCGGCAGCTCGGTGTTCCACTACCGCGATTCCATCGTCTCCGAGTCCCACATCGATGAGGACTACCGCGTGCTGTTCGTCGAAATGAAGAAGTAGGAATTAGCTAACTGTGCTGCGCGCCCCTGGATCGCTCACCCGCGGTTCAGGGTCGTTTCAACTCAATTCGGGAAAAAGGATTTTGGTTGAGCTCCGTTGTCTATGGCATCGGAGTTGCTCAGCGTATCTCCACCTCGGATACGTCCGCGACGCTCCAGTTCAGCGCGATAATCGAGATCCAGGTAGATATCCGGATCTTGTAGGCTGAAAACCTGTCGATTGCGTGGCCCGAGATAGAGCAACGCATCACCCATCTGAAGATAATAATCGCGCATGAGTGCGTTGTATTGATCTTCGGTTGCGGGGATAGGGCGCGGATAGAGGCCACACCCCGGCTGGTATATGTCTTC
>CANKHC010000142.1 GCA_947481595.1 Fidelibacterota bacterium
CTTTTTCGCCCCAGGAGAACGCTTTCTTCGAGCCCGCGCGCGCGGCGTATTCCCATTCGGCTTCGGTGAGCAGGCGGTAGGTGTGCCCGGTCTTCGCCGACAGCCATTTCACGTAATCCTGCGCGTCGCGCCAGTCGGCATTGATCACCGGCATGCGCCCGCGACCGCGGCCTTCGTCTTTGAGGGGGCGGCACTTCAGCTGCTGAAAGCACGCGTCCCACTCGTCGAAGGTGATCTCGAATTTACCGACCGCGAGTTGGTAATTGATGGTGACCTTGCGCTGGGCTTCGTTGGGATAGCGAAACTGCTCTTTTTCCGGCGAGCCCATGACGAAGGTGCCCTTCGGCAGGACCACCATGGTCGGGCAGGTCTCGCAATCCTTGAGTTCCTTGCCGGCTCTGCCCAAAGGCTCGGCCTGTGCTGCCGCGCTGACCATGACCACTGCGGCGGCGATCGCCGACTTAAGGAAAAGATGCATGAACCAACCTGCCTCTGCCAACCCAGCTTTGAATGTGACCCGCAAGGCTAGCACGGCGCCATTGCCGCCGGGGAGACCCTTAGTTAGTGTCCCGCCATGGCTGAAGACATCGCAAAACTCGCGGGTTGCCTTGTAACTGTTGCGACCGATCCGGCGCAAAGCCGGGGTCGGCTGACGCGCGAGGAGGAGTCCGCCACGCGCACGGTTTACCAGCGCGACCGCGACCGCATTATCCACTGCGGCGCCTTCCGCCGGCTCAAATACAAGACCCAAGTCTTCGTCTACGGCGAAGGCGAGAACTACCGCACGCGTCTGACCCACAGTCTCGAGGTCTCGCAGATCGCCCGCTCCATCACGCGCTTCGTGGGCCTCACCGAAGACCTGGCCGAAGCCCTCGCACTCGCCCACGACCTCGGCCACACCTGCTTCGGCCATGCCGGCGAGGATGTGCTGCAGGAATGCATGGCGCCCTACAACGGCTTCGACCACAACGCGCAGTCCTTGCGCATCGTCACCAAGCTCGAGCACCGCTACGCCAACTTCGATGGACTCAATCTCACGTGGGAGACGCTCGAAGGGCTGGTCAAACACAACGGACCCATCACCGCCAAACCCGGCAAGACGGTGCCGCTGGCGATCACCGAATACAACGCCGTGCAGGACTTGGCTCTCGGCACATGGCCCGGCGCCGAGGCGCAGGCCGCGGCGATCTCCGACGATATCGCCTATACCGCCCACGATTTCGACGACGGCCTGCGCGCAGGCCTATTCCCACTCGAAGCGGTCTTTGAGTTGCCGCTGGTGGGGCCGATCTTCAAAGGTGTGGCGGCGCGCCACCCCGGCCTCGAGCGCGGTCGTCTGATCCATGAGTCGCTGCGCACGATGATCGCGGCCATGGTCAACGACGTCATCGCCGAATCCCACCGCCGCTTTACCGCCGCCAAGCCGACATCCACAGCCGGCGTACGCGCATTGGGTCACGCGCTGGTCGGCTTCTCGTCTGCCATGGCTGAGCAGGAGAAGGCGGTGAAGGCGTTTTTGTTCGCCAACATGTACCGCCACACGCGCGTCAACCGCATGACCAGCAAGGCCAAACGCATCGTGCGCGATCTCTTCGATCTGTTGCTGGCCGAGCCGCATCTCTTGCCCGAGGATTGGCATGTGGGCATCGACGGCCCCAAAACCCTCAAGACCGCGCGCCGCGTCGCCGACTACATCGCCGGCATGACCGACAAGTTCGCCCTCGACGAACATGCGCGGCTGTTTGATCCGACAGTGAAGCCCTAGAGCATTTACCGGGGAAGTGGGAACCGGTTCGCCGCAGTAAATGCGACCAAGAATTAAGCCGGCAGGTCCGCCGTACAAGCCCGGCACTTCGTCGCCTGGAGCGGGATCGTCGACAGGCACTTGGGGCAGGATTTCTCCATCGGCGCGGGCGGCGCATCCTGGGTGCCGAGGATCGTGCGCAGGCGGTTGATCTGGCGCACCATGATGAAGATCGCAAAGGCGATGATCGTGAATTCGAGGATGGTGTTGACGAATGACCCATAGGCGATCACCGGCGCGCCGGCGGCCTTGGCTTCGGCGAGGGTCGCGAAAGTCTTGTCCGACAGATTGAGGTAGAGTTTCGAGAAATCCACCTCGCCGAGTAACAGGCCGAATGGCGGCATGATCACGTCGTTGACCAGCGAGGTGGTAATCTTGCCGAAGGCGGCACCGATGATCACGCCGACGGCTAAGTCGATGACGTTGCCCTTGAGGGCGAATTCGCGGAATTCCTTGAGCATGTCGAATCTCCGTTTCAGGCCGGGATGGTAACGCGACGCGCGCGGTTTTGGCACTGAAATGCTTGAAGAACGGGCCATTTGCGCCTATGAACCGCCGCCATGAACATTTTCGCCGTCCTCAAGTCCAGCATCGATGCCGCCGCCGCCGCCCTGATGGCCGAGGGGTTGCTGCCGCCGGACCTCGACCTCAGCAAGATCGGGGCTGAGCCCCCGCGCGAAGCTGGGCACGGCGACGTCACCACCAACGCCGCGATGGTGCTGTCCAAGCCCGCCGGTAAGCCGCCGAAGGACATCGCGGCCCTGTTGATTGAGCAGTTGAAGAAACTCCCCGACGTCGTCGCCGTCCATATCGCCGGGCCCGGATTCATCAACCTCAAGCTCAACGATGACATCTGGCGCGGGGCTTTGCGCGATGTGCTGAAGGAAGGTGTCGCTTACGGCGACGCCAAGATCGGCAAGGGCGAGAAGATCAACGTCGAATATGTCTCGGCCAACCCGACCGGCCCGATGCACGTCGGCCACGCGCGCGGCGCCGTGGTGGGTGATGCACTCGCCCGTCTACTGGCCAAAGCCGGCTTCGCGGTCACCAAGGAATATTATATCAACGACGCCGGCGGTCAGGTCGATCACGTCGCCCGCGCGTTGCGCGCGCGCTATTTGCAAGCGCTGGGCAAGCTCAGCGAAGATGACGTCCAAGGCATGCTCGCCCGCAAGGAGATCATGTACGGCGGGGCCTATCTGATCCCTGTGGCCGAGAAGCTTAAGGCGCGCGACGGCGACAAGTGGGCGAAGGTCGACGACGAGAAGGCCTGGATCCCGCCGCTGCGCGACTTCACCGTAGCCTACATGATGGAAGCGGTGAAAGAGGATCTGGCGGCGCTGGGCGTCCAGCACGACATCTTCAGCTCCGAAAAGGCACTGGTCTCGGCCGGCAAGGTCGATGCCGCACTGGCGTATCTCGAAAGCCAAGGCCTCACCTATACCGGCGTGCTCGAGCCGCCCAAGGGCAAGACCCCCGATGATTGGGAGCCGCGTCCGCAGCTCTTGTTCAAAGCCACGCAATTCGGCGACGAAGTCGACCGCCCGGTCAAAAAGTCCGATGGCAGCTGGACCTACTTTGCTGGCGACATTGCCTATCACAAGGACAAGGTCGACCGCGGTTTCTACAACCTCATTAACGTTTGGGGGGCCGACCACGGCGGCTATGTCAAACGTGTGCAGGCGGCGCTCAAGGCGCTGACGGCCGACAAAGGCAAGCTCGACGTGCAGTTGGCCCAGATGGTGCGCGTGCTCAACAACGGCGAGCCGGTGAAGATGTCCAAGCGCGCCGGCACCTTCGTCACCATGCGCGACCTGATCGACGAGGTCGGCAAGGACGTGGTGCGCTTCATCATGCTGACGCGCAAGAACGATGCGCCCCTCGACTTCGACTATGCCAAGGTCATGGAGAAGAGCCGCGAAAATCCCGTGTTCTATGTCCAGTACGCCCACGCCCGCGGGCGCAGCGTCTTCCGCCATGCCAAGGAGATGTTCGCCAGCGCCGACCTCAGCGATGCCGGCCTGGCGAAGGCCGATCTCACGCGCCTCACCGATTCCGACGAACTCGGGGTGATGCGCGCGCTCGCCAACTGGCCGCGGACTGTGGAAGGGGCGGCACTCGCCCATGAGCCGCACCGCGTCGCGTTCTACCTTTACGATCTGGCGTCACAATTCCACGCGCTGTGGAACAAGGGCAATGACGCGGCCGAGCTGCGTTTCCTGCAAGCGGGCGATCAAAACGTCTCGGTGGCGCGCCTCGCGCTTGTCCGCGGTGTCGGGCTGGTGATAGCGTCAGGGCTGGCCGTGTTCGGGGTCGAACCGGTAGAGGAAATGCGCTGATGCCCATTGATCGCGACGGCGACGGTCCGCCGCTGCGCCGCCAGGAACTCAACAAGGCGCCTCAGTCGTCCGGCGACGGGCGCGCCGATTTGCGCGCCACACCTTTCACCGACGACGTCTTCAACGACGACTATCACGGCCGCCGCCCGCGCCGCTCCGAAGAGGGCAGGTCCTTCAGCGTGATCGTCGGTGTGGTCTTGGGCTTGGTCGTGGCGGGCGGGGCAGGGTGGTACTTCTTCCGCGATGGCGGCGATTTGGCCGTCGCAACGGGTTCGCCCGGCTTCATCAAGGCCGATCCCAGCCCCTATAAAGTGCGCCCCGAGAGCCCGGGTGGGATGCAGGTCGAGAACCAGGACAAGCTGGTCTATGACCGCGTCGCCAAGGGCAACGCCCCGTCGCGGGTCGAAAACCTGATGCCGCCGGCAGAGGAGCCCAAAGCTCCGCCGATGAAAGCGCCTGAACCGGCGCCCGCCGCCGAAGCGCCCAAGCCGGCCCCCGAGCCGGCTAAGGTCGAAGCGGCGAAGGTCGAGCCCGCAAAATCCGAACCCGTTCAAGCCGAACCGGCAAAGCCCGAGCCTGCCAAGGCGGAAGTGGCGGTCGCAGAGCCTCCCAAGGCCGAAGCACCCGCGCCCGCTGCCGCCAAGGCGCCGGCAAAACCTGAAGTCGATCCGCTGGCCGCCGCGGTTGCCGCTGCCACCGGCGGACGCACCTCCGCCACCGGCCCCATCAACGTCGGTCCCGATGCCGCAAAACCTAACGCTGCGCCGCCTGCCGAAACCCCAGCCGCAGCCCCGGCGGAGACCCAAGTTGCAGCGGTGCCTTCACCCGTTCCGGCAGCCGCCGCCGGCGGCGCCTTCCATATCCAGCTGGCCTCGGTGCTTTCCGAAGCCGCCGCCCAGGCCGAATGGAAGCGCATTGCTTCAAAGAACAAGACTCTGCTGGGCGCCTATCAGCCACTGATCACCAAGGCTGACCTGGGCGAACGCGGCGTCTTCTACCGTCTGCGGGCGGGCCCGCTCGCCGACAAGGCCGCGGCGGATGCGCTATGCGCGTCCCTCGAGGAAGCCAAAGTCGGCTGCATTGTCATTCGGCCTTAGCGGCAGCCCATGAATTCACCCGCCCCGATGGCCGCCATCTTCGGGATGGCAGGTCTCTCGCTCACCGCCGCCGAACGCGCGTTCTTTCTGCGCTCCCGTCCCGCGGGTTACATTCTGTTCGCGCGTAACATTGACAAACCATCTCAAGTCATTGCGTTGGTGAGAGATTTACGCGCGTTAGATTCGTCCTATGATCCTGTCGTCCTGATTGATCAGGAGGGCGGGCGGGTACAGCGGCTTAAGCCGCCGCACTGGCGCCATGCCCCGCCGATGGCTGACTTCGGCGTCCTTCATGCCCGCGATCCCGGCAAGGCTTCCGAGGGTTTGCGCCTCAACAACCGCATGATCGGCGCTGAGCTGGCGGCGCTGGGTATCGACGTCGACTGCGCCCCGTGCATGGACGTGCCTGTCGAAGGCGCCCACGACATCATCGGCGACCGTGCCTTTGGCCGCGATCCTGCCGTGGTTGCGGCCCTCTCGCCGCCCGCCTGCGAAGGCCTGATCGATGCCGGCGTGGTGCCGGTCATCAAGCACATCCCCGGCCACGGCCGGGCTGCGTCCGATAGCCACAAGGAGCTGCCGGTCGTTTCCGACGACCTGACGACCTTGCGGGCCAACGATTTCGCGCCTTTCAAGGCCCTTTGTGCCACGCCGCTGCAGGACCTGTGCTTCGCCATGACCGCCCACGTGGTCTACCAGGCCATTGATTCCCAACGCCCAGCCACCACATCAAAGGCTGTGATCAACGACATCATTCGCGGCGAAATCGGCTTCCGGGGGCTGTTGATGAGCGACGACCTCGGCATGAAAGCTCTGACGGGGCCTTTCGACGCCCGTGCCGCTGCGGCGCTCGACGCCGGCTGCGATCTCGTCCTCCACTGCGAGGGCGATCCGGCCGAGATGGAAGCCGTCGCCAAAGGCACGGGTCCGCTGCGCGCCAACGGCCAGCGCGCGCTCGCGGCTGTGGTTGGCATCCGCCGCAGGCCGCGCGCACCCGTCCTCGACATGGCCGCTTCAGGTTTCCGGGTAGCGGACCTCCTGCGACATGGATAGCGTACTATCCACAACCCTCACAGTGCTCGCCGTGGCAATCCCGGCGATCCTGGCCATCACCCTGCACGAGGCCTCGCACGGTTACGTCGCTTTGATGTTCGGCGACCCCACCGCCAAGGAGCAGGGGCGCTTGTCCCTCAACCCCATCCGCCACGTCGATCCCTTCGGCACCATTATCTTGCCGGCGATGCTCAAGTTGGCTGGCGCGCCCGTGCTCGGCTGGGCCAAGCCGGTTCCGGTCAATTTCGGGCGCCTCAACAATCCGCGCCGCGACATGGTTTGGGTGGCGCTCGCCGGACCCGCCATGAACATTTTCCTGGCGCTGGTCTCGGCCTTGATCTTCCGCTTCGCCATCGGGCCTGTGGATAATGTGGCTGGATTTCTCGCGCAGGCGCTGGTCAACAGCATCGGCATCAACGTCCTTCTCGCGGTTTTCAATATGATTCCGCTGCCGCCGCTCGACGGCGGACGTGTGGCCGTCGGCATTCTCCCGCTGCCGCTCGCGCGCCGCTTGGCGGCCACGGAAAAATACGGCATGTTCCTGATCCTGGGCGCGCTGGTTTTGCTGCCTTGGTTGGGTTCAAAGATCGGCGCCGATCTTGATCTCTTTGCGTGGACAATCATTCCGCTCGCCGACGCCGTGGTTAACCTCATAGCGGCGGTGGCCGGGCTCACTTCGGGTTAACTGACTTGCCGTCTGAACCGTCCGATCTCGCCGCCCTGCCGGAGTTCGAAGAGGACGACCGGCCCATTTCCGAACGCCTGGCCGATCCCAACGCGTTGTTCGTGCTCAATCTCGGCGCCTTCGAAGGCCCCATCGACGTGCTTCTGGTGCTCGCGCGCGACCAGAAGGTCGACCTCATGCACATTTCGATCCTGGCGCTGGCCGACCAGTATCTGAAGTTCATCGAAACCGCGCGCGCCTCGCAGCTTGAGCTCGCCGCCGACTGCCTGGTGATGGCCGCCTGGCTTGCGTTCCTCAAATCCAAGCTGCTCCTGCCCAAGGAGGAGAACGACGACCAGCCCTCCGCCGAGGAGATGGCCGAGGCGCTGAAATTCCAGATGATGCGCCTGGAAGCCATGCAGGAAGCCGGCCGCAAGGTTTTCGAACTGCCCCGCAAAGGCATCAACTTCTATCCCCGCGGCGCACCGGAAGGCCTGCCGGTCACGCTGCGCGCGGTCTACGACGTGTCCCTCTACGACCTGCTGCGCGCCTACGGCCGCCAGCACAACGAGAAGAACGTCACCGCGCTCGAGATCGAGCCCTTCGACCTGTTCTCGATCGACGACGCCATCGCCCGCCTGCGCGAGATCCTGCCGGGCGTGCCGGATTGGACCGAATTGTCGGCCTTCCTGCCGCAAGGCGTGC
>CANKHC010000143.1 GCA_947481595.1 Fidelibacterota bacterium
CCGATTTACCCGATGACGTCGCAACTTCAATCTGACGCAGTAGCGTCACGATCTGCTCCGGACTGGGTCTCTTCTTTGGCATGACAAAGCTCCTTTCCAAGCTAGTTTCTATCAAATCGCTTGGTACAAAAAGAGCCGGTCAGGTCACTGCCGTCCATCGCTGCACCGTGCTGGTGCATGTCGTGCTGCGCGTGATCCATCGGAACGGGTGAGAAATCCGGCATCAAGGGTTGTGCGCCGCCCACATCGGGCACGGCCAAAACCACGCAGGCGGCAACCAGCGCCAATCGTCGAGAATACATGACCTTCAATCCTCAAAAGGTGCGCGCGAACGCGCGGGGCCCGCCTCCACGAAGCGGACGTCGAAGAAGCTACTCATCGGAAGGTTAAAGGATCGGAGGTTGGAGCGGCGGTGGCCGGCTGAAGGAAACCAGCAGCGCCTCGGCCGCGCTGAATGTTTCCACCGGCAGGAAGGTGAAGGGGGGAGTGAATGCGAAGGCGGCCCCCATGAATGATGTGCAAACCGATGCGCACGCAGCGTCGTTGCCGCAGTCCGCACCCGGCACGCCGCAATCGGGACAGTTGTGGCAGGGATGCCCGGCTTGCATCTTGCCCGACATCTTTGGTTGGTCGGCATAGGCTGGAATCGCCCGCGCCGCTGACATTGCAGCGATCACGAGCATAAAACCAACGATGAAGAACCGAAGCGCTCTCATGCAGCGCATGCTACGCCCCGCGTCGGCACCTGCCTAGCTGCTGCACGCGATTGTGAAGGCGTGCTTCACTCCACCTTCAGGAACCCGAGCGCGTTGTTGGGGTTCATCGGAATGACAATCTGCTTTGCTTGGCTGTCGTAGCAGATCGAGGCGGGGCTCGGGATGCCGGAGGCAATCAACTCCGCTTTGCCGCCGCGGATGCGCGACATGCCGCCGTTCATCACGCTGCTCACATACTTCGTGCCGTCAGCCAGGATTACCAGGCCGTCATTGCCCGGCAGCGACGCCTGTTCGGTCTTCAGCAACTTGCCCGTCGGCGAGAAGGTTAGCACCGCCGCTGAATCCAAATTCACCACGGCGACATTGCCCTCGGTGTCCAGCGCGATGCCGTTCGGGCGGGCGAGCGGCGCGCCTTCGACCAGCACCGAGGCTTTGCCGTCGGGCGTGATCTTGTAGACCCGCTGCACCACGGTCGCACTTCCGGTCTGCGTGCCGTAGATCGTGCCGTCTTTCGCCACGGCTACGTCATTGAACCCTACCGAGCCCTCGATTTTGATCTCACCCGCTGGCGCGCCGGTCTTCATGTCGAAGATGCGCACGACATTCACCGGCGCGGCGCCGTCGGCAGTGCCACCATCCTTGTCGGCGACGTAGAGTTTGCCGTTCGCGATATCGCTGCCCAAGGGATCGTTGAGCACCAGGCCGGCGCGCGTGGCACCGATCCACGCCGGCGTATGCACCGAGCCGTCGTGGTTGATCAGCGAGACGAAGCCGTCATTGACGGCGACGTTTTGCGCAGCACCACGATTGACGGCGACCACCAGGTTGCGGTCCGGGTCGTAGGAGCAGCTCTCGGAGAACACGAGGCCGCCGTAAACCTTCACATTGGAGGACATCGCCGTGTACTTGCCGTTGGCGGTCACACCCAGCGGTGTGTTGGCCGTGAATGTCGCCTGCTGCGCATGGGCGCTCGCGGTCATGAGCGCGGCCACCGCAACGGTGCTCAGAAAATGTTTCATCTTCATGGCTCTTCTCCTACTTCAATGTCGCGGCGACTTTGCGCACTTCGTCCGGCGAGCGTTCGCCCGCCATCGGTGTGCCGGGGCGCAGGTGTTTGCCGAAATCGAGGTTGCCCACGCGCACCGGTTCGAATCCGGTCTCGCGGATCAGCATCTCGGCGATCTTCAAGGCATTCTCGTCGTCGCCGGCGATCGGCATACCGATGGGCTTGCCGCTGGCGTCCTTGCCGCCTTGGCTCATGCGCGCCGCACCCACGGCGTTGAAGGCGCGTACGATCTTCGCCCCCGGAATGAGTTTCAGCGCGAACAGCCCGGCGCCGGCCTTCTGCGCTTCCTCGCCGACCGCACCATCGCGCGGCACGATCGGGTTCGAGGCGTCGAGGAGGAGTTGTTTGGCGGCCAGTCCCTTGGCGTGCTCCATGGCCACTGCCGGCAGCGCGCTGTAAGGCACCGCCATCAGCACCACGTCGGCAAAGGCAATGGCTTCGGCCACGGTGCCAGCGCGTGCATTCGGTCCCGCCGCAGCCACTTCATCCTTCAGTCCGTCAGGATTGCGCGAAGAGAACATCACCGGATGGCCATTCATGGCCCAGACCTTGCCCAAATTACTTCCGACGTTGCCCGTCCCGACGGTGGCGATCTTGAGCGGAGCGCCCGCGGCGAACGTAAAGCGCGGCATCGTCGCGGCGGCGGCGGCAATCAGAAGTGCAGTCCGGCGTGATAGGGTCATGATGACCTCCCAATGGTGATGTGCGGATATTAGCGTGTTGCGGCAGGACTTGTCCTAACCCGTTGGTGCGTTGTTACAATTGCCCGGACCTCCAATAACGCCTGATTCGCTTGCGTTAATTGCGGCGCAGGCATATTCTCCGCCCCGTTTTCAGCAACCGGCGGTGAACGTCATGCACGTTTATCAGTATCAAAATAAAACGGGCCGATCGCGCCATTAGCGCGCTGGCCTTAGCCGGGATGGACCACGTTTTGGTCCGCAACTGAACCAGGTCTTCGGACCTCATCATTCTCAAAGCTGAAAACGGAGCCGGCGGTACCCCGCCGGCAGAACGCCATGACCACTCGCACTTCCAAGCGTCGCGCCAACGCGATGCCCGATGTCCTTCGTTTCACCTTGGCCCGCTGGAAGAAACAGCCGGCGCGCGCCTGGCTGATCGCGCTCGCGATCTCGGCGGCGACCGTGACCGAGATTTTCATTCCCACCTACGCAGGCCGCCTGGTCGACGCGCTCGCCAACGACAACAAGGCAGCCGTGCTGCCGGCGTTCGTCGCCATGGCAGCGCTTGGCTTGGCACTCGTGTTCCTGCGTCAGGCCGCCTGGATGAACGTGATCACCTTCACCTTGCGCGTGATGGCCGACATCGCCGCCGACGCCTTCCGGCACATTCAGCGCTTCTCCACCGATTGGCACGCCAATACCTTCGCCGGCTCCACCGTGCGCAAGATCACGCGCGGCATGTGGGCGCTCGACCTGATGAACGACACGTTGCTGCTGGCCCTCGGCCCGTCGGTAGTTGTTCTGACGGGAACGATCTTCATGCTGGGCGCGAAGGCCCCGCTGCTCGGTGTGGTGATGGGTGTGGGCGCGCTCATCTACACCGCGCTCACGGTGTTCATGGCCACGCGCTGGCTGGCGCCGGCCGCATCGCTGTCCAATGCCTGGGACACGCGCATGTCTGGCCTGCTCGCCGACTCCATCAGCTCCAACGCCGTGGTCAAAAGTTTCGGCGCCGAGGCACGTGAAGAAACCCGTCTCGACCGCTTGTTGTTCAAGTGGAAAGCGCGCACGCGCCGCACGTGGACGCGCGGGACGTGGTCCGGGACCATCCAGATCGCGCTGCTTTGGCTGGTGCGCACCGCGCTGGTGGGTGCGGCCATCTGGCTTTGGTTCCAGGGCAAGGCCACCCCCGGCGATGTCGCCTTCGTGATCACCAGCTATTTCATTGTCAACGGCTACCTGCGCGACATCGGCCAGCACGTTAATCACCTGCAGCGCTCGGTCAACGAAATGGAGGAGCTTGTGGCCATCCATGCCCAGCCACTCGGCATCGAAGATCGGCCAGCCGCCCAGGACGTGCGCATCAAGGACGGCGAAGTGCGCTTCGACGACGTCACCTTCCGCTACGGTGCCCACCCGACGCCGCTGTACAGCGATCTCGCGGTGACCATCCCGCGCGGCCAGCGCGTGGGCCTTGTCGGGCACTCCGGCTCGGGCAAGACCACCTTCGTCAAGCTCATCCAGCGGCTCTACGACGTCACCGGCGGGCGCGTGCTGATCGACGGTATCGACGTGCGCGACATGACGCAGGCCTCACTGCGTTCGCAGATCGCGGTCGTGCAGCAAGAGCCGATCCTGTTCCACCGCTCGCTGGCCGAGAACATCTCCTATGGCAAACCCGGCGCCAGCGACGCCGAGATCGCGCACGCCGCCAAGCTCGCCAACGCTCACGATTTCATCGCCCGTTTGCCGCGCGGCTATTCCACGCTCGTCGGCGAACGCGGCGTGAAGCTGTCGGGCGGCGAACGTCAGCGCGTGGCGCTCGCGCGCGCCTTCCTCGCCGACGCCAAGATCCTGATCCTGGATGAGGCGACCTCCAGCCTCGATTCAGAATCCGAAGCGCTCATCCAGGAAGCCATTGGGCGCCTCTTGCGCGGGCGCACTGCGCTGGTCATCGCGCACCGTCTGTCGACGGTGCGCGCCCTGGACCGCATTTTGGTGTTCGACGAGGGCCGCATCGTGCAGGACGGCTCGCACGAACAGCTTCTGGCGCGTGAAGGTGGGGTCTACCGCCGTCTCTTTGACCGCCAGGCCGGCGGCTTCAGTCCGAGGGTCATTGCGGAGGCCGGTGAATAATCACTGGCCTTCGCGGTCGCCGGGGCCCCAGTAGGCTTTCATGCTGGTGATCTTGCCTTCGGTGTTGAAAGTGAACACCTCGATGGCGTTGAGATTGCCTTTGGGCGTGTTGATGTACAGCGCCGCCGCGGCACTGGCGTGCTCGCTCGCTGTCACCAGCAGCACGTTGAAGCTGATCATCGCTTTGGTAACGCCATCGACGAAGACTGCGGCCGGACGCAACGGCGTGCCGAAGGGATCCTCGATCATGGCGTCGGCTGCGAACATCGCCGTGACCTTGGCGGCGTCGTGGTCGTTCATCGCTTCGAAATAGGCGAGCAAGGCGCCCTTCATCCGCGCTTCGGTCGGCGCTGCGGCGCGCACCGGCGTCGCGAGTGCCAACATCACCGCGCCGATGATGCCAAGGATAAGTGTGACTCTTGTCATGGTGCGCGGTCCTCGGCCCGGGGATCTTCCTGATGCCGATATTCTAGCGGAAGATCGGCCTTACGGATCAATCCCTATTTGTGCCGGCGGCTGGCCGGCATGGGTGCGCTGCGCCATGATGGCAATGGCTTTTTCCAGGCGCCCGGCGAAGACCGCCGGTTTGAATACATCGGAGCTTTCGCGCGCGCGTGTGACTGCGTCGCGCAAAGCCGTCATCCGCCCCCGGTCGTTGGCCAGCGCCACCGCCAGGCGTTCGTAGTCGCCAAGGCTGGTGGTGACGAGCTCACCGAGCCCCATCGCGTCGAGGATGCTGGCCGCCACGCGCGCGGCAAAGGACTCGCCCTTGCACGTCAGCACCGGCAGGCCCATCCACAAGGCGTCGCTCGCGGTGGTGTGGGCATTGTAGGGCAGGGTGTCGAGGAACAGGTCGGCCGCTTTGTGCCGCGCCATGTGTTCGGCGTTGCTCATGCGCGCGGCGAAGACCAGGCGCTCCGCTTCGACGCCGCGGCGTTCCGCCTCAGCGCGCAAATTCGAAACCGCCGCCGCGTTGTCTGTGAGCAGCCACAACACGCTGCCGGGCACCGCGTTCAAGATTCGCATCCACGCGCTGAAGATTTCGGGCGTGATTTTGACGTTGGTATTGAAGCAGCAGAAGACGAAGCCGCCCTCGGGGAGCCCCAGTTCGGCGCGCGCGAAAGTGCGCGCGGCCACGATCCTCTGCTCATCGTTAGCTTGATAACAGCCCGGCAGATGGACAAGCGCCTCGCTGAAGTGAGCTGCGTTCGGCGCCACGACCGCGTCTGCTAGAATATAGTGGTAGTAGTCGGCCCCCATGGTTCCCGGATAACCCAGGTAGTTCACCTGCACGGGAGCCGCGCCAAAAGCGAAGATCGCCGCCGTGCGGGAGTCATTTGTGCACCCCGCCAGATCGATGGCGATATCGAGTTCCACTTCGCGCGCGATCCGCGCGATATCGATGTCCGCGATCGGGCGCACGTCGAAAAACTGATCGAAAGCTTTCTCCAGGCGCTTGCGGATCGGATCGCCGGTGTCCGCACCGTAGGAGAAGCCATAGGTTTCCACTTTGGTTTTGTCGTGAGCCTCGATCATCCCGGCGGTCAGCATGCCGACGGGATGGTTCTTGAAATCCATCGAGAAGTAGCCTACCCGCAGGCGGCCGTGCTGCGCACGCGCGGGGATCGGCCCCAGCGCCGGGTTGCGCGGGAACTCGCGCGGCGTCCAGCTTTCCGCAGCCTTGCGGTGGAGGGCCGGCGCATCCGCCAGCGACAACAGTTGGAACGGCGGGCTCGCCTGCGCGCCAGCGTCGACCTGGCGCAGAAGCGCGGCCAGATCCGCGTCAAAATTCTTCCAGTCGCAGATCCGCATACGTGTCTGCAGCAGCGTGCCGGCGAGGAACGGATAATCGGGTTTCAACGCGAGAGCTTTCGCGTACATCGCGATCGCATCCGTGTGACGGTGCTGATCGGCGAGCAGGATGCCTTTGTTGTTGTAGGCCTCCGCTGACTCCGGTTTGGCGGCGATCGCCGCGTCGTAACAGGCCAACGCTTCGTCGAGGCGTCCCAGTTCCTTCAGCGCGATGCCTTTGTTGCACAGGGCTTCGGCGGCGTCGGGCTTGAGCGCGATGGCCGCGTCGTAACTCGCCAGTGCCATTTCATGTTGGCGCAGGTCGGCGAGGGCCACGCCTTTGTTGTTGTAAGCCTCGGCGAAACCTGGCTTGAGGCGGATGGCTTCGTCATAGTCGGCGACCGCGGCGGCGAATTGTTTGAGGTCGGCTTTTGCCAGACCGCGTGCGTTGAATGTCTCGGCGTGGGCGGGGCGCAAGGCGATCGCGGCATCGTGCTGGGCCACGGCCTGCTGCGGCTCCTTCATAAGCCGCAGCGTGGCGCCGAGATTGTAGTGCGCGTCGGCGAAATCGGGTTTGAGGGCCAGGGCGCGCCGGTAGCTAGCCGCGGCCTCAATCAGCCGCTTGAGGTCGCGCAGGGCATTGCCCTTATTGCTGAAGGCCTCGGCGAAGTCGGGCTTCAGCGCGATGGCGCGATTGTAGGCCGCCAGCGCGTCATCGAGGCGTCCGAGATCCTTGAGCGCGTTACCGGTGTTGTTGTGCGGCTCGGCGAACGCGGGGTTGAGCCGGATCGCCGCAGCGAAGCTGGCCAGCGCTTCTTCGGCGCGTTTGGCATCGCGCAAGGCGTTGCCTTTGTTGTTGTGTGCTTCGGCGTAACCCGCATTGACCGCGATAGCGGCCTCATAACTTTTGATGGCTGCGTCAAAACGTCCCAGCCGCCACAACGCATTGCCCTTGTTGTTGTGGACCTCGGCCTCGCGGGGAGCGAGCGCCAGGGCCGCGTCATAGGCTGCCGCCGCCGCCTCGAGCCGGCCCAAATCCGCCAGCGCATTGCCCAGGTTGAAATGAGCGGCTGCACTTCTAGGATCGACCGCCACCGCGCGGGCGATCAGCTCCACCGCCTGGTCGAAGAACCGCGCCTGGGCGGCGATGATTCCCGCGAGATGCAAGGCGTCGAAGTGGTGCGGGTTAGCGGCGATAACCTCCTGGTAAAGCGCCCAGGCCGG
>CANKHC010000144.1 GCA_947481595.1 Fidelibacterota bacterium
CGATGCCGTGGCGCGCTTGGTCGATTACGTACACGAGCGCTCGGCGAAATAGGAGCTCTTGATGAACACGCTTGCTCCCGAAGAAGGTTTTACGCGCGAGGCCGTACACTACTACCGCGACCTGCAGGAACGCATCATCCAGGCCTTCGAGAAACTGGATGGCGGCGGCACCTTCGAGCGCAATGATTGGACGCGCGAGCCCGGCCACCGCTTGAAGGGCGGCGGCTATATGCGCCTGCTGCGCGGAAATGTCTTCGAGAAGGCCGGCGTCAACGTCAGCCACGTCTGGGGAACCGCGTCCGAGCAGGGGGCCGCCCAGATGCCAGGCGCCAAAGAGTCTGGCGGACGCTTCGCCGCCTGCGGCATCTCGCTGGTCACCCACATGCACAACCCCTTTGTGCCGACCGTGCACATGAATCTCCGCTGCATGGCCACCAGCAAGATGTGGTTCGGCGGCGGCACCGACCTGACGCCGACTTTCCCTTTCGACGGAGATACCCGCGACTTCCACGCCATCCTCGAGAAGGCTTGCGGCACGTACAGCGACGACGCCTACGCCAAATACAAGAAGTGGTGCGACGAGTACTTTTACCTGCCGCACCGGCGCGAGCCGCGCGGTGTGGGCGGCATCTTCTTCGACGACCTGGCCAGCGGCGACGTCGCCAAGGACTTCGCCTTCCAGCAGAAAGTGGGCGAAGCGTTCCTCGAGATCTATCCCGAGATCGTGCGCCGCCACATGAGCAAGCCCTACACCGAGGCCGACAAAGACAAGCAGCTCTACAAACGCGGCCGCTATGTCGAGTTCAACCTCGTCTATGACCGCGGCACCAAATTCGGCTTCGCTACCGACGCCAACCCCGAAGCCTATTTGATGAGCATGCCGCCCGTCGTGAAGTGGTAGGCATCCCTCACCGCCTCGCTCCGCTCGGCACCCTCTCCCCGGAGGGGAGAGGGTTGGGGTGAGGGGGCGTTTTCGTTTTCCGTTCAACCCGCTATGATCCCCGTAGCAACGGGGGAGACTCACATGGCTGCCATGTATCCGTGGATCAAGGCGCTGCACATCATCGCGGTCATCGCCTGGATGGCCGGGCTTTTGTACCTGCCGCGCCTCTTCGTCAATCACGTCGACCGCGCACCCGGCTCCGAAGCCTCCGAGATGCTCAAAGGCATGGAAGGCCGCCTGATGCGCATCATCATGCGCCCCGCCGCCGTTGCCACCATCCTCTTCGGTGGCATGCTGCTCTCCATGCCCGGAGTCGTTGATTGGTCCATGGGCTGGATCTACGCCAAGCTCGCCTTCGTGCTCGGCCTCGGCTTCATGCATGGCAAGATGGAGTCCTGGCGCGCGGCCTTTGCGGCGGATGCCAATACCCGCCCCGCCAAGTTCTACCGTATGATCAACGAGGTCCCGACTCTGTTGATGATTCTCATCGTGCTGCTGGTGGTGGCGAAGCCGTTCTAAGTCAAATGGTCCTGCTGGAAGTCCGCCCTGACCGCAAAAGACTCGCTTGGCGACTAGCCCTCTGGGGAACGTTTGCGGTTTTTTGGATTTTCATCACCGGCATCCTCCTATTCCCTTACCAAGGCGAATACATCGCCATGATTCTGGTCGCCGGCGGGTTCGCGGTTTTTATGGGATATTTCGCACTTCGCGAACTCTCAATGCTTCGCTTTAAGAAGTTCGCCGTGCGCGTGTCGAGCAACGGTCTAAGCATCGCCGGACTGACGCGAGAGGAAATTGACTGGGCTGATATTTATGCCATAGACCCGCCGCTGCCCGCAGATTCCGATGCGGCATCGACCCGGATGGCTTCCTCCTTACTCGCTTTCATTTTTCTCGTTTTGCGGCTTGACGGGGGTGGGGGCGGTGGAAGTCTCTTGGGCGGTTCAGTGGGCTTGCTCTACGGGCCGTACCTGCGATTGAGAATCAAGGACCGTGCATGGAGCAAACTGACGGACCGTATGCTTCTGCGCTTCGGGATCGCCGGCAACACCGATACCGTGCGTATCGACTGCGCCACGCTAGCTGAGTCCATCAACGTTATCGGTGCAGCCATTCGCCACGCCAAGAACGAACATTGGCATGGCCGGGTTGGTTGACTGCCCGTCGACTGCCTTACACCCTAAACCGTCGCCCCCCGCTTGATCAGCGGCAGGCTGCGCTGCGGTTTGCCGGTCGCGGCCAGCATGGCGTTGACCAGCGCCGGCACCACCGCCGGTCCGCCGGGCTCGCCGATGCCGCCCCAGAATCCGCCCGAGGCCACGACCACCGTCTCGACCTTGGGCATGTTGTTCAGCAGCAGCATGCGATAGCGGTCGAAGTTGCCCTGCTCGACACGGCCGTCTTTGAGGGTGATTTCGCCGTAAAGGGCGGCGCTCAAGGTCCACGCCACCGAGCCTTCCATTTGCGCTTTGATGGAATCCGGGTTCACCGCATAGCCGCAGTCGATCGCTTGCACCACGCGCTGCACTTTGGGTGATCCATCGGCGTTCATCGAAAGCTCGACCACCGCGGCGGCATAGCTGCCGTAACCGTCGATCTGCGCGATGCCGCGGAACTGGCCCGCCGGCAGCGCCTTGCCCCAGTCGGCGGCCTTGGCACAGGCTTCGAGCACGGCCAGCTGCTTGGGCGCCTTCTGCAAAAGCTTGCGGCGGTACTCATAGGGGTCTTGCCCCGCCGCGTGCGCCAGCTCGTCGAGGAAAGCTTCGCGGAAATAGGCGTTCTGCGAATGGTTGACCGAGCGCCAGTAGCCCACGGGCACGTGGGTGATACGCATGGCGTAGTCGACCTTGAGATTCGCCACGTCGTAGACGCTGTCGTGGAACAGGACCAGGAAGCCTTGGTCCATGTTGTTCTTGACGGCCGACGGGTTCTGGCTCGCGGTGATCGATTGACCCGAGATGCGCGTGTTCCACGCCACCGGCATGCCGTTGGCATCGAGACCGGCCGTCATCTTGGCCGAGGAGATCGGGCGGTAGAAATCGTGCTGGATATCCTCTTCGCGGCTCCACACCAGTTTCACCGGGGCGCCGGCGGCCTTGGCGATGGCCACCGCCTGGTCGACGACGTCGCCCGGACCCGCCCCGCCGCGCCGGCCGAAGCCGCCGCCGGAGTAGGACAGGTGGACCATGACCTTCAGCGGGTCGAGCCCGCTCGCGCGCGCCGCTGCACCCAGCACCGCTTCGGCGTTCTGGGTCGGCGCCCAGACCTCCAGCGTGCCGTCGGCATTGAAGCGCACCGTGCAGTTCATGGGCTCCATGGCGGCGTGGCTGAGGAACGGCACGCGGTATTCGGCGCTGATGACTTTCACCGCGCCGGCGAGGCCCTTCTCGACGTCGCCGTCGTTGCGCGCCACCGGCATGTCTTTCGCCGCCAGGCCTTCGTCGAGGAACTTGGCGATGCTCTCGCTGCTGACGGCGCCGTTGGCACCGTTGTCCCACACAACCGGCAGGGCACGGATGGCCTTCTGCGCTTCCCAGTAGCTGTCGGCTACGACGGCAATCGCACTGCCGAGCGGCACGACCTTGCGCACACCCTTGGCGCCGGCAATCGCTGCTTCGTCGTAGCTCTTGAGCTTGGCCCCGAACACGGGTGCGTTTGCGATCGCTGCGAACAGCATGCCGTCCAAGCGTACATCGATGGCATAGAAGGCCTTGCCCATGACCTTCTCTTGCATATCCAGGCGCATCTTCGGCTGGCCGGCGATGGTCCAGGTGGCCGGGTCCTTCAGCGTCACTTCCTGCGGCGGGGCAATCTTCGCCGCCGCTTCAGCCACCGCGCCGTAGCTCAGTGTGCGACCGCTGGCGGCGTGACTGATCACGCCTTCCTTCACCGCACACTCGCTCGCCGGCACTTTCCAGCGCGCCGCCGCCGCACTCACCAGCATCATGCGCGCCGAAGCGCCGGCCTTGCGCACGTATTCATGCGATGTCCGGATCGCACGGCTGCCGACCGTGGCCATGCCGCCGTAGACTTTATTGCGGGTGATGTTGAGACGCGGATCGACGAACTCGGTCTTCACCTTGCTCCAATCGCACTCGAGTTCCTCAGCCACCAACTGCGCGAGGCCGGTCTGCGAACCCTGGCCCATCTCCGAGTGGGCGACGCGGATCACGATGCTGTCGTCACCGTTCACCATCACCCAGGCATTCACTTCGGCATCCTTCGGGGCCGCGGCATTCGCCGCCGGGATGTGGAAGCCCAGCATCATGCCGCCGCCGGCGACCGCGCTGGCCTTCAGGAAATTGCGTCGCCCGATTTTCATGATTTTGTTCATGGTGATCCCCTTACGCTTGCGCGATGTCGTGGATGGCGTCGCGCACGCGCGCGTAGGTGCCGCAGCGGCAGATGTTGGTGATCGCCGCGTCGATCTGCGCGTCGGTCGGTTTCGGCGTGGTCTTCAGCAGCGCATCCACCGCCATGATCATGCCCGACTGGCAGTAGCCGCACTGCGGCACCTGATGGGCGACCCAGGCCGCTTGCACTTTGCTGTCGCCGTTGGGCGACAAGCCTTCGATGGTGGTGATGGGTTGATCGGCCACCGCGCTCACCGGTGTCACACAGGAGCGCACGGCCACGCCGTTGATCTGCACGGTGCAGGCGCCGCACTGGGCGATGCCGCAGCCGAACTTGGTGCCGGTCAGCCCGATCTTGTCGCGCAGCACCCAAAGCAGCGGCATGTCGCCGTCGGCATCGACCGCGTGCGTTTGACCGTTGATGGAAAGGTTGATCATGGCCGGCTCCCTGAATGTCCGAGGAACCGCGAATATACCGCTGATGGCAGGCTTACAGCAATCAAACGCCCATCAAACACGCGTGAAGCGCGTCCGGTGCAGCACCCGCAGGGCAAGCAAAAGCTGGGCGGACACCAGGAACCAGGTCGCGATCCACCAATGCTGCCAAACCCCGAAACTCACCAGGAAGATCAGCATTGTCGCGGTGATCGTAGCGATGGTTATGGCCAGATATATCGGCGTCTTGGTCAGCGGCCACAGGGCGCGTAGCGCAAAAGCCATGAAGACGATGACGACACCGATGCCCACCACCCCCAGCTCCAGCCAGATCTGCAGGAAGCCGTTATGGGTGTGCAGCGGCAGGGCGGGGTATTTGGTGCCGGGGATCAGGGGTGCCACCTTGGCAAGCTCGCGCGTGGAATCGAAGCCATGCCCGAACAACGGCTTCTCGCCGATCAACTGCGCCGCGTACTGCCAGATCCCGATGCGTGTTTCCGTGCCCAGCATCGCGCGCGTGCTGAAGTCGTGGAAATGCTTAAGCGTGATCAGCTGGCCGTGGATCACCGGGGCCAGCGCAGCGTAGATCATCAGGCCCGTGAACAGTCCCGCCAGGGCGAAGCGCGGCGCCTTCAGCCCCACGGCGAAAGCTAGGGTCCCCACCGCCACGGCGGCCCACCCTGCATCCATGCTGGTGGAGAAGCCGACCGCGAAGACCGCCGCGACGAACCCTGCGCTCGCCAAAATCTTTCCGGTGCGGACGTAGATCAGCGTGGCGTAGACGAACGACAGCGGTGCTAGCACCGCGATGCCGCGCGAAGCGGCCTCCACGACGGAAGCCGTCTGATCGAAAGCGAGGTTCGCCGGCGAGGCCGGAACCACAAAACGCAGGACGGCCCCTTTGCTGAAAACCTCCAGCGCCAACAGGGACAGCATCAACAGCCCGCCGTACATCGCCATGCGCGCCACGGTCGCCGCGGCGGGCGTCTTCAGTTGGCGCACCGCCGCCAACAAGAGCAGTCCAATGACGGGAACGATCGCCACGGAGGGCAGAGAGAGCGGACGTCCCACCGGCGACCAGAACAGCGTCACGGTCGCCCAGAGCGTCAGCAGCGTTCCGATGAACACCAGCCGACTGCGCGTGAACCACCACCGCAACGCCGCCATGGTGCGGTCCCAGCACGGCTGGGCGGCGAGGGTGAGGACGAGCAATACCACCGTCCCCAGCGGCGCATAAACCGCCACCGGCGCCAAGGCCATGGCCACGGCGCCGAGCACCAGAACGGTGCGCTGCTGGTCGTCTTCCGTCTCGCTCACGGGCGTTTCGCTCATGGTTCGGTTGTGGCTGATCCTTTTAGAGGGCGCAAGCTTTCACCCTGCTTCTTTATCTCCTCTCCCCTGAAAGGGGAGAGGTAGGGTGAGGGGTCGTTTTTTGTATGTGTTCCCTCTATGGTGCGCGCCATGTCAGCACCCCTTAAGCATCCGCGCCTGAAATTCAGGCCGTCAGCCCATCGCCGCCTGAAGTCCGGCCACCCTTGGGTCTATTCCAACGAGGTCGAGATGGACCCCGCCGCCAAGGCCTTGGCGCCCGGCAGCGTGGTCACCATCACCGATGCCGGCGGCCAGACGCTGGCCACGGCGCATTTCAATCCGCGCACGTTGATCGCCGCGCGTGTGCTCGGCCCACCTGACACCGCTATCGACCAGGCCTTCGTCGCCGGCAAGCTGCGCGCAGCCCTTTCCTTGCGCGAACGCCTGTTCGACAAACCCTATTACCGTCTCATCCACGCCGAGGCCGATGGCCTGCCGGGGCTGATCGTCGACCGCTTCAACGACGTCTGTGTGATCCAGCCCAACACCGCCGGCATGCAGGCCCTCGCCGAGACAATCGCCGCCGCCCTCAGCGAAGTCGCCGGCGCGCGCGCGGTCATCCTGCGCGGTGACAGCGGTTCGCGCACGCTCGAAGGCCTCGAAGACGAAACGCGCACGCTTGTGGGCAGCATCGACGGCCCCGTGAAGGTCGAAGAGAACGGCTGCACCTACTTTGCCGATCTGCAGTCCGGCCAGAAGACCGGCTGGTTCTTCGACCAGCGCGACAACCACGCCTTCATGGCGTCGCTCTGCAAAGGGTCTGCGGTGCTTGACCTCTACACCCAGACTGGCGGCTTCGCGCTGCCCGCCGCCAAAGCGGGCGCTGCCTCCGTGCTGGGCGTGGACAGCTCTCAACCGGCCCTAGACCTCGCCGTCAAAGGCGCCGCCGCCACCGGCGCCAAAGTCGCGTTCGAGCGCGCCGAAGTATTCCCGTTCCTGGACGCCGCACTGACCGCCAAAAAAACCTGGGACGTCGTCATCGCCGACCCGCCCGCCTTCGTGAAATCGAAGAAGGACCTCAAAGCCGGCCTGCAAGGCTATCGCAAGCTCGCGAGACTATGTGCGAGTGTCACCGCACCCGGCGGTTTTCTATTCGTGGCCTCCTGCAGCCACAACGCCCCGCTTGATGAGTTCACCAACGCCGTCGCCCGCGGCCTCGAAGACGCCTCACGCACCGGGCGCATCATCCGCACCGCCGGCGCCGCGCCGGATCACCCGGTGCATCCGCACTTGCCGGAAAGCGCTTATCTGAAAGCGGTTGTGCTGCAGCTCAACTAAGCACCGCGATCAAACCTGGC
>CANKHC010000145.1 GCA_947481595.1 Fidelibacterota bacterium
CAGATCATCCACCCCATCGGCATGGTGGCCATCCTCGTCCTGATCGCGGTGACCTTCGCCCTGTTCGGATTCATCCTGGGCATCTGGGCCAACAGCTTCGAGCAGCTCAACATCGTTCCCATGCTGATCATGACGCCGCTGACCTTCCTGGGCGGGGCGTTCTATTCCATCGAGATGCTGCCCCCCACCTGGCAGACGATCACGTTGTTCAATCCGGTGGTCTATATCATCAGCGTTTTCCGCTGGAGCTTCTTTGGCCTCGCCGACGTCAATGTCGCGCTGAGCCTTGGTTTGATCGCGGGTTTTCTCGCGGTCTGCCTGGTCGTCGTGGGGGTGATCTTCAAGACGGGGTATAGGTTGAAGAACTAGCGCCGTTGCGCTTAAGCTCCTGATATCCGGGTGGGGGAGTTCGTGCATGGATCAGCGCCTTCAAGACACATTGGCCAAAGCCCTCGCCTGGGAAAAGCAGGGCAATTGGGTCGATGCCGTCGCACGGCGTAACGAGGCCCTCGATCTCCTGCTCGCGCGTACCGAGCGCACACCGACGCCCAGGCCTCTCGATCCGACGGATAGCCTCGAAACGCTGGGCGAGGTCCACAAGCCTTCCAAGCGCAGCCACGACTACCTTCATCGCTACTGGAAGCATTTCCGCGACGTGCAGTTCACCGCGCGCAAGGTCGTCGAAGTCGGCGTGCAGACCGAGCGCTCCATTAACATGTGGGAGGAGTTCTTCCCCAACGCGACCATCTTCGGTCTCGACATCGATCCCGTGTGCCAAAACTATGCCGGCGGGCGCAAGAAGATCTTCATCGGCGATCAGACCGACGAACGCTTTCAGCTCGAATTTATAAAAGAAACCGGCGGCGACTTCGACATCGTCATCGATGACGGTCTGCACAGTACCTACAGCATGCTGAAGACGTTCAGCTATTTGTACCCGGCGCTGAACGATCACGGGATTTACGTCATCGAGGATGTTCAAAAAAAGCCGGCGATCCTGCAGTTCCTGGCGCAGTTGATGGAATTCGTCAATTACATGCCGCCGGATTTCGATCTCTTGAACTGGCCGGGGCTTTCAGCCTTTGGCGATTCCGCGCCCTGGCTGGCGCGCAACACCATCGGCGTGTCGTTTCACCGCTACATTGCCTTCATCGAACGCGGATTCAATCCACGCGACAACCGCTACCTGATCGAGGCCGAAGAATTCCAGAGGCGAGTCCGCGAGCAGCAGGACGGTGTGCGTGCGGCGGCGGAGGAGCTGGAGCTGGCCGGCCTGCCGGTGACGCAAGAGAGCCTGGTTGCGAAGCTGGGGCGCCGCTCCGCCCACCATGTCGACCGCTATCTCAAGGGCAAGGGCTAAGCTCTCAGCGCTCCATCAAGCGCGTCTTTCTTTGCCAAGGCGTCGGTGAATTCCGGCTTGGGCCCGCTGTAGCCGATGATCGCCATCAGCTTGTCGGTGGGCACGCGGCCTTCCTTGCTCAAGAACGTGGTTTTGACCAGGCAATAGGCGGCAAGGTCGCCGCCGGCGTTCATCTTGTGCTCCATATAAATCCAGCGGTCGTCCCACGAGACCACGCGTGCCGATACCGTGAACTTCTGAAACGGTTTGATCGGCCGGCGAAAACGCGTGCTGGCCGACCCCAGCACCGGATACAGCCCGGCGGCGCGGATGCGTTGCCACCCGCCGTTGCGGATCATCAGGCTGACGCGTGCCAGATCCATGAAGCTCGCATAGCGGCTGTTGGTCATGTGCATGTTCATGTCGAGGTCGCTGGGCCAACAGCGGAACGCGAGCACGCCCTCTTCAAGAACACCACGCCGGGCGCCGAAGCGCGCGGCGATCAGCATCCAGAAGAGGCGGAAGAGGAGATTCAAAGGGTAGCGGCGGCCTTACGCCGCCACCGCCGCGCTGAACAACTCGTCTTCCAGGTCCATAATGGTCGCGCCGCCGGCCATGATCGACGACAGCAGTGCTCCGGTCTGGGGCATCAGCTTGTGCATGTAGAACTTGGCGGTCTTGATCTTGCCTTTGTAGAAGCCGGTGGGGTCGTCATTCAACTTGCCCAGCGCCAGCTTGGCCATCCGCGCCCACATGTAGCCCACGGACACATACGACAGCAGCTTCAGGAGATCAGAGGCCCCCGCGCCCGCTTCGTTCGGGTTGCTCATGCCTTTCTGCGCGATCTGGCCGACGGCCTGCTGCAGGCGTCCGAAGCCCTTGGCGAGTTCGGTGACGATCTCCTCCATCTGCGGATCGGCGGCATTGTCCTCGATGAACTGCTGCACCGGATGGAAGAAGGCGCGCATGTACCGCCCGTAATGCGCGGTCATCTTGCGGCCCACCAAGTCGAGGGCCTGGATTCCGTTGGTGCCTTCGTAGATCTGTGTGATGCGTGCGTCGCGGACGTATTGCTCCATGCCGTGTTCGCGGATGTAGCCGTGACCGCCGAAGATCTGCACGCCTAAGTTGGCGTTGTCGAAACCGATGTCGGTGCCGAAGGCTTTGACGACCGGTGTCAGGAACTGGATCAGGTCGTCATGCCGGACACGCTCTTCCTCGGTGGTGGCTTTTTCCGATTTATCCTGGCTGGTGGACACCCACATCACCAGCGCGCGCATGCCTTCGGTGAGGGCTTTCATGGTGAGCAGGTTCTTGCGCACGTCGGGGTGCACGATCAGCGGGTCGGCGGGCTTTTCGGGCGCCACCGCGCCTTTCAGGCTGCGGCCCTGCAGACGTTCGCGGGCGTACAGCAAGGCACCCTGATAGGAAGCTTCAGAAAGGCCGAGACCTTGCACGCCGACGCCCAAACGCGCCGTGTTCATCATGGCGAACATGGCGCGCATGCCCTTGTTCTTCTCGCCCACCAGCCAGCCCTTGGCGTTGTCGAAGTTGATGACGCAGGTGGCCGAGGCCTTGATGCCCATCTTGTGCTCGATGGAGCCGCAAGACGCACCGTTGCGGGCACCTGGCGTTCCATCGTCCTTGGGTAGGAACTTGGGGCAGATGAACAGGCTGATGCCGCGGATGCCCGCCGGTGAATCCGTCATGCGCGCGAGTACCAGGTGCACGATGTTCTGGGTCAGGTCGTGTTCGCCGGCGGAAATGAAAATTTTGGTGCCGGTGAGGTTGTAGCTTCCGTCAGCTTGCAGCTCGGCTTTGGTGCGGCACAATCCTAAGTCCGTGCCGCAGTGCGGCTCAGTCAGGCACATGGTGCCCGACCACGTGCCGTCGATGAACTTGGGCAGGTACAGCTGCTTCTGCTCGTCGGTGCCATAAAGCTCGAGCGCGTTGTAGGCGCCGTGGGTGAGGCCCGGATACATGCCGAAGGACATGTTTGACGAGCAGATCATCTCCTCGACCAGCATGTTGAGCGCTTTCGGCGCACCCTGGCCGCCGTAATCGGGATCGCCCGCAAGGCCGGTCCAGCCGCCGGCGATGAACTGGTTGTAGGCTTCCTTGAAGCCCTTCGGCGTACGCACCACACCGTTCTCGAAGGTGCACCCCTCCTCATCTCCTGAACGGTTGAGCGGGAACAACACTTCCTGGGAAATCTTGGCGGCTTCTTCCAGGACGGCATCGACGACGTCCGGCGAGAAGTCGCCGTAGCCGGGAAGGTTCTGCAGGTCGTCACCGTTGAAAAGCTCGCGGTAGACGAACTTCATGTCGCGCAGAGGAGCGGAATATACAGCCATGACGAACTCCTAATTCCGAAGCGGTTTGCCGGTATCGAGCATGACTTCCATGCGGGCGAGGGTGGCCGGGTTCTTGGCCAGCTCCATGAAGGATGCACGCTCCAGCTTCATCAGTTCTTTTTCGGTGATGGTTTCGGTGTGATCCGTATTCCCACCCGTCAGCACCTTCGCCAGCGCCAGCGAGACCACTTCGTCGTGCGGCGTCAGCTTGCCGGCCAGCTTGAAGCCTTCCAGCGCCACCTTGAGCGCGGCGATGCCGTGCGGTCCGGGCAGCGAGATCACTTGATCCTTAGGAGGCTGATAGCCCTCGGCCAGCTTCAACACCTTGGCCTTGGCATCGGCCAGCAGGCGGTCGCGGTTCATGGAGATGGCGTCATCCTTGCGCAAGATGCCCATTTCCTTGGCCTCGGCTGCGGACTTCGCGACCTGCGCCGTGCCGATCAACTCGAACGCCCGTGCCACGGCCGGGATCGGTCCCTTGGGCATCTTGGGATCGTTCTTCAGGCGCAGCAGCATTTCCTTACAGCCGCCCCAGCCGGGGATCACACCGACGCCGACTTCGACCAAGCCGGTGTAGGTCTCGGCGTGCGCCTGGATGGCAGCGGAGTGCAGGAGAATTTCGCAGCCGCCACCCAGCGCCATGCCCAAGGGCGCGCTGACCACGGGGAAGGGCGCCTGCTTGAGGGCCTGATAGGTCTTCTGGCCTTCTTCGATCTGGCTTTCGAGTTCCGACCACACCGCGATGTTGGCGGCGAACAGCACGAGGCCGATGTTGGCGCCGACCGAGAAGTTGGGCCCTTCGTTGTGGACGACGAGGCCTTTCCACTTCTTGTCCGACTTGATCAGCTTGATGGTGTCCTTGTAGGCCGCCATCGTCATCGGGTCCAAGCTGTTGGCGCGCGACGTGAACTCGAAGCACAGCACGCCGTCGCCGATATCCCAGACCTTGGCCGACGGGTTCTTGAGCACCGGCGTGGCCCCGCGCTTGACGTCGGAGAGCTTGAGCACGCCGGGAGCCCGTACCACCTCGGCGTAGTCGCCCTTGGTGGTGAGGTAAAGCAGCTTGCGCCCTTCGGTCTTGTAGAAACCGCCTTTCTCTGCGGCGAGCTTGAGCAGCGGCGGGATGGCCTGCTTGTCGGCCGCCAGCTTGTCGGCGAACCACTTGGCTCCCATGCTGTCGATGATTTCAAAAGGCCCGAGTTTCCAGCCGTAGCCGTCCTTCATGGCTTCGTCGATATCAACGATGGTATCGGCGATCTCCGGCACCAGCGATGCGGTGTAGGTGAGGCCTTTGCTGGCCAGCGCCCAGGCGTATTTCCCGCCCTTGTCGTCATACTCGATGACCGCTTTCAGGCCCTTCTTGCCCGCCTCAACGCTGGCGAGCGTCGACTTCACGCTCGGCGCATACTCGGCAGTCTTGAGGTTGATGCTTTCCTTGATCTTCTCGCCGCCTTCTTTGCGCAGGCGGTAGAAGCCCGACGGGCCCTTGCGGCCGATCCAGCCGTTCTTGAGCATGGTGGTGACAACCGGGGGCTCGCCGGAGATGGCGACATAAGCGTCGGTCTTGGGCAGCAGCGACAGCATCGACTTGGTCAGGTGCGGCATCAGGTCGATGCCGATCAGGTCGAGCAGTCCGAACACGCCCGTCTTCGGAATGCCGAAGGGCCGCGAGCCGACCGCGTCGGCCTCATCGATGGAAAGGCCGAGATTGAGGGCTTCGACCACCGCGTTTTGCATCCAGTAGATGCCGATGCGGTTGCCGATGAACCCCGGCGTGTCCTTGCACACCACCACGCCCTTGCCGAGGCGCACGTCGCCGAAGTCACGCACCATTTTGAGCGCTTCGGGGCGCGTCTTCGGGCCGCCGACGAGCTCCAGCAGGCGCATATAGCGCGGGGGGTTGAAGAAGTGCGTGATCATGAAGTCGGGCACCATCTCAGGAGGCATCCCGGCTTCGAGCTCCTTCAGCGGAATGGTCGAAGTATTCGACGACACCACCGAACCTTTTTTGCGGTGCTTTTCGACCTTCTTGTAAAGGTCCTGCTTGATGTCGAGGCGTTCGATGACGGCTTCGACGATCCAGTCGCAATCGGCCAAGAGGTCGAGGTTGTCCTCGATGTTGCCGGTGGTGATCAGGTTGGCGTTGCGTTTGGACATGAACGGCGCCGGATCGGTCTTGAGCAACTTGGCGACCGCGCCCTCGGCGATGGCGTTCCGGTTTGTGCCGGTCTTCGGCACGATGTCGAGCAGCACGCACGGCACGCCCGCGTTGGTGATATGTGCGGCAATCCCAGCGCCCATGACGCCGGCACCGATCACCGCAGCTTTTTTGATTTCGGCCATGGTCGGCCCCCCTTACATGGCCTCAAGGATGGTGGCGATGCCTTGCCCGCCGCCGATGCACTGTGTGGCCAGGGCGTACTTCTTCTTCTCGCGCACGAGAAGGGCGGCCGCCTTGCCGGTAATACGTGCCCCCGTGGCCCCCAAGGGGTGGCCGAGCGCGATGGCGCCGCCGTCGAGGTTGGTCTTGGAAAGGTCGATGCCGAGGTCTTTCACCACCGCGAGGCTCTGCGCGGAGAAGGCTTCGTTGAGTTCGATGATATCGATCTGGCTGAGCTTCAGGCCCGCACGGGCCAAGGCCTTTTGGGTGGCGCCCACCGGACCGATGCCCATGATCTCCGGCGCGCAGCCCGAGACCGCGATCGAGAGAATACGCGCGAGCGGCGTCAGGCCGTTTTTCTTGGCGTACTCTTCCGTGCACACCAGCACCGCTGAGGCGCCATCGGTGAGCGGCGATGACGTCGCGGCCGTCACGGTACCTTTTTCGCTGAAGGCAGGCTTCAGGCCAGCGAGACCTTCCACCGTCGAGTCCGCGCGAATGCAGCCGTCGGCATCGATCATGCCGCCTTCGCCCTTCACCGGGATGATCTCATCCTTGAACTTGCCTGCTGCCTGGGCGGCGGCGGCGCGCTTGTGGCTTTCCACCGCGAACTCTTCCTGGGCCTTGCGCGAGATCTGGTATTTTTCCGCCAGGTTCTCGGCGGTCTCGCCCATGCCGATGTAGGCCTTGCTGCCGGCATCGACCAGGGTCGGGTTCGGCATCGGATTGAAGCCGCCCATGCTGACGCGGCTCATGCTCTCAATGCCTGCGCAGATGAAGACTTCGCCCGCGCCCATCTTGATGGCGCCAGCGGCCTGGTGGATGGCCTGCATCGACGATCCGCAAAACCGGTTGATGGTGTCCCCGGCCACCGTGATCGGTAACCCTGCGAGAAATACGACGTTGCGCGCGATGTTGAGGCCCTGCTCACCCTCAGGGAAAGCGCACCCCATGGCCAGGTCTTCGATGTCGGCGGGGTTGACCTTGGTCTTTGCGATTAGCCCTTTGATCACGGCCGCGGCCATGTCGTCGGCGCGCGTCTTGCGCAGCGCCCCCTTGTTGGCGAGATGGAACGGCGAGCGCACATATCCAGCGATGACGATATTGCTCATGGTGTGTCCCCTTATG
>CANKHC010000146.1 GCA_947481595.1 Fidelibacterota bacterium
ACGCGGCCCGTGTTGTTGGAGAGTTCCGGATCGGTACTGAGGTCGGCGCGGCCCACGGCCTGCATGAGGCGCTTGAAGATCGGATCTGAGTTACCACCGATGACCACATACGAGCCGTCGCCGGTCGCATAAGTGTTCGAAGGGCTGATGCCGGGCAGTGCGCCGCCGGTGCGTTCGCGCACGACGCCGAGCAAATCGTACTCGGGCACCATGCTCTCCATCATGTTGAAGACGCTTTCGACCAGCGAAACGTCGACGATCTGCCCACCGCCTTGGCCGGTCTTGACGCGCAAGAGCGCCATGAGTGCCCCCATGACACCGTGCAGCGAGGCGATGGAATCGCCGATGCTGACGCCCACCCTTGGCGGAGGCCGGCCGGGCTCGCCGGTGATGTAACGCAAGCCCCCCATGGCTTCGCCGATGGCGCCGAACCCGGGGCGGTTGCGGTAAGGCCCGGACTGCCCGTAGCCCGAGATGCGCACGAGGACGAGCTTGGGGTTGAGCTTGGAAAGTTCGTCCCAGCCCAGGCCCAGCTTCTCCAGCGCGCCGGGGCGGAAATTCTCGATCACGACGTCGGCCGAGGCAGCCAAGCGCTTGACGGCTTCGGCGCCGCCCGGGGCTTTCATATCGACGGCGATGGATTTCTTGTTGCGGGCCTGCAGGTACCACCACAGCGACGTGCCCTTGTGCAGGCCGCGCCAGCCGCGCAAAGGATCGCCGGCCTCGGGCGATTCCACTTTGATGACCTCTGCCCCGAATTCGGCGAACAGCCGCGCGGCGAAGGGGGCTGCGATCAGGGTGCCGAGTTCGAGGACGCGGATACCGGAAAGCGGTCCGGACATTGGGGCTCCAGGGCAAGGCGCGGCGCTTTGGGCGCTTCAGGGGCCGGACTCTAAACGCCGGTCAGGCGTAGGGAAACGTCTATATAAATACGGCATGGCGCCTGCCTTACCTCTGACAAGGTGGAGGACTACCATTCCGGGATGAGTTCCGCTAAACCAGCCCGACGCCATATTGGGATTCAACGGCAAATGACTTTTCGCTGGGCCTGGGGAGCGGTGATCACCGTGGTTGCCTGCGCAACGTTGGCGCGGGCTGCCGAACCCATGGCGGTCGACCTTGCCCTGGTTCTGGCCGTAGACGTCTCCATGAGCGTCGACCAGAGCGAAGCCGTGACTCAGCGCGCCGGTTACATTCATGCCTTGCGCGACAAGCGCGTGATCGCGGCCATCAAGGGTGGCCCGATCGGGCGCATCGCCGTCACCTTTGTAGAGTGGTCGAGCCCTTACCATCAGGTGACTGTCCTGCCTTGGCGGGTGGTCTCTGACGAGGCCAGCGCCAAGAAGATGGCCGATGATCTCGAGGGCACACCCTACGTGCCGGGAACGACGACCTCGATCAGCGGCGGGCTCGATTACTCGGTCAAGCTGTTCAAGAACATGGATTACGAACCGTCGCGCAAGGTGATCGACATTTCCGGCGATGGCTATTCCGACTTCGGGCGCCCAGTTGCGGATTCCCGCGACGACGCGGTGAAGGCCGGAATCACAGTCAACGGACTGGCGGTCATCGTGAAGAGCGCCAACAGTTTCCGGCAGGCCGCGCCGGCCGATCTCGACTCCTACTACCGCGACAACGTCATCGGCGGGCCGGGCTCGTTCTATCTCGCCGTGTACAAGCTCGAGGACTTCAGCCGCTCGGTGCTGCAGAAACTCGTGCTCGAGATTTCGGGCCGTACGCCCGATCCAGAATCCAAGAAACCCTCGTAAGCGCACTTGCGCATTTTCATCGACGCTGATGCCTGTCCCGTGAAGGACGAGATCGTGCGCGTGGCCGACCGTCACGCCGCGCCTGTGGTCCTGGTCAGCAACAGCTGGATGCGCGGACCCGACCATCCGCTGGTTACCCGCCACACCGTCGCCAGCGGTCCCGATGCGGCGGATGACTGGATCGCCGAGCAGACGACCGACCGCGATGTCGTGATCACCGCCGACATCCTGCTGGCAGCGCGCTGTGTCGCCAAAGGGGCGGCGGTGCTCAGGCCCAACGGCTATCCTTTGGACGCCAATTCCATCAGCATGGCGGTGGCGATGCGCGATCTACACACCCACCTGCGTGAGACAGGCGAGATCACCAAGGGTCCCGCACCCTTCCGCAAAGAGGACCGCTCGCGCTTCTTAAGTGCGCTTGAAACGGTGATTCAGGGGATCAAACGCCGTAAAGTCTAGTGAATGACTTGACTTTAGGCGTGGGAGCGCCTACATCCCGCCCTGTCCGCATCATGCGGCCAAGTCTCGCGATACGCGCGCAGGTGCCCCCAGTCACGTTTTGGCACCGTTTCCCCGAGACATTTAATACTCCCTCCCGTCGGTTGCGTGCCTTCCGGGTTTCACGCAAACCGTTTTGCCGCGCGCTCATTTTAGCGCGCCCACCGCGTGCGCGTGTCTATTTGAAAGTGAATACATGACTACATTTTCCGACCTCGGGCTGATCGAGCCGCTGTTGCGTGCTCTGACCGCTGAGGGTTATGCCGTGCCGACGCCAATCCAGGCGCGCGCGATCCCCACCTTGCTCACCGGGCGCGACATGCTGGGCATCGCCCAGACCGGCACCGGCAAGACCGCCGCTTTCGCCCTGCCCTTGCTGCAGCGCATGGCCGCCAACCCCGTCAAAGTGCAGCCACGCTGCCCGCGCGCTTTGGTCCTGGCACCGACGCGCGAACTCGCCGTGCAGATCGCCGACGGCTTCAAGAGCTACGGCCGCCACCTGGGCTTCAAACACACCGTCGTTTTCGGCGGCGTCGGACAAGGCCAGCAGGTTTCGGCGATGAACGCCGGCGTCGACATCCTGGTGGCGACACCGGGCCGACTCTTGGACCTGATGGAGCAGCGCCACATCAACCTGCAGAACGTTGAATTCCTCGTTCTCGATGAAGCTGACCGTATGCTCGACATGGGCTTCATCCGCGACGTCAAAGTCATCGTCTCGAAGGTCAAAGCCCAACGTCAGACCCTGCTGTTCTCGGCTACCATGCCGGAAGCCGTGATGAGCCTGGCCAAAGGTATCCTCAAGGAATACGACCGCGTCGAAGTGACACCGCCCGCCACCACGGTGGAACGCATCGAGCAGCGCGTGATGTTCGTCGCGCGCGATGACAAGAAGAAGCTTCTGAACGTGCTGCTGGCCGACAAAACCGTCAGCCGCGTGTTGATCTTCACCCGTACCAAGCACGCCGCCAACCGCGTCGCCGAACACCTGGCCAAGAGCGGCATCCCCGCCGACGCCATCCACGGCAACAAGAGCCAGAACGCGCGCCAGCGTACATTGCAACTGTTCAAGGCCGGCAAGACCCGCGTGCTGGTGGCCACCGACATCGCCGCCCGCGGCATCGACGTCGACGGCATCTCACACGTCATCAACTACGAACTGCCCGCCGAGCCGGAAAGCTACGTGCACCGCATCGGCCGCACGGCGCGCGCCGGCTCAAGCGGCATCGCGATCGCTTTCTGCGATGCCGACGAAGTCGGCGATCTGCGCGCCATCGAGCGCGCCACGCGCCAATCGATCCCGGTGGACACCAGCTTCGGGTTCCATGCCGCGCATATCGCCGCGCGCATGCAAGGCAACCCGTCGCAAGGTCCCCGTCCGCAAGGGCAGAAGCCGCAAGGTAAACGCGGCGGCGGCGGCAACCGCGGCCGCCGGAGCGGTGGTGGTGGTGGTCGTGGCGGCAAGCCGTGGGACAACCGCTCGCAAGCTGCCTAATTCGATAAAAGACAGACGGCGCCCAAACCGCCGTCGGTGCAGATACTGACGATCGCGAGACTCTTCGGCGGAAAGCCGGAAAGCTCTTTCACAGCCTGACTCAAGATGCGTGCCCCGGTCGCCCCAAAAGGGTGGCCGAGGGCGACGCTGCCGCCGTTGGGGTTGAGCTTGGCCCAGGGGAACTTTCCCAGATCGGCCGCCACGCCGACACGTTCGGTCAGCCAGGTTTTATCTTCCATCGCCGCGACGTGGCACAGCACCTGCCCGGAAAAGGCTTCGTGGATTTCCCAAAGGGCGACGTCGTCATATTTCAAATTGTGGCGCGCGAGCAGGCGTGGAATCGCGAAGGCCGGCGCCATCAGCAATCCATCTTTGAGAATATCCACGCCGGCCATTTCCCAATCGACCAGCCGCGCCCGCGGCGTTGACGACGGCAGGCGCTTGAGTCCGCCGTCGTCCGTGAGCCATAGACCCGCGGCGCCGTCCGTGAGCGGCGAAGAACTGCCCGCGGTGATCGTGCCCTGACCGCTGAAATCGAAGGACGGTTTCAGCTGGGCAAGTTTTTCCAGCGACGTGTCGGCGCGCGGGATGGTGTCGTTACGCACACCGTCGAGCGGCATCACCAGGTCGTCGAAGAAGCCTTTCGCCCAGCCGGCGACGGCGCGCTGATGGGTTTGCAGCGCGAGTTCGTCCTGCGCCTTGCGGCCGATCTTCCAGGTCTTGACCATGATCTCGGTGCCCTCGCCCATGGAGAGCCCGGTGGTGCGGTTGGTGATGCTGGGGATGTGCAGGCGCACGTCCTTGAGCGGCAAGGCGGCCAGCATCTCGGCGCGGTCGGTGAGGGATTTTCTCTGAAAGAACTTGCGCAGCCAGACGGAGAGCTTCTGGTTCAGCCCGATCTGGATGCCGCTCATGCTCTCGACGCCGCCAACGAGCGCCAGCGATCCCGGTTGTTTGGCGACGGTCTCGGCGGCGGCGAAGACGCCGACCATGCTGGTGGCGCAGGCCATCACCACGGAGAACGATGGAATATAAGGACTAAGGCCAGCGTCGAGGGCCACCTCGCGGGCGATGTTGCTCCAATGCAAATTGGGCGCGACCGTACCCCAGGCCATGAGGTCGGGTTTCAAGCCTGCGGTCATGGTCTGAACCAAGGGCACCGACAGCGCGATGGCGTCGCGGCCGGCCAGCGGCCCGTCGACCTTGGCGAAGGGTGTGCGCAGGCCTTGCGCCAGCCAAAGGGAATGTGAGGTCATGTTCTGCGTCCAGCCTGTTGGGCACACAGAATAACACCACGCAGTTGACCCGAAAGCCCCGGGGGCGGATACTTCCGGCCATCCAAGGGGTGCCCGAATGCGGGCTGAGAGGCCAAAGGACGTGAGGTCCGCGGCAAACCCTTAGAACCTGATCCGGGTGATACCGGCGTAGGGATGGAAACTGCGGAGCTCTAGCTCCTTCATCCCCTCACCGCTGATCCGGATCTCCGCCGACAGGAGATCATATGAACGTCATCAACAATCCCAAGGACCTGAAGAAAAACGTCGACATCAAGGACCTGGCGGTGACGACGGGTCCTCTGCCGGCTTCGACCAAGATTTATGTGCCGGGTCAGGTGCACAAGGACCTGCGCGTCGCCATGCGCGAGATCGCCTTGGAAGCCAGCGCCAAGGAACCGCCGCTGAGGGTTTACGATCCCTCCGGTCCCTATACCGATCCAAAGGTCGCCATCGACATCACCAAGGGACTCAAAGAGCTGCGCCGCGACTGGATCATGGCGCGCGGCGACGTCGAGGAAATTGAAGGACGTCCAGTGCGTCCCGAGGACAACGGCTTGGAACCGGGCGAAGAGATTAAAGTGCCGGTCTTCGACCGCGCCGCCCGCAAGCCACTGCGCGCCAAGAAGGGCGCCAATGTCAGCCAGATGTATTACGCCAAAAAGGGCATCATCACGCAGGAGATGGAATACGTCGCCATCCGCGAGAACATCGGCCGCCTGCAGGCGCTCAAGGAAAAGCGCGACGGCGAGGATTTCGGCGCGGCGATCCCCGACTTCGTCACACCGGAATTCGTGCGCGACGAGATCGCGCGCGGCCGGGCCATCATCCCCAACAACATCAACCATCCGGAAACCGAGCCGATGATCATCGGGCGGAATTTCCTGGTGAAGATTAATGCCAACATCGGCAACTCGGCCGTGACGTCATCCGTGGCCGAAGAAGTCGACAAGCTGGTTTGGGCGATCCGTTGGGGCAGCGACACGGTCATGGATCTGTCGACCGGGCGCAACATCCACACCATCCGCGAATGGATCATGCGCAATGCGCCGGTGCCGATTGGCACCGTGCCGATCTACCAGGCGCTGGAGAAGGTCAACGGCAAGGCCGAAGACCTGACCTGGGAGATCTTCCGCGACACGCTGATCGAACAGGCCGAACAGGGCGTGGATTATTTCACCATTCATGCGGGCGTGCTGCTGCGCTATGTCCCACTGACCGCCAAGCGTGTCACCGGCATCGTGTCGCGCGGCGGCTCGATCATGGCCAAGTGGTGCCTGTCGCATCACAAGGAAAATTTCCTCTATACGCACTTCGAAGAGATCTGCGAGATCATGAAGGCCTATGACGTCGCCTTCTCTCTGGGTGACGGTTTGCGCCCCGGGTCCATCGCCGACGCGAACGACGCCGCCCAGTTTGGCGAGTTGGAAACGCTCGGTGAACTCACCAAGATCGCCTGGAAGCACGATGTGCAGGTGATGATCGAAGGCCCGGGCCATGTACCCATGCACAAGATCAAGGAGAACATGGACAAGCAGCTGGCCGTCTGCGGCGAGGCGCCGTTCTATACGCTGGGGCCGCTGACCACCGACATCGCGCCGGGCTATGACCACATCACCAGCGGCATCGGTGCCGCCATGATCGGCTGGTTCGGCACGGCGATGCTGTGTTACGTCACGCCCAAGGAGCACTTGGGCCTGCCTGACCGCAACGACGTCAAGGTCGGCGTGGTGACTTATAAAATCGCCGCCCACGCCGCCGATCTGGCCAAGGGACATCCAGGCGCGCAACTGCGCGACAACGCGCTTTCGCGGGCAAGGTTCGAGTTCCGCTGGCGCGACCAGTTCAACCTTGGCCTCGATCCCGAAACCGCCGAGGACTATCACGACCAGACCCTGCCGGCGGAGGGCGCCAAGATCGCGCATTTCTGCTCGATGTGCGGGCCGAAGTTCTGCTCGATGAAGATCA
>CANKHC010000147.1 GCA_947481595.1 Fidelibacterota bacterium
CCTGAACCTGTTCGTGCGCCTGGCCGTTTCGGGCAACGCGGCCGCTTACGACCTGTCCGGCAAATTCGGCGCAGCCCCCTCCGTGGCGGCGGACCTGCTGCGCCATGCGCGCAAAGTCGCCCACAAGATCGGCATCTGCTTCCACGTCGGCTCCCAGTGCATGGATCCGGTCGCTTACAAGGCCGCGATCGAGCGCGCGGCTGATGTCATCGGCAAAGCCAAGGTGAAGCTGGACGTCCTCGACGTGGGCGGCGGCTTCCCGGCGACCTACCCGAACATGACCCCGCCGCCGCTGGAGGCCTTCATGGCCGCCATCATCGAGACCGCTGCTCCGCTGGTTGCCGAAGGCGGCATCGCGGCTGGTGCGGAGCTGTGGTGCGAGCCTGGCCGCGCGATGGTGGCCGCCGGCGCCTCGATGCTGGTGCGTGTGACCCTGCGCAAGGGCCGCCGCCTGTTCATCAACGACGGCACCTACGGCAGCCTGTTCGATGCCGGCGCCCTGAACTGGCGTTTCCCGGTGCGTCTGGTGCGCCCCTTGGGCCGTTCGGGCAAGAACTCGAGCACGCCCAACACGCGCCTGCCGTCCGAGAAGCTGGTGTCCTACGTGTTCTACGGCCCGACCTGCGACAACCTGGACAAGATGAAGGGCCCCTTCATGCTGCCCGAGGACACCCAGGAAGGCGATTGGATCGAGATCGGCATGCTCGGCGCCTACGGCTCGACCATGGCGACCCGTTTCAACGGCTTCCACTCGTCGGCGGCAGCGACCGTCTGGCCCGAGGCCATGCCGGCCTTTGCCGTGCCGAAGCGCCGCACCGTCCTGCGCGACGTGGCCCAGGAGCATGCCCGGCCGATGCAGACGTCGCTGAGCCTGATGGCGCCTGAACCGACCCGGGAACCAGCCCGCGAGTCGGTTGACTCCGAGACTGAATTGTCCGCGGACGGTAACACCGCCAGCCCGGGCCTCGACCTAAAGTAAGCCTCGCGCCTTTCGCGGCCATCCCGGCCTTGACCGGGAAGGTTTCCTCTGCCTTTTCTCTTCCCTTCGCAACACAAGGACGGACGCACGACCCATGGCCGCGCCCAAAACCAAGACCAAGACCGCCTCCAAGAACCCGCGCAAGAACACCAAAGCGCAGCTTCTGTCGACGCCGGTCGAGCACATCGACATCACCTCCTTCGACGCCCGCCCGATCATCGACGCCATGGGCAAGATGTCGTTCACCTCGCGCGACACCGCGCGCGCGGCGCAGATCTTCAATATGATGCTGGGTGATTCGAAGTGTTCGAACATCCTAACGCTGGCCGGTTCGACTTCGGCCGGCGGCTGCATGCAGGTTTACGTCGAGATGGTCAGATGCGGCATGATCGACGCCATCGTTTCGACGGGTGCGTCCATCGTCGACATGGACTTCTTTGAGGCCCTGGGCTTCAAGCACTATCAGGGCTCGCAGTTCATCGACGACCGCGACCTGCGCGCCAACTACATCGACCGCATCTACGACACCTACATCGATGAAGAAGAATTGCAGCACTGCGACAAGGTCATCGGCGAAATCGCCGACAGCCTGGAGCCGCGTGCGTACTCAAGCCGCGCCTTCATCAAGGAAATGGGCCGCTGGCTGAAAGGCCGTAAGAACCGCAAGAAGGAATCCCTGGTCGAGACCTGCTTCGACATGGACGTGCCGATCTTCTGCCCGGCGTTCACCGATTCATCGGCGGGCTTCGGCCTGGTGCTGCACCAGAAGCGCCATCCGAAATCGCACATGACCATCGATTCGATCGCCGACTTCCGCGAGCTGACCGACATCAAGATCAAAGCCGGCTCCACGGGCCTTCTGATGATCGGCGGCGGCGTGCCGAAGAACTTCGTGCAGGACACGGTGGTTTGCGCCGAAATCCTGGGCGTCGAGGCCGAGATGCACAAGTACGCGATCCAGATCACCGTCGCCGACGTGCGTGACGGGGCCTGTTCGTCCTCCACCCTCAAGGAAGCCAATTCCTGGGGCAAGGTGGACACGACTTATGAGCAGATGGTGTTCGCGGAAGCGGGGAGCGTGATCCCGCTGATCGGCTCGGACGCTTATCACAGAGGTCTCTGGAAGAAGCGCAAAGCGCGCAAGTTCGCCAAGCTTTTTGACTAAAACCGGCTTTTAGCCCACTTGAGAATAGCTTCGCGGCCGCTGGCGATATCTCCGTCGGCGGCCGCAAGGTTATCGGCCATATGCATGGGGTTGCCGGTGCCGGGGATGGTGACGGTGACCGCCGGGTGGCCGATGACGAATTTCAGCAGAAGCTGGGCCCAGCTTTCCGCGCCGATGTCCCTGGCGAAGGCCGGCAGCGGCTCCTTGGACATCTGTGACAAGAGGCCGCCCCCGCCAAAAGGCACGTTGACGATGACGGCGATGCCCTTGTGTAAGGCCAGGGGCAGCAGGCGCTGCTCGGCGGTGCGGTCGTCGAGGGAATAGTTGAGCTGGACGAAATCGAGTTTCTCGCGGTTCAGCGTGGTTTCCAACTCATCATAGGCGCCGCTGTGATAGTGCGTCACACCGACATAACGCACGCGGCCTTCCTTCTTCCAGCCGGCGAGGGTGTCGAGGTGGGCACGGGTGTCGACCAGATTATGGACCTGCATGAGATCAATGCGGTCGGTGCGAAAGAACTTGAAGGACTTCTCCATCTGGGAGATGCCGCGGTCCTTGCCGGAGGTCCAGACCTTGGTGGCGATGAACGTGCGGTCACGCAAGCTGTGTTGCTGGAGCAGCGCACCCGAAACGTCCTCGGCGCGGCCATACATGGGCGAGCTATCGACCATGCCGTTTTTGTTGGCGACGACGAGCTTCAGCACATCGGCGAGACGTCCACGCGTCGCGGCGTCGGAGCCGACATCGAAGCCGCGGTAGGTGCCGAGGCCGATGACGGGCAGCATCTCGCCGGTTGAGGGGATCGCGCGCTGCAACATGCGGCCATCATAGGCCGCTGGATGGGCCGTGTCAGCGGGCTCCGGTGTTACAGCAGCGCCCAAGCACCGTGGGGCCGGTAGCGTAGCCGACGATACAGGTGAAGTGGCAGGCCGCGCCGACGAGCACAAAACTGTGCCAGATCGCCAGCTGGTAGGAGAGGTCGGTCCAGAGGTAGGCAGCGACGCCCAAGGTGTAGATCATGCAGCCGGCGGCGAGCAGGGCGAGACCAGCGCCAGGCATGGTCTCGCGCAAGGGGCGGTAAGCCAGGGCAACGGCCCAGCCGAGCAGCAGGTAGGCCGGGATCGAGAGGTACTCGAATTCCGCCGGCACGATGAACTTGAGAACGATGCCGGCGCCGGCCAGTACCCAAATGGCCGCGAACATCTTCAAGCCGCGGCGACCGCGCACGCAGAGCAGCGCGAAAGGAGTAACGGTGCCGGCGATCATCAGGAAAATCGCGGCGTGGTCGATGCGCCGTAAAAGCCCGTGCAGCGGGTGATCGACGTAGAGATTATAGAGGGCCGAGCAGATCAACATCGCGGCCAGCCCTAAGCCATAAAGACCGAGGGCGAGCAATAAAGCTGATTTGACGCTGGGCACAGGTGTCGCGCGGGCACGGCGCACGGCGAGGAAGACAAGGACGAGGCAGGCGATCAGACCCGTGAACAATCCGGTGGTGTGAACCACGGCATCGGCGAACCACTCAGCAGCAAAAGGGTGCAACGCGAACCGCTCCTGACCTACCTCCCAGGTAAGAAACGACCGGTGCGTGTGCCATGTTCCCGCGCCGGTGAGTGTCCGGCGCGGGATCTGGTTCGGAATTACTTCGACGCCGCGGCGCCGGCTTTCGCCACCTGGCCGTCCTGGGCGGAAGCCGCACCCGAGACGCCGATGGCGCCGATGATGGCGCCACCGCTGATGATCAGGTCACCGCCGTCGACCGGCAGCACGCCGGCCATGGCGAGATAGCGGTTGTTCTCGCCGCCTTGGGCGAGGCCGTCCTGGAAGGACTTGCTCGGGCGCTTGAAGAACAGGGCGGTGTGGGCCTTGTCCTGGGCGACCTGGATCGAACCCAGCTGCGTGCCGTCCATGCGCTCCAGGGCGACGAGGTTGCCGCCGGTGTCGATGACCGAGATCACCATGGTCCAGCCGTTCTTCTTGGCTTCGGCCTGGCCCGCAGCGATGACCTTCTTGGCAGCATCGAGGCTGATCGGCGCGCCATAGCCCGGCGCCGGCGCCGGGGCAGCGGCCTGCTGGGCGCTGGCGGTGGCCAGCGGCAGCATCAGGGCCAAGGCAACGAGCGCGGACTTCTTGAGTGTCATGTTGGTACTCCCCACGAAATGGAACCGCGCGCGCGGGTGCGGCGCGTTGGGACAATTTATTCCGCGATTCGAGGGCTGGCGCCAGCCCCCTAGGATGGTTAACCGAGCACAGCCCCGCCGGCCCGGCCGATCTGGGCATCCTGAGGCGAGGTGGCGCCGGAAACGCCAATGGCGCCGACGATAGCGCCGCCGACCACCAGCAACTCGCCGCCTTCCATGACGACGACGCCCGGTGCGCTGAGCAGGCGCAAATGCTCGCCGCCGGCGGCGATCATGTCCTGGAGCATTTTGGTGGGGCGCTTGAGCCGGAGCGACGTGGTGGCCTTGCCTTCGGCGATGGCGATGGAGGCCAGGGGCGAGCCGTCCATGCGCTGCATGTGGACCATGTGTCCGCCGCTGTCGACGATGGTGATGGTCACGTTGACGCCGATCTTGCGGGCTTCCACCTCGGCGGCGGCGAGGACCTTCTTGGCGGCGTCGAGGCGAATGGGCGCGCCGTAGTCGGGCGGTGTCTGCGACATGCTGAATATCCCCTTCTTTAGTGGTGGTCGAAGCATCGATTTATTCCTTGATTCGCGGGGCAAATCCAGACTCAATCCTTAGCAATGGGACCGGGCGGGGACAACATCATGGGCGGAGAGCGGCATGGCTAAATCGCGCCTCTGCATGGTCACGACCAACTTCAACTACGGCGCCTATCTCGACGACTGCATGCGCTCGATCATTTCGAGCAAAGGAGCCGAGCGCGTCGACTACATCGTCATGGACGCAGGCTCGACCGACAACTCGCTCGACGTCATCAAAAGCCACGCGCCTAAGCTTGCTCACTGGCAGAGCGAGAAGGATGCGGGCATGTACCACGCCATCCAGGCGGGCTTCGCCAAATCAGATGCGCCGTACATGGGTTGGCTCAATTCCGACGACCAATTGGCGCCCTGGACGATCCAAAGTGTGCTCGACATCTTCGACCAGTTGCCCGAAGTGCGCTGGATCACCTCGCGCCATCCCATGCAGGCGCGTGCGGATGGTGTTGTGATCAAGGCCGACTTCCTGCCGGGTGTGGACAACTGGGGCTTCTTCAACGGCGAATACGTGCGCTCATTGGGGCTGCCGTCGTCGGGCTGGATCGTGCAGGACTGCACCTTCTGGCGGCGCGACCTGTGGGAAGAAGTGGGCGGGGAATTCGATCTGTCGCTCAAGCTCGCCGCCGACTTCGAGCTGTGGGCGCGCTTCATCCAGAAGACCGACCTCTATGTCGTGCCGGTGCCGTTCGGGATCTACCGCTTCCACGGCGCCAACGCCGCCATTGCCCAGCGCGACGTCTACCGCGACGAGTGCGTCAAGGTGCTCAAGCGCTACACACCGATCATCCCTGAGGACTTACAGCGTCTTGGCGAGCGCGTCGTCGCCAAACACCTGAAGGCCATCGGCTTCGGTCACCTGGTCGACAAGAACATGGGTCCGCCGCTCAAGACCATCCTCTACAATCACGCCGACCAGCGGTACTTCGTGCATGAGCAGGAGTAGAAGCGGCGGCACGCTGCCCGACGCCATCCTTGTCATGCGCGGGCCCGGCGAGACGCGTTACGCGCTCTTGGCCGGTGAAGAGGTCATCGAGATCGCGCACCGCCGCGATGCCGATGTGCAGCCGGGCGCGGTCTATGTAGGGCGCGTGGGCGCGGGCGTGCCCGGTGTGTCTGCGGTCTTCGTGGAGTTCGGTGACTCGCTGCCCGGTGTGCTGGCGCTTAAAGGCCGTCCGCCGCCGCAAGGCAGCGCGGTTGCCGTGAGCGTGACGGTGCCAGCGCGCGCCGACAAAGGTGCTGAACTGAAAGCCTCTGAGACGAAACTTCCCGAAGGTGTGAAAGCGCCCGCGCTGCTCAAAGCCGCCCCCGATCCGGCGGCGGTGTGGTGGGACTGCTACAAGGACGGTATCACGCGCATCGCCGCGTCCCCCGCACGTGAGGCCGCGCGGCTGAAAGCGGCCTTGGGCGCCGATGCGCCGGTGGAGGAGGGCGGGGGAGATTTTTTCGCGGGCGTGGACGAGACCATCGAAGCGGCCTTAAGTCCGTTGGTCGCACTGCCCAGCGGCGGTAGTGTGATTATCGAACACACAGCGGCCGTGACCGCGATCGATGTGAATTCGGGAAGTGCCGATCCCGGCACGGCCAACACCGAAGCCATCGCGGCGGTGGCGTTGGAACTGCGCCGGCGCAACATCGCCGGCCACATCGTCGTTGACCTGATCCCCTCGCGCAGACGCGTGCCCCTTGCGCGCCAGATGGCCGATGCGGTGAGTCCCGATCCGGTCGCCACCAACGTGGCGGGCGTGACGCCGCTCGGCATGGTCGAGATCACGCGGCGCCGTCTCGGTTTGTCGCTGGCGGAAGTCCTCTGTGACGGCGCGGAGCTGGGTGCGGCCTCCGTCGGTTACAAGCTGCTGCGCGCTGCGGTGGCCTTCGCGCTGCAGGCCAAGACCGCAGGGGTCGTGGTATCGGCCGCCCCCGAGGTCGCAGCCGCGTTACAGGGCCCGCTGCGCGAAGCCCTGACCGAAGCCCGCGACATCCTTAAAGGCGAGATCGTCTTGAAAGTCCGCGCGGATTTTGCGCGATCACGTTTCGAATTCCATCCGGCTTGAAAAATTCCCGACGCCGACCCAAACTTTAGGCATGAACGACGAGACCACCGATCCTGAGGCGCAGGGCCCCAAAC
>CANKHC010000148.1 GCA_947481595.1 Fidelibacterota bacterium
ATGACGATATTGCTCATGGTGTGTCCCCTTATGACGAACCTGTATACGGACTAGCTGTTGCTGCCCTTTTGCTCCTGGGCGGCTTCGGCTTCTTCCTGCTTCAATTCTTTCTTCGAGAGCTTACCGATCAGCGATTTCGGCAAGGTATCGCGGAACTCGTATTCCGCCGGCTGTTCGATTTTTGAAACCTTGTCCTTCATGAAGGCGCGAATCTCGGGCTCCGTCAGCGTCATGCCGGCGCGCACTTTGATAAAGGCCTTGGGCGCCTCGCCGCGGTAAGCATCGGGAATCCCGATGACCGAGGTCTCCTCCACGGCGGGGTGCTGGTAGAGCGCTTCTTCCAGCACACGCGGATAGATCTTATAGCCCGAGGCGTTGATCATGTCCTTGATGCGGTCGACGATGAAGACATAGCCCTCGTCGTCCATGTAGCCGACATCTCCGGTGTGCAGGGCGCCGTTCTTCATCACGTCGGCGGTATCCTTGGGGCGATTCCAGTAGCCCTTCATCACCTGCGGGCCGCGCACGCAGATCTCGCCTTTCTCGCCGATGCCCAGCACGCGGTCGTCATCAAGCGCACGGATTTCAATGATCGTCCCCGGCATCGGCAGTCCCACCGACCCTGGCTTGTTCACGCCTTCCGTGGGATTGGTGCAGGCGACAGGCGACGTTTCCGAAAGCCCGTAACCCTCGACCACCACGCACTTGGTCATATCCTCGAAATTCTTCTTCACTTCGACCGGCAGCGGCGCGCCCCCCGAGATGCAAAGCTTGATCGACGTCAGGTCGAAGTCTTTCACGTTTGGCGCGTTGTTGATGGCGGTGTAGATCGTGGGCACCGCCGGAAACAGCGTCGGCTTCTTTTTGTCGATGTTCTTGAGACAATCCTGCAGGTCGAAGCGCGGCATCATGATGATCTGCGCGCCGTATTCCAAGCCGACCAGCAGAATTACGGTCATGGCAAAGACGTGGAAGAAGGGCAGGGCGGCGAGGAAGCGCTCGTCGCCGGGTACGGCGCCATTGAACCACACCGCCACTTGGCGTGCGTTCGCCGTGATGTTGCCGTGGGTCAGCATGGCGGCCTTGGGTACGCCGGTCGTGCCGCCGGTGTATTGCAGCACGGCGACGTCTTCCAAGGGATCAATGGACACAGGCGCGGGTTCGCCGTCGTTGTCGATCAGCGTATCCCACCACACTTGGCGGTCGTCTTCCTCGACGTCGGCGACGGTCTTGCGCTTGAAGAGATTGAACATCACCGCTGTGCCAAAAGGCAGCGCTTCCGCCATCGAGCAGACGATAAGTTTCTTCAGCGGCGTGTTGTTGAGGAGCGTGCGCGCCTTGGGATACATGGCGGTCAGGTCCATGGTCACCAGGAACTGGGCGCCGGAATCCTTGACCATGTTCTCGAGTTCGCGCGCGGCGTACAGCGGGTTCATGTTGACGACGGTGCCCCCGGCCATCAGCACGCCGAAGAACGCAGCGACGTAATAAGGCGTGTTAGGCAGGAGCAGGGCGACGCGCGTGCCTTTGGTCACCCCCAGCTTCTGGAAGCCGACGGCGGCTTTGGCGGCGAGCTCGCCGGTCTCGGCGTAAGTCCAGTTTTTGCCCAGGAATTCCATGCAGGGATGTTCCGGGAAACGCGCGACGGCATCGTGCAATAGCTTGAAAGCGGGGACCTGCGGAATCGGCATGTCCCACGCCGCGAACGGCGGATAGTTCTTCAGCCAGGGATAGTCCCGGCGTGATGTGTCGTGAGCCGCCATCGTCTCCCGTTCTCCCTGGGGTGTCCCCCGCGGCGGTTTGAGCTCGGCTTTCAGCCGAGCTTTGGGAAAAATCCTAGCGAATCAAACGCTTCGCTGCAGTACCCCGCAAAAATCGGCCTGGAATGGGGGTCGGCGAGGGGTCGAGGCCAGGTAACGACGGCCTGGGACCCGCGCGGCGGCGCGACTCCGGGGCCAGATTCGCCTATTTATCCAATAGGCTAGAGAGCTTCAGTGCGATCCCGCGTGAACCTGCGACCTTGAGCTTGCCCAGGGTGAAAGCCACCATGGGGTTGAGATCGCCGTTGATCAATTTCACCATGTTGTCGGCCGAGAGCGTCAAAGTCGTTTCGGCCTCATCGGAGTCCGGGTTCGGCACGATCTTCACTTCGTCGCCGGTGGCGTCGAGCAGGATGCGCCCGTCGTCTCCCAAGTCGAACAGCACGGTGTGATGGAGCTCCTTGAGCTGCTCGGCTTTGCTCTGCATTTCGCCGATCAAATCTTCCAAGGCCATGCTGTTCTCCCCCAAGGTGGCCGCTGCCGGCTCGCCCGTAGCGTGTCGCAAGCGTCGAACACGTTCCATTCTGCCACAGAAGTCTAAGGAATTCATGGCGTTAATTGGGTACCCTGAATTGACCAAGCGGTCCCGACCGGCTAGTTTTGGTTGAATTACAACAGGGCCCCGGCACCCGTTTCCGATGAAGCGGCAAGCCGTGTTTCGCGGGGAGTGAACCCGCCGATGTGTTTAAGGGCTTTTGTTTAGGGACAGCGGGGATGTCGGATACGCACGCGAGCCTGGGCCAACCTGCCCCTGCTGTGCAAGGCAAGGCGAAGGACCTGCGCGCCCTCGTCCAGGATATGGGCCATTGGCGCCATGCGCCGGAAAGCGGCGTCAACCTGATCATCGTCAGCGTGACGGCTGCATTGCCCGAGACCAAACGCACGCCTGAATTGGTCGTCCAGATCGGTGAAGGCGTCGCCAACATCGCCGCCAAGCGCCACGGCACCGTCTACGCGGTTTCGACCTGCGATTTCGCCATTATGGTGAAGCTGACCGAAGCGCTGCTGGTCGGCCTGGTGCGCGACCTCAAGGTCGATATGTTGCGCACGATAGAGCGCAACTTCCCCGGCTCGTTCGGCTCCATCGATCAAAGCCGGCTCGTGCTCTCTTACGATCTCGTCAACAACTACCGCTCCGCGGCCGACCGTGTCGCCAAGTACGCCGAGATCGCACAGCGCGCGGTGGCCGAGCCCGAGGGCGACAAACAGCTGCGCCCGCTGACGACCGCCGACATCAAAAACGTCATGCGCGCCTATGAGAAATTCGGCAACGAGAAGTTCATCAAGGCCTTCGTGCGCAGCCAGGATGTGATGCTCAATATCGCCGGCAAGCCGCCCGAAGGCGTGATGACCGAGTACTTCATCAGCATGGATCTCTTGCGCAAACCCTTGTTTGTCGACGTGGAAATGCGCGGCTCCGGGCGCCTGTTCAACGAATTCACCCTGGTGCTCGACCAGATCCTGCTCCAGGCCTTCAACGAAATGCACACCACCGAGGCGCGCTGCTCGATCAACCTCAATGTCGAGAGCGTCTTCACCGAAGCCTTCGAAGGTTTCGTTGAAGCGACCCCGGCATCGAAACTGGCCCAGGTGGTCTTCGAATTCCGCCAGTCTAACATCGTCGAGAACTTCGACGAGTTTCAGGTTGCCCGCGGCCTCATCAAGTCCAAAGGCGCCCACATCGCCGTCGACCAGATTTTCCCGCAGACCGTGGGCCTGGTCGATCTCGACTACATCGGCGCCAGTATCGCGAAAATTCACTGGCGCAACGGCGCCGAGGAAATCCTCAAGGAACGCGAACGCGCCATCAAATACCTGATCGACTGTAACGTGCTGCCGGTCTTGATCCGCGTCGACAACGAGCGTGCGCTGGAGATCGGGGCGTCGATGGGCATCAACATGTTCCAGGGCTTCTACATCGATAAATTGCTGGAAAAGAAGCCTGAGTAGCCATTCGGACGCCTAACAGGGCGGAATCCGCATTCTTTCTATCCCCGCGCGCGACTCACCGTGATACTCCTGCGTTAATCTGGACGGACAGGTCCAGCCCATAACCCATGCGCATTCAAACCAAGCTTTTCCTCCTTCTTCTGGTGATTGCCATCCTGCCGCTTGCGGCACTGAGCTGGCGCAGCGAACGTGCGACCACCAACCTGGGCCTCGCCATCGCCGAACACGGCAAGGGGGCGATGATCGAGGAGATCGAAAGCCAGCTGCGCCAGGCCGTGGGCTACTCTTCCGACCTGATGGCCGCCCAGCAGCGCCAAGTCGAACTGGCGCTGCGTCTGCAAGCCGCCGCGGCCGAGCGCATCCTCGCCGGCCCGCTACCGGACGCCGGCAGCAGCGGGGCACTTTATCTTCACAACGCCTTCGACGATCCCAAATCCTGGCCGCCTGGCACGGAACTGGCGCTCGACCACGCCATTCTCACCCCCGGGCGCGAGCAAGCCGTGCCGATTTCACGCATGAATCAAGCCTTCATGGTGCTGCCCGGCGCCAATGAGGCGCGCGTTCAGGAGACCATGCGCAGGCTGGCGGCCCTCGACGGCGTCTACCGCCAGCTCAACAGCACCAATCCGGCTCTTTTTTACTGGCAGTACGTCACGTTGAAGGACGGCGTGCATTCGGTGTTCCCCGGCCACGGCGGATATCCCGCCGGTTATGAGCCGCGCACGCGCGCTTGGTACACGGAGGCGACTACTGCACCCGACATCATCTGGACGCAGCCGTTGTTCGACGCCTCAACGCGCCGGCTCCTGCTCACCGCCGCCCTGCGCGTTTCGGGACCGGATCAGATGCCGGCGGGTGTGACCGGGATCGACATCGACATTCTCGGGTTGCTGGACAATGTACAAAGCCGCCTCCGCCTGGGCGCCGCTGCGGAGAGTTACGTCGTCCAACTCACCGATGCCCAGGGCCAGGTGCAAGAACCCGGCGCGGTTGCGGCTCCTGCCGTGCCGATGCTGCGGGTTCTCGCCTCGAACACCGCGCGCGGCAACGGCGCGGAAACCTCCTGGGATTCGGTTCCGGAAACGCCCGTGCTCCAATCAGGAACGCCGGCGGGCCTGCGCGCGCTGATCGACGACCTGGCCGCGGGGCGCGACGGGATCCGGCAAATGGTCCATAAGGGGCGTGAGGCACTGTGGGTCTATGGCCGCGTCGAGGGCTTAAATTCGGCGTTGTTGTTCATCGTGCCGGTGGGCGACATCGAATCCACCGCCGACCAGGCGCAAACCACCGTGCGTGATGCCATCGCCGAGCAGGTCCGTCTTGCCGGGATCGCCTCGGTGGCGCTCACCGTACTGGTCGCGGTGCTGTCGATGGTCGCGGCGCGCTCCGTCACCGAACCGCTGCGCGATTTGGCCGCCGCTGCGCAGTCGCTGGCCAAGGGTAACTTCAATACCCGCGTGGACGTGGAAGGAGGCGACGAAGTCGCCGCCCTGGGGGCTGCCTTCAACGCCATGGTTCCGGAACTGCGCGAGCATTTGCAGACCAAGGACTCGCTCACCCTGGCGCGTGAAGTGCAGCAGAAACTGCTTCCAGAGTTCCCGCCGCAGGTGCCCGGCTTCGATATCGCCGCGCGCAGCGTCTACAGCGAGGACGTCGGCGGCGACTACTACGACTTCTTGGAGCTGACCGATGAAGCGGGTGAGCGCCACGTCGGTATCGTCGTCGGCGACGTCGCGGGTCACGGCATTGTCGCGGCCCTGACTATGACCTCCGTGCGCGTGCTTTTGCGCAGCTACGCCGGTGACGGCACGATGCTCAAGCCCGTGATCCGCGCGGTCAATCGGCACTTGGCCGATGACGCGGCGGCCGGGCGCTTTGTCACGCTGGTTTACCTCGTCATCGAGCCGGGCACCCGCGAGGTGCGCTGGATCAATGCCGGGCACGGACCCATGATGCTTTACGATCCCGCGCGCGACGATTTCCTCGAATTCCCCGCCGTCGATATTCCCCTGGGCGTCGATGACGAATGGAATTTCCACGAACACATGCGCGATGAATGGCCCACCGGCGGCGTGCTGGTCATCGGCACCGACGGCATCTGGGAAATGCAGAACCCCGAGGGCCGCGTCTTCGGACGCGATGGCCTGAGGGATGTCGTGCGCAGGCACGCTCACATCCCCGCCGACGACATCTGCGCCGAGATCATCGACCGGCTGAAGGTATTCGCCGATGGCGAGCCGCAGCGCGACGACGTCACGCTCGTCGTGATTAAATTCCCCTAACGTCCCGCTATATTTTTTGCGCCCCGAGCTTGTACGCAACGCGACTGAGGGGCATCTCCTCCGTCTGATTTGTTTTGTGAATCGAGAACACATCGAAGAAAAACGCGTCTCCCGGCTCGAAGATCGGGCTGATGACGGCGGATTTTTCAACGACGTCCGCCGGTCCCCCTGGAAGGTATTCGCCAGGGTTGCCCAGAGCAAACGAAAGCCCTGGTGCGTAAAGCCCACAGGGCGTGGCGGCGATCCAGGTCATAAAATGGTACCGCCTGTTTTTGGCGTTGGCATCCTGGTGCCACTCGTGCGGATGAAAAAACCCGGGTCGGGTGAGGTATATCTCTCGGATGCTCACTTCATGCGGCCCTAAGGCGGCTGAATACACTTCAGAGATCTCCGGCACAACGCACGCCGCCTGTAAATCAGCAGGCAGAATATTGAGATTCAGAACGCCATATCTCAAACTGGCGTAGGATTCCGGGCGTTGAAGATGCTCCTCCGCGGGCGCGAGTATCGCGCTTGTAATTTCCGGTGGAACCAATCGCCGCCAAATCGCGACGCCGAACTTTTTGACGAGCCTTACGACCTCGGCCGGTGACGTTGTCTCTATGGCGTTCGCCATCTCATTCCTCGTTTCATCTCCCGACCATGAGCATGCTCAAGCGGCGGAGCTTTTTACCATTAGTTCCTGGACCGCAATAGCGATGCGAGTCTCAAGGTGATCAGATTTCCTTAGCAGATCCGTGGGACGGGCAGATATACTTGTACCATCAACCTTCTGCACAGACAGATAAGCACGTGCCACCTGCGGTTCTGCGCCTCACATCGCTGAAAAATATCTGCCTCGCGCAGGGAACGCCATATCACGAAGCTTCCTATGACGACACTGACGGCGCTGTGATCCAGCGGCGCTTCAGGGATGTGGACGTTGTCCAGATCCCGAGTC
>CANKHC010000149.1 GCA_947481595.1 Fidelibacterota bacterium
GCTTGGTGCCGAGGACGAATTCCTCCGTGCACTGCGCCATGGTGCGCGAGGCGCGGCTGATCGGATCGGTCATGTAGTAGTTCTTCACCGGGTAGTCGAAACCGGACGCGGCAATGGCGCCAGCGGCGCCAAACGCTTTCCATTCGGCGGGCTGAATTTTATCCACGCCCGCGAACAGCGGATTGATGAACACCATGCGCGCGCGCACTTGCGCCAGATTGTCGTAAGGCAAGGTCTTGCCGAGCTTCTCCGACAGCGCGCGGATGATGGTCCAATCCTCGCGCGCGTCGCCCGGCGGGAACACGGAACGCAGCGCGCGCTGCACCCGGCCTTCGGTATTGACGTAGGTGCCGTCTTTCTCGGTGTAAGCAGCCCCCGGCAAGATGACGTCGGCGCGGTGCGCGCCCCGGTCGCCGTGATGGCCCTGATAGATCACGAAGGCCTTGCCGAGCTTGGCGGTGTCGATCTCGTCGGCGCCGAGCAGATAAACCGCTTCGATATCGCCCGACGACGTGCCGGCGAGAATGCCGCGTGTGTCTTTGCCGCCCTGCCCCGGGACAAAACCGATATCGAGGCCGCCGACACGCGCGGCGGCGGTGTGCAGGACGTTGAAACCGTTCCAGCCGTCCTTGATCATACCGCAGTTGTCCGCGACCGCTTTCGCCGCCGCTAGGATCTGCGCGCCGTCAGCGCGGCTCAGCGCGGCTTGGCCGACAATGATCATCGGCTTCTTGGCATTCTTCAGCGCTTCGGCCACCGGATGCGTGCCGGCCGCGATCTGAGTCAGCACATCGGCGTTGGCGCCGAGGTCGAGATACTTGTAGGTCAGATCGCCCGCAGCACCGATCACGCAGATCTGGAAATTACCCTTCAAGTAGCGCTTGCGGATGCGGGCATTGAGCACCGGCGCTTCCTTGCGCGGGTTGGCGCCGACGATCAGCAGCGCATCGGCCTGCTCGATGCCGGCGATGGTCGAGTTGAAGAGATAAGACGCGCGCGCCTTCGGATCGAGCGCGGCGCCATCCTGGCGGCAGTCCATGTTCGGCGAACCGAAGGCCGTCATCAGGTCCTTGAGGGCCGCCATGGCTTCGACATCGACCGTGTCACCGGCGATGGCGGCGATCTTGGCACCCGGCAGCATCTTGATGTGGCCGGCAATGGCGGTGAAGGCTTCGTCCCAGGTCGCGGGCTGCAGCTTACCGTTCTTGCGCACATAGGGTTGGTCGAGGCGCTGGTAACACAGGCCATCGATGGCATGGCGGCTCTTGTCAGCCAGCCACTCCTCGTTCACGTCCTCGTTGACGCGCGGCAGAACACGCAGCACCGCGCGGCCGCGTGCATCGAGACGCACGTTGGTACCCACCGCGTCCATCACGTCAATGGATTCGGTCTTACGCAGCTCCCACGGGCGCGCGTTGAAAGCGTAAGGTTTGCTGGTGAGTGCACCGACCGGGCACAGGTCGACGACGTTACCCGACAGTTCGGACGACAGCGCACCTTCGAGATAAGTGGTGATCTCCATGTCTTCGCCGCGGCCCGTCGCGCCCAACTGCGGCACACCGGCCACTTCGGTCGCGAAACGCACACAGCGCGTGCAGTGGATGCAGCGGGTCATCACGGTCTCGACGACCGGGCCCATGTACTTGTCTTTCACCGCGCGCTTGTTCTCGTGATAGCGCCCGCGGTCGGCGCCGAAGGCCATCGCCTGGTCCTGCAGGTCGCACTCACCGCCCTGGTCGCAGATCGGGCAGTCGAGCGGATGATTGATCAGCAAGAACTCCATCACGCCGCCGCGCGCTTTGTTGGCGCGCTCTGATTTGGTGTGCACGACCATGCCCTCGCCCACCGGCATGGCGCAGGAGGCCACGGGCTTCGGCGACTTCTCGACATCGACCAGGCACATGCGGCAGTTGCCGGCGATGGAGAGGCGGTCGTGGTAGCAGAAACGCGGAATCTCGACGCCCACCAGCTCCGCCGCCTGGAGGATGGTGGTGTTCGCCGGGACTTCTACCGGGATGCCGTCGATCGTGAGCTTAGGCATTCGTCTTCCCCTATGCCGCCACGCCGGCGCGGACCTTGGCGTCGCGATAATCGCGGATGCGCCGCTCCAGCTCCGGACGGAAATGACGGATCAGACCCTGCACCGGCCACGCCGCAGCATCGCCGAGCGCGCAGATGGTGTGGCCTTCGATCTGGTACGTGACCTGTTCCAGCGTATCGATCTCGGCGAGTGTGGCCTCGCCTTTGACCATGCGCTTCATGACGCGCGCCAGCCAACCGGTGCCCTCGCGGCACGGCGTACACTGGCCGCAGCTTTCGTGTTTGTAGAACGACGACAGGCGCGAGATCGCCGCCACCACGTCGACCGACTTGTCCATGACCATGACAGCCGCGGTGCCGAGACCGGATTTCACATCACGCAGCGCGTCGAAATCCATCAGCACGGTGTCGCAGATCGACTTGGGCAGCACCGGCACGGACGCGCCGCCCGGGATGATGGCCTGCAGATTATCCCAGCCGCCGCGCACACCGCCGCAATGTTTTTCGATGAGTTCCTTGAGCGGAATGCTCATAGACTCTTCGACGTTGCAGGGTTTGTTGACGTTGCCGGAAATGCAATAGACCTTGGTGCCGAAATTGTTCGGACGGCCGAAGCTCGTGAACCACGATGCGCCACGGCGCAGGATGGTCGGCGCCACGGCGATGCTCTCGACGTTGTTGACCGTCGTCGGGCAGCCATACAGGCCAACACCGGCCGGGAACGGCGGCTTCAGGCGCGGCTGGCCTTTTTTGCCTTCGAGGCTTTCGATCAGCGCAGTCTCTTCGCCGCAGATGTAGGCGCCCGCACCGCGGTGCAGATAGAGATCGAACTTCCAGCCGGAACCACAAGCATTGTCGCCGATCAGGCCGGCGGCATAGGCCTCGTCGATGGCGACCTGCAGGTTCGAGGCTTCATTATAGAACTCGCCGCGAATGTAGATGTAGCAAGCGTGCGCCTTCATGGCGAAGCTCGCGATCAGGCAGCCTTCGACCAGCTTGTGCGGATCAAAGCGCATCATGTCGCGGTCTTTGCAGGTGCCTGGTTCGCCTTCGTCGGCGTTGACGACCAGGTAGTGCGGACGATCACTCTCGGTCTTGGGCATGAAAGACCACTTGAGGCCCGTCGGGAACCCTGCCCCGCCGCGCCCACGCAGGCCCGAGCGCTTCATCTCGTCGATGATCCACTCGGCGCCCATGTCGAGGATCTCTTTGGTGCCGTCCCAGTCGCCGCGCGCGCGCGCGCCGGCGAGGCGCCAGTCGTGGCGGCCGTAGAGATTGGTGAAGATGCGGTCCTTGTCGGCGAGCATGTACCTGAACCCTTAGGCTTTCGGAGCGGCGGCTTTGGCAGCCGCCTCCGCTTTGGCTTTTTCGAAGGCGGCTTTGGCGGCGGCGAAGTCTTGCTTGGCCGGCGGCGTCGGCTTTTCCGTCAACGTCAGCGCTTCACCCGCAGGTGCCGCGCCGTCGCGTCCGGTGACCGAACCAGCCTTGGGCGTTTCACCGCGCTTGAACGCGTCGAGCAGCTTGCCGGTGCTGGCGTAGTCGAGGTCTTCGTAATAGTCGTCGCCGATCTGCGCCACCGGCGCATTGACGCAAGCGCCTGAGCATTCCAGTTCAGCGAGCGAGAATTTGCCGTCCGGCGTCATGGCGCCCATGCCGATGCCGAGCTTTTCCTTGCACGCCTTCACGACGTCGTTCGAGCCGCGCAGCCAGCACGACAGGCTGGTGCAGATCTGCACGTGGGTTTTGCCCACCGGCGACAGGTTGAACATGGTGTAGAAGGTCGCGACCTCGAGCACGCGGATCGGCGCCATGTCGAGGATCTTGGCGATTTCTTCAATGGCTGGCTTGGTCACCCAGCCTTCCTGGCGTTGCGCGAGATCGAGCAGCGGGATCACCGCGCTGGCCTGACGCCCGGCCGGATACTTGGCGATAATCTTCTTGGCACGGTCCATCATTTCCTGCCCGAAGGCGAAGCTGGCCGGCTGGTCTTTGGCGAGGGCGCGAGAGCTCATCGGTCAACCTCACCGAAGACGATATCGATCGAGCCCAGCACGGCGGGAACGTCGGCGAGCATGTGACCGCGCAGCATGGCATCCATGCCGGCGAGATGAATGAAACCCGGCGCCTTGATGCGGCAACGGTAGGGACGGTTGGTGCCGTCGGACACCAGATACACCGCGAACTCGCCCTTGGGCGCTTCGGTGGCGACATAGGTTTCGCCGGCCGGCACCTTGAAGCCTTCGGTGTAGAGCTTGAAGTGATGGATCAGCGCTTCCATCGAGGTCTTCATCTCGGCGCGCGGCGGCGGCATGACTTTGCGGTCATTCACGCGCACGGGACCCGAGGGCATCTTCTCCAGGCATTGCTTGATGATCTTGACCGACTCACGCATTTCGAGAATGCGCACGAGATAGCGGTCGTAGCAGTCGCCGTGTTTGCCGATCGGGACATCAAAAGCCATCTGCTCGTAGCTGTCGTAGGGCTGTGACTTGCGCAGATCCCACGGCACGCCGGAGGCGCGCAGGTTCGGACCCGTGAAGCCCCAAGCGATCGCCTCTTCCTTCGAGACGATGCCGATATCGACGGTGCGCTGCTTGAAGATGCGGTTCTCGGTCAGCAGGCCTTCCAGGTCGTCGATCATCTTCGGGTACTTGTCGGCCCAATCGAAGATGCGCTCCTTCAGGCCCGCCGGCATGTCCTGCGACACGCCGCCCGGACGGATGTAGTTGGCATGCATGCGCGCGCCGCAGACGTCGTCGTAGAAGCCCATCAGCTTCTCGCGTTCCTCGAAGGTCCACAGGAACGGTGTCATGGCGCCGACGTCCATGGCGTAGGACGCGATGTTCATGATGTGGTTGAGGATGCGCGTCAGTTCCGCGAACAGCATGCGGATGTATTGCGCGCGCGGCGGCGGGGTGATGCCCAGCAGTTTCTCGACGGCCAGAGCGAACGCCTGCTCCTGATTCATCGGCGAGACGTAGTCGAGGCGGTCGAAGTAAGGGATCGCCTGCAGATAGGTTTTGTATTCGATCAGCTTTTCGGTGCCGCGATGGAGCAAACCAATGTGCGGATCAACGCGCTCGATGACTTCGCCGTCCATCTCGAGCACCAGGCGCAACACGCCATGCGCGGCCGGATGCTGCGGGCCGAAATTGAGGGTGTAGTTCTCGATCTCGGTTTCTTGGCCGAGCGGTTCCTGCGGAGGCATATTGTTCATCATGCGCCTCCCTGCTTCGGCGGGGGCGGAGCGGCAGCCTTCTCGTCACCGGGCAACAGCTTCTGAATGCCTTCCCAGGGCGAGAGAAAATCGAAGGTACGGAAATCCTGGGCCAGCTTCACCGGCTCATAGATCACGCGCTTCTGATCTTCGTCGTAACGCATCTCGACATAGCCGGTGAGCGGGAAGTCCTTGCGCTGCGGATGGCCGTCGAAGCCGTAGTCGGTGAGGATGCGGCGCAGGTCCGGATGGCCCGAGAAATACACGCCGTACATGTCCCAGACCTCGCGCTCGAGCCAGTCGGCGCAGGGGAAAATGGGAACAGCACTGGCCACCGGCGTCTCGTCGCTGGCGGCGATCTTCACGCGCACGCGCGTGTTCTTGTTCATGCTGAGCAGGTGATAAACCACATCGAAGCGTTCGGCGCGCTCGGGATAATCGACGCCGCAGATGTCGATCAGCTGCGTGAACTGGCACGCCGGCGTATCGCGCAGATAGGTCAGCACGCGGATGACGGACTCGCGCTTGGCGGTGACGACGAACTCGCCACGCACGATGTCCGCCGACGTGATGTCGGCGGCAAGGGCCTGGGAGACTTGCGTGCAGGCTTCGCGGAGGCTTTCGCTCGGGGTCATCAGGTCACAAACACGTTGCAGGGGGCTTAATCGTTAAAGCGGCTTAGCGGTCAATGGTGCCGACGCGGCGGACTTTTTTGTGCAGCTGCAGAATGCCATACAGCAGCGCCTCAGCCGTCGGCGGACATCCCGGCACATAAATGTCGACCGGCACGATGCGGTCGCAGCCGCGCACCACCGAGTAGGAATAATGGTAGTAGCCGCCGCCATTCGCGCATGAACCCATCGAGATCACGTAACGTGGCTCAGGCATCTGGTCGTAAACCTTGCGCAGCGCCGGGGCCATTTTATTGGTCAAGGTGCCCGCGACGATCATCAGGTCGGACTGGCGTGGGCTCGGGCGAAACACCATGCCGAAGCGGTCGAAGTCGTAGCGCGCCATGGCGACGTGCATCATCTCGACCGCGCAGCAGGCCAGACCAAACGTCATCGGCCACATGGAGCCGGATCGGCCCCAATTGGTCAGCGCGTCGAGCGAGGTCAGGAGGAAGCCCTTGTCCTGCAGCTCATCGGCGACACGCGCCATGAGTTGACCGTCTTCCGGCGCGGTGGCGCGGATCGGATCGGTAGCAGCCATTGCAGGCAGAGGGGCCGGAACGGTTACTCCCATTCCAGTGCTCCTTTTTTCCATTCGTAGATGAAGCCGATGGTCAGCACGCCGAGGAAGGCCATCATCGACCAGAAGCCGAACAGGCCGATCTTCCCGAGGCTGATCGCCCAGGGGAACAGGAAGGCCACTTCCAGGTCGAAAATGATGAAAAGGATGGCGACGAGGTAAAAGCGCACGTCGAACTTCGAGCGCGCATCGTCAAAGGCTTCAAAGCCGCATTCGTAGGCCGAGCTCTTTTCCGGATTGGGGCGGTGCGGTCCGGCGACCAAGGACGCCAGGACGAAAACCAGGGCCAGACCAAAGGCGATGCCGAGGAAGATCAAAATCGGCAGATATTCGGCGAGCAGCGTTTGCATCGGCGTTGCTTCTTGCCCCACAGCTGAACCGTGCGGACCGTGTCCC
>CANKHC010000150.1 GCA_947481595.1 Fidelibacterota bacterium
AGCTAGTTTCTATCAAATCGCTTGGTACAAAAAGAGCCGGTCAGGTCAAAACACGCGACCAGCGTCGAGAAAGCCATTGAGTCCCTCACCCGCTACGGCCAGGAGATCAATTGCGTGGTCTGCGACTGGGAGATGGCGCCCGTTGGCGGGCTCGAACTCCTGCGCATGATCCGTTGCCGCACCCTGCCCAAAACCTCGCCGCGCACGGCGGTGGTGCTGCTGACCACGCGCGCCGATACCCAGGTGGTGAAAACCGCCATGGCGATGGACGTCAACGGCATCGCGGTAGCGCCGCTGTCCATCGAGAAGCTGGTCAAGACCGTGGCGCATGCGCTCACGCGTACCTGGATGCTGCATCAGGCGAGCCAATACGCGGCGGTGCCTGCGGTTGACGTCTCGCGGTTGGCATCGCCTGAAGCCAAACCCGCCGCACCGAAAGAACACGCGCCGCACCCCGCACCCGCCGCCCCTCGCCCGGTCATGGCTGAAGCCAAACCGATGCCGCGGCGCGCCGACCTGCCCCTGAAGAACGTGCACATGGCGACACTGAAGGACATTCGGCCGGGCCAGGTGCTGGCCAAGGATCTGCGCGACAAGGAAGGCCACTTGCTGCTCAGCGCCGGCGCGGTGCTGAAGCCCGTGTTGCTCGACAAGCTGCTGAACGTCGCCCAAGGGCACGCCGACAGCTATCACCTGTGGATCGGCGAACGCGACGAGTCATCAGAAGTCTAGATACGCCCGCGCCAAGCCAAAGACCGCCCCGGCCAGAACAACGGCGTGCAACGGGATTTTGAACCGCGCGAGGGCGATGAACGCCACCACGATAGCGGCGATTGCGACAAGGTCGATCTTTCCGGACTCCAAAAACACCACCTGCTGGCCGAGAAACGCCGCGAGCGTGAGGATCACGCCGACAACGGCGGCGGTAATCGCTTTGAGCGCCCCTGCGGCGCGGCGGATGCGAGCAATGCGGTCGATGTAGGGCGCGCCGGCAAGGATCAGCATGATCGACGGCAGGAAGGTGGCGTAGGTGGCGACGGCGGCACCCAGCGCCGCATCGGCTAAGGACATGCGCACGTTCCAGCCGGCGAAGAAGCCGACGTACTGCAGCACCAAGATCAAGGGGCCGGGCGTGGTCTCGGCGAGGGCCAGGCCATTGATCATTTCAGCCGGACTGATCCAGGCGAAACGGTTGACGGCGGCGTCGGCGACGTAGGGCAGGATGGCGTAAGCGCCGCCGAAGGTGAAGAAGGCGTTCTGGGTGAGGAATCCGCCCAAGCGTACGAAGGGATCCGTTTCGGCGAAGGTGATCAGCAACACCGCCGGAACCGCCAGCAGAACGACGTAGACTCCCGCCAAGCGCAAAAGCCGCGGCCAGATGCGGTCGGTGGAAGGTGCGGTCTCAGGCAAGGCCTTGGCGGCCGGCGCGCGCCACCAGCCCACCAAGCCGGCGGCAAGGATCACCAGCGGGAACGGCACGGGCGTGAATTCCAAAGCGACAAACGCGCCAATGGCCAGCAGGACACCCTGGGTGTCGTGGAGCGTCCGGCTGCCGATGCGCAGCACGGCGTGGGCGACCAGAGCCACGACCACGGGCTTCAGCCCGGTGAAAATCGCCGCGACGATGGTAGCATCGCCGTGCACCGCGGCGATCCAGGCGAGCGCGAACAGGATCAAGGCCCCGGGCAGGACAAACAGGAGTCCGGCGGTCAAAGCCCCCTTCAGGCCGTGCAGCTTCCAGCCGATATAGGTGGCGAGCTGCTGCGCTTCGGGCCCCGGCAGAAGCATGCAGAAATTGAGGGCGCGCAGGAATGCATCCTGCTCGATCCAGCGCCGGCGATCGACCAGCTCGGTTTGCATGATGGCGATCTGCCCGGCGGGGCCGCCAAAACTGATGAACCCCAGGGTCAGCCAGAACCGCAGCGCTTCAGAAAAGGGGGGCGGGTTCATGGGCGCGACTGGTGAGAAAAGCTGGGAATTTGGAACGCGCGGTTTATGATAGAGGCATGCGCATCGATATTGTCTTCGATACCGTATGTCCCTGGTGCTTTGTCGGCAAGCGCAGGTTCGACCGTGCCTTGAAGCTGCGCCCTCACCTAAAACCTGAAGTCCGTTATCGCTCGTTCCTGCTCAACCCGGACCTGCCGCCGCAGGGCGTGGACAGGCGCGAGTACCTGGAGCGCAAGTTCGGCGGCAGCCACCAGTTCGACCGCATCGCCGAGGCCCTGGTGTTCACTGGCAAAGGTGAAGGCATCACCTTCGCCTTGGACCGGATCAAGCGCACGCCCAATTCGGCCAATTCCCACCGCCTGGTGCGCCTGGCCCATACCCTGGGCCGCCAGCACGAAGCCGTGGAACTGCTGTTCACGGCGTTCTTCGAGCGCGGGCTGGACATCGGCAATGTCGAGGTGCTGATCCGCCTGGCGGAGGAGCTGGGCATCGAGCGCCACATGGCCCACGCCCACCTCTCGGGCGACAATGACCTGAACGCCGTCTACACCGAGAATGCGCGCATGCACCGCTTAGGGATTACCGGGGTGCCCTGCTACATCTTCAACGAAGGCCGCGCCATTGCCGGAGCCCAAGAGCCGGAAATCCTGGTGCGGATGCTGGATATGGCCGTCGCCCAAGAGGCCGAACGCCCGGCGATGCAGAGTTTGGGCTAGCAGCGGCCTCCCGGGCCGCAAATTCTTCAGATTTTCCAAGGACTTCATATACATCAAAAGTTGTGACTTTTGATTGTCACCTTAACCTGCAGTTTATATACTTAGTTCGTACTCAAAACTATATGAGCCGGACAACGGCCGGGGTTGAGGTTGGGGTAACAAGAACTTGGGGACGGGACATATGAGCGAACATCACGATTTGCGGCTGAAGACCTCGCTGCCCTACGAGAGGGTCGAGACCATGCTGACCACGTGCTGCAGCAAGCTGTACTCGATGAGCCTCGACGGCTTTGAGGAGACCAAAAGCGGGCCCAGGAAGGTGATCCGGATCTCCTTCGAGGATCCCGCCGACCGCGAGCGGTTCCGCGTGAGCTTCCAAAAGAGCCGCGGGCTGGACAAAAGCGACGTGCCGGCGCCGCCGACTCTGTCGAGTCCGCGCGCCAACTGAGACTTCTTTAGACCCCCTCTGGCGAGCCCTCCGCCAGACGCGAACGGCGACCTTCCTTGCGCGCGAAGGTCGCCGTTCATGTCTTTGAAATTATACAGAATTTTTTCTTCCGCAACCGTTAGGAACATTGAGCGGTCATTAACCATTTCCTTACCTGAGAGGCGCATCTTTTTCCCAACGAGAAAAAAAGACTGCTTCTGCGTTTCAAGGAGATGGGGCCGATGACCGAAGCTGCGACCGTGTTTGCCTGCGACCACATGTTCCGCACCACGCTGCCCACCAGCAAGTTCGAAGCCCTGGTGACCAAAGCGTGCCGCGCGCCGTTCCGCGTCGAGATCGCGGGTCATGACCCGGCGGTCGTTCCCCAGCTGCGCCTGTTCCTGGTCGAGTTCACGACTCCCGAAGACCGCGACCGCGTGCGGATCGCCATGCGCTTCGTCGAGAAGGAAGAGCAAGCGCTGAAAGCCGCGCGTACACCGGCGCCGGCCGTGAGCGGAAAGCTCGCCCGCGCTTAACCACCACGTCGCCCTCGGACTTGATCCGAGGGCCCAGAGCGGTAGCGAAGAACGGCTGCCAAAACCTCGCGCGCTTGCTGCGAAGGTCCAGTTCCCCAAGATACATCGCGTTTCATCTATCCTGGATCCCCGGGTCAAGCCCGGGGATGACGTTTGAGCATGTTGCTAGGCCGCCTTCACCTGCGCCAGCGCCGCCATCTGTTTCAAGACGGCCTGCAGGCCTTTGACGCGCGCACTGGGCGTGTCCCACGGCCGCACGAAGACCAGCTTCTGATCTGGTCTCAGCTTTAACGTTCCCACCTGCTTGGCGATGTAGTCAATCAATCCGACCGGATTGGGGAACGTGTTGTTGCGCAAGCTGACCACGGCACCCTTGGGGCCTGCGTCGACCTTCTCCACATTGGCAATGCGGCAGAGCGCCTTGATGCTCACCACATCCAGCAGGTTCTCGACTTCCGGGGGCAGCGGGCCGAAGCGATCGATGAGCTCGGCGGCGAAAGCTTCGATCTCGCCGGCATCCTTGAGACTGCCGAGGCGGCGATAGAGCGACAAACGGATGCCCAGGTCTTTGACGAAGGTATCGGGGATGAGCACCGGGGCGCCGGTGTTGATCTGCGGCGACCAGTCGGTGCTGGAGGGTTTGCTTTCGGCGGTTTTGCCGGCGCGGGCGGCGGCGACGGCTTCTTCGAGCAGGTGCTGGTACAGCTCAACGCCGACCTCTTTGATATGGCCGGACTGTTCGTCGCCCAAGAGGTTGCCGGCGCCGCGGATGTCGAGATCGTGGCTGGCGAGGGTGAAGCCGGCACCCAGGCTGTCGAGGGTCTGCATGACGTCGAGGCGCTTCTCGGCGGTGACGGTGGGTTTACGGTCGGGAGGCAATGTCAGATAGGCGTAGCCCCTCGCCTTGCCGCGCCCCACACGTCCACGCAACTGATAGAGCTGCGACAGCCCGAACATGTCGGCGCGGTGGATGATGATGGTGTTGACCTGCGGCATATCGAGGCCGGACTCGATGATGTTGGTGGAGAGAAGCACGTCAAACTTGCCGTCGGCGAAGGCGTTCATGACGTCTTCGAGGGCCGTGGGCGGCATCTGGCCGTGGGCGATGGCATATTTCACTTCCGGCACCAGCTTGCGCAGGCGTTCGGCCACGCCGTCGATGTCGGCGACGCGCGGGCAGACGTAGAAAGTCTGACCGCCGCGGAAACGCTCGCGCAGGATGGCTTCGCGGATCACCACCGGATCGAAGGGCAGTACGAAGGTGCGCACGGCCAGGCGGTCCACGGGCGGCGTGGCGATGAGGCTCATCTCGCGCACGCCGGTCAGCGCCATCTGCAGGGTGCGCGGGATCGGTGTGGCGGTGAGCGTGAGGACGTGGACCTCGGATTTGAGTTGTTTCAGGCGTTCCTTGTGGGCGACGCCGAAGTGCTGCTCCTCGTCGACGATCAGGAGGCCCAGGTCTTTGAACTCGATGCCCTTGGCCAGCAGCGCGTGCGTTCCGACTACTAAATCGATGGTGCCGGCTTTGATCCCGTCTTTCACCGTGGCGGCGTCTTTGGGTGTGACCAGGCGTGAGAGCTGGGCGACCTTGAGGGGGAAACCGGCGAAGCGGGCGCTGAAATTGCGGAAGTGCTGGCGGGCGAGAAGCGTGGTCGGAACCACGACCGCGACTTGTATGCCGGTCATGGCGGCGACGAAGGCGGCGCGCAAGGCAACCTCGGTCTTGCCGAAGCCGACGTCGCCGCAGATCAGGCGGTCCATGGGCCGGCCTTTGGTGAGGTCGTCCAGCGTATCGCCGATGGCGCGGAACTGGTCGTCGGTCTCGGCATAGGGGAAACGGGCGCAGAACTCCTCGAAGGTGCCTTCGGGCGGGGCCAGCACGGCGGCGTCCTTGACCTGGCGCGCGGCGGCGACGGCGATCAATTGCTCGGCCATGTCGCGGATGCGTTGCTTGAGTTTGGCCTTGCGCTCCTGCCAGGCGGCGCCGCCCAGTTTGTCGAGGCCGACGCCGGCCCCTTCGGAGCCGAAGCGCGAGAGGACATCGATGTTCTCGACAGGCACATAGAGCCGGTCGTTGCCGGAATATGTAATGCGCAGGCAGTCGTGTGGGGCGCCACCGACGGTGAGAGTCTCCAAACCCTCGTAGCGGCCGATGCCGTGTTCGGCGTGGACGACGAGGTCGCCTTCGGCGATCTGCGAGGCATCGGCGATGAACGCGTCGGCGCGGCGGCGCTTTTTGGCGGCGCGAACGAGGCGGTCGCCGAGCAGGTCCTGCTCGGACACCATGGCGAGGGTTTGCGTGACAAAGCCGCGTTCGAGCGGCAGCGGGATGGTGGCGAGCAGATGGGGGTCGGCTTTCAGCGCCTCGCCCCAGGTGGCGGCATCGGCGACGGCGGTGAAGCCGTGGTCGCGCAAGGCTCCCGCGAGGCGTGACTTGGACCCGGCGCTGGTGCCGGCGAGGACGACGCGGCGCCCCTGCCCTTGCTCCGCCTTGATGTGGGCGATGAAGGCTTCGAAGACGTTCTCGTTGGGACGCGCGCGCACGTCGGCGAAGTCGCGCCCGGGGCGGCCGCCGGCGTCGTCGTAGCCGCCGACGTCGGGGGCGGCGAAGGTGCGCAAGGCCGTGACGGCACGGTCCTTCACCAACGCCATCCAGGCGTCTTCGTCGAGGTACATCAGGTGCGGCGGCACCGGGTGATAGACCATGCCGCTTTCGTCCAGCGAGAGCTTGCCGCCGCTGGCGGTATCGACCATGCGGCGCGCCTCGAAATAATCGCGGATGGTCTCGAGGCGGACGGCAACGGATTCCTCAATGTCGTGGTCGAGGCTGATGCTGGCGGTGGGAAGATAGTCGAGGATGGTGCCGAGACCGTCGTGGAACAGCGGCAGCCAGTGTTCCTGGCCGATGAACTTGCGGCCGTGGGAGATGGACTCGTAGAGCGTGTCGCTGGACGACGCCGCGCCGAAGAGTTCGCGGTACTTGGTGCGGAAGCGGGCGATGGAATCAGGCGTGAGCACCGTCTCGCTCATGGGCTTGAGCGACACAGCCTCGCGCGTGCCGGTGGTGCGCTGGCTGACGGGATCGAAGGTGCGGATGGTCTCGATATCGTCGCCGAAGAGATCGAGGCGCACGGGCTCAGGCGCGCCTGGCGGGTACAGGTCGATGAGGCCGCCGCGCAGGGCGAACTCGCCGGCCTCCATCACTTGCTCGGCGCGGGTGTAGCCGTTGGCGGCGAGGAACGTGTCGAAGGCTTTGC
>CANKHC010000151.1 GCA_947481595.1 Fidelibacterota bacterium
GCCACCATTGTCCACATCGCTTTTCACTTCAGTCGACAGGATCAGTGGGCGGCTGGATCATGTGGCGCGTGATCAGCGGCAGCAACATCAGTGTGAAAACGATCGTCAGCGGCATCACGCCGAAGACCTTGAACGTGACCCACGTATCGGTCGAGAAATTGCGCCAGACGATTTCGTTGAGCAGGGCGAGCACCGCGAAAAATCCGATCCACGCCCGCGTCAGCAGCGTCCAGCCGCGGTCGGTGAGGTGGAAGGCCTGGTCGAACACCAACTTGATGAACAGCCGGCCGGTCAGGAGGCCGACGAGCAAGATGGTTGAGAACATCGCGTTGACGATGGTGGGCTTGAGCTTGATGAAGGTGTCGTCGGCGAGATAGAGGGTCAGGCCGCCGAAGATCAGCACGAAGACCGCGGTGACCAGCGGCATGACCGGGATCGTACGTGCGATGGCGTAGGACAGGCCCAGGGCAATCACGGTCGCGACCATGAAGGCCGCCGTGCCGGGATAGATTCCCAAGGTGGAATTGGCCACGAAAAAGACCACCAGGGGTCCCATCTCCAGGGTCATCTTGAGGACGGGATGCATGCTTTTTGCGGGCGGGGCCATGTTCGGGGTCTATTCTTGTATGGCCCTAGCGTGCGGCCCGGCAGATCGAATGAAACTTGTTCTCGAAACCTTATAGAACTCCGGGGCGGTCCGGCCAAGCATGTCCCATCTAAGGGGGTAATTTTTTGCCGCAGACGCAAGGGCTTATGCTAAATCTAGCTTTAACTTCCTTGTCATGTGGGCGGGGCGATGCGGGAGATCATCCAAAAGCTTGAGGAGAAGCGCGCGGCTGCCCGTTTGGGCGGCGGCACGGCGCGCATCAACACGCAGCACGGCAAGGGCAAGCTCTCTGCCCGCGAGCGCATCGAGCTCCTGTTCGACGAAGGCTCCTTCGAGGAATGGGACATGTTCGTCGAGCACCGCTGTGTCGACTTCGGCATGGCCGAACAGAGCGTGCCGGGCGACGGCGTGGTCACCGGCTACGGCACCATCAACGGCCGGCCGATGTTCGTCTTCAGCCAGGACTTCACGGTGTTCGGGGGTTCGCTGTCGGAATCCCACGCCAAAAAGATCCTCAAGGTGATGGAGAAGGCGGTCCAGGTGGGGGCGCCCGTCATCGGCATCAATGATTCAGGCGGCGCGCGCATTCAGGAAGGTGTGTCCTCCCTGGCGGGCTACGCCGACGTGTTCTTACAGAATGTGCTCGCTTCCGGCGTGGTTCCGCAGATCTCCATGGTGATGGGACCTTGCGCGGGCGGGGCGGTCTATTCGCCCGCCATGACCGACTTCATCTTCATGGTGAAGGACACGAGCTACATGTTCGTCACCGGTCCCGACGTGGTGAAGACGGTGACTCACGAAACCGTCACCCAGGAGCAACTCGGCGGTGCCATGACCCACGCCGGCAAATCGGGTGTGGCCGACGGCGCTTTCGAGAATGACGTCGAGGCGCTGATCCAATTGCGCCGCTTCATGGATTTCATGCCGCTCAATAATAAAGAGAAGCCGCCGGTCATCACCTCCACCGACCCGCCGGACCGCGACGACTATTCCCTCGACACCTTGATCCCCGACAATCCCAACAAACCCTACGACATGAAGGAGCTGATCCTGAAGGTCGTGGACGAGGGCGACTTCTTCGAAGTCGGCGAACACTTCGCCAAGAACATGATCGTCGGCTTCGCGCGCATGGAAGGCCAGACGGTGGGCATTGTCGCCAACCAGCCGATGGTGCTGGCGGGATGTCTCGACATCGATTCCAGCCGCAAGGCCGCGCGCTTTGTGCGCTTCTGCGACTGCTTCAATATCCCGATCGTCACCTTCGTCGATGTTCCGGGGTTCTTGCCGGGCACCAACCAGGAATACAACGCCATTATCAAGCACGGCGCTAAGCTGCTGTTCGCCTTCGCCGAGGCCACCGTGCCGAAGGTGACCGTGATCACGCGCAAGGCCTACGGCGGGGCTTATGACGTGATGAGCTCGAAGCACATTCGCGGCGACGTCAATTTCGCCTGGCCCACCGCCGAGATCGCGGTAATGGGCCCCAAGGGCGCGGTGGAAATTATTTTCCGCCAGGACATTGGTGATCCCAAGAAGATCGCCGAGCGCACCAAGGAGTACCAGGAGCGCTTCGCCAACCCCTTCAAGGCGGCGAGCTTTGGCTTCATCGACGACGTCATCATGCCGCACGGCACGCGCCGGCGCATCTGCCGCTCCCTCCAGATGCTGAAAACCAAGGACATCAAAAATCCTTGGAAGAAGCACGACAACATTCCGTTGTAGGCCCGGCGCATGTTCAAGAAAATCCTCATCGCCAATCGCGGCGAGATCGCCTGCCGGGTGATCAAGACCTGCCGCAAGATGGGCATCAAGACGGTGGCGGTTTATTCCGACGCCGACCGCAACGCCATGCATGTGGAGATGGCCGACGAGGCGGTGCACATCGGCGAGAGCCCGTCGGCGAAAAGTTATCTGCAGATCGAGCGCATCGTGAAGGCCTGCAAGCAGACCGGCGCCGAGGCTGTGCATCCCGGCTACGGCTTTCTCTCCGAGAACAAGGCGTTCCAGGAAGCGCTGGCGAAAGCCAAGATCATCTTCATTGGTCCCGACGCGCATGCCATCGAGGCCATGGGCGACAAGATCACCTCGAAGAAACTAGCCGCTAAGGCGGGCGTCTCCACGGTGCCGGGCTATATGGGCATCATCGCGGACGTGTCGGAAGCCAAGAAGATCGCCAAGCAGGTGGGCTATCCGGTGATGCTGAAGGCGTCAGCCGGCGGCGGCGGCAAGGGCATGCGCATCGCGCGCAGCGAAAGCGAAGTCGAGGAAGGGTTCCTACGATCGCAGTCGGAGGCTAAGTCCTCCTTTGGCGACGACCGCATGTTCATCGAAAAATATATCGAAGAGCCGCGCCACATCGAAATTCAGGTGATCGCCGACCGGCACGACAACACGCTGTACCTGAACGAACGCGAGTGCTCGATCCAGCGCCGCCATCAGAAGGTAATCGAAGAGGCGCCGAGCCCGTTCCTCGACGCCAAGACCCGCAAGGCCATGGGCGAGCAGGCGGTGCAGCTTGCCAAAGCGGTGAAGTACGTCAGCGCCGGCACGGTCGAGTTCATTGTCGACACGAAGCGCAATTTCTATTTCCTCGAGATGAATACGCGGCTGCAGGTCGAGCATCCTGTCACGGAGCTGATCACGGGGCTGGACCTGGTCGAACTGATGATCCGTGTCGCTTACGGCGAAAAGCTGCCCTTCAAGCAGAAGGACGTGAAGATCAACGGCTGGGCGCTGGAGTCCCGTGTCTATGCCGAGGATCCTTACCGCAACTTCCTGCCGTCGACCGGTCGCCTGGTGCGGTACGTCCCGCCCGCGGAGAGCAAAAACGTGCGCGTCGATACCGGCGTGCAAGAAGGCGGGGAGATCAGCGTCTTCTACGACCCGATGATCGCCAAGCTGTGCTCCTGGGGTAAAGACCGCAAGGAAGCCACCGCGCACATGCGCGCCGCATTGGACAGCTATTACATCCGCGGCGTGTCGCACAACATTCCGTTCCTCGCCTCCGTGCTGGGCAAAAAGCGCTTCGAGGACGGCAATCTCTCGACCAATTTCATCGCCGAGGAATATCCGGAAGGGTTCTCCGACAAAGATCTGCCGGCTAAGGATCCGACCACGTTGGTTGCGGTCGCCGCCGTCGTGCACAACGCTTACCAACAACGTGCGGCCGGCATCTCGGGCCAGATCCCCGGCCATGGCCGCAAAGTGCCGCCGGAATGGATTGTGGTGGCCTACGGCGCCGACGGCAAGGAGGAGGAATTCTCCGTCACGATGTCGCCGGAAATGATCGGCGGCGAGGGCGGGGCGGTCACGGCGACCGCAAGGGTCGGAAAGAAGACCGTCACCATCGAAAGCAATTGGACTCTCGGCGCGGCGCTGCTGGTGGCCAAGGTCAATGGCAAAGCGATGACGGTTCAAGTCGAGAAACGCCCGGTGGGCTATCGTCTCGCCCATGCCGGCGCACAGATGGACGTCGGCGTCTACACCGCGCGCCAGGCCGAGCTCGCGCGCCTGATGCCGCACAAGCCCGCGCCCGACATGTCGAAATATCTGCTGTCGCCGATGCCGGGACTTTTAGTGTCGCTGGCGGTGAAGGAAGGCCAGGCGGTCAAATCCGGCGAGACCCTGGCGGTGGTCGAAGCGATGAAGATGGAGAACGTGCTCAAGGCGGAGCGCGACGGAACCGTCAAGAAAATCCGCCAGAACGCCGGGGACTCGCTTGCGGTCGATCAGATGATCTTGGAGTTCGCGTGAGCTACGGCGCGCCGGCGCTTTTTATCAACGGCACGACGCGGACCGACACGCGCGGCGGCGCTGACGTCATCAATCCCGCGACCGGCGACGTCATCGGGCGGGTGCCCTTCGCGGCCGCTGCGGAATTGGATGAAGCGATTGGAGCTGCCGCCAACGCCTTTCCGGCGTGGGCCAAAATGCCGGCCTACGACCGCGGCGTGATCCTGCGCAAAGCCGCAGGGTTGGTGCGCGAGCGCGTCAACGATATCGCGCGCATCCTGACCCTGGAGCAGGGCAAGGTCCTTGCCGAGGCGCGCGGCGAGGTTCTCGCTTCGGCTGAAGTCTTTGAATGGTATGCGGAGGAGGGGCGGCGCAATTACGGCCGCCTTGTGCCGGCGCGTGCGGGCGGCATCCGCCAGATGGTGGTCAGCGAGCCGGTCGGGCCGGCCGTGGCCTTCACACCGTGGAATTTTCCGGCGATCACCCCGGCGCGCAAAATCGGCGGCGCCCTGGCGGCCGGCTGCACGTTGGTCTTGAAGGCCGCCGAGGAAACGCCGGGCACGGCCTTTGAACTGGTGCGCGCTTTCGCCGATGCAGGTTTGCCCGCCGGTGTGCTCAACCTGGTGTTCGGCGTGCCGAGCGAGGTTTCGGCGCATCTGATCGCTTCACCGCAGATCCGCAAAGTTTCCTTCACCGGCTCGGTGGCGGTGGGCAAGGGTCTTGTCCGCTTGTGCGCGGAGAACCTGCAGCGCACGACCATGGAACTCGGCGGTCACGCGCCGGTGATCGTGTGCGGCGATTTCGATCCGGAGATCGCCGGCAAAGTTGCCGCTGGCGGTAAATACCGCAACGCCGGCCAGGTCTGCGTGGCGCCCAGCCGCTTTTTCGTGCACGAAAGTATCTTCGAGAAATTCACCGAGCGCTTCGTCGCTTACGCGAAGGGCTTGAAAGTCGGAGACGGATTGACCGAGGGCATCACTATGGGGCCGCTTGCCAACGATCGCAGGCTGCAGGCCATGGATAAGTTCGTTGCCGACGCCGAGAAGCGCGGCGGAAAAGTGCGCGCCGGCGGCAAACGCATCGGCAATCGCGGCTTCTTCTTCGAGCCGACGGTGGTCACCGACCTTCCTGACGATGCGCTGCTCATGACGTCAGAGCCCTTCGGTCCCGTGGCGCCGATTGTTCCTTTCAAGGACCTCGATGAGGTGATCGCCCGCGCCAATAGCCTCTCAGTGGGTCTGGCGGGGTATGCTTTCACGAAGTCGACGGCGGCGGCGGAGAAACTCGCCGCGAACTTGCGCGTCGGCATGTTGGGGATCAACACTCTCGCTATTGCAAATCCGGAAACGCCCTTCGGCGGCGTGAAGGAAAGCGGCAATGGCTCCGAAGGCGGTGTCGAAGGGTTGCAGGCCTATCTCGAGGCCAAACTCGTCGCGCAAATGGGCTGACCGTGCTTGCCGTGCATTTGATCATCACAGGGCGCGTCCAAGGTGTTGGTTACCGCGCGTGGTGCATGCAGACCGCGGAACAGCTCGGGCTTTCAGGCTGGGTGCGTAACCGCCGCGACGGCAGCGTTGAAACGCTGGCTCAGGGGCCTGAAAGCGCGGTGCAGGCTTTCATCGCGGCCTGCGGCAAGGGACCAAGCTTTGCCAAGGTCGCGGGCGTGGCGCAGATGCCGGCGCCAACGCCTGAAGCTCTGCCTCAAGGGTTTGAACAACGCCCCACAGCTTGAGCTTCAGGCGAACTCCAGAACGCTTTCGTCGAAGGTGTGGCGGCTGACTTTGACATCCAAAGTGGAGAGCAGTTGCACGTGCCGCTCGAGATTGTCCTCGTAGCGCACGAAGTTTCCGCCGTTGAGGTCGTAGAACGCCAATCCGCCGCGGATAGCCTGGGAGGGCCCCGCGTTTAGCATCGACGCCGCCGCGCGAACCCGTCCCGCGACGTGCTGATAGAGCGCCACGTCGAACGCCATGAGCTTCTCGGACTCCCGGCGCAAGGCCGCGACCGCGTCGGCGGGCAAATCAAGGGCGCGGACATTGCGGCGGAAGAACAGGATCGGCGGCGCGCCCAGCAAGCGCAGCATGACCGCGACGAAATCGTTGAACCGCTCGGTGTCGGCGGCGAGGACATATCCGCTCTGCAGGTTTTTGAGCGCGCGGGCGAATACCTCCTCGTTGCAAACGCTGCCGGGACGCACCTGGTCGGGCAATCCGGACAGCAAGCGGCATTGCAGGTTGTCGTCGAAGTACCCTTCGGCTGCTAAGTCCGCGATGGACTTACCAGGCGGATAGGATCCGCCCGCCAAGCCCATGGCGTAACTTGAAATCATCCGTTCGACGGGATCGCGCAGCAGCGCTACGTGGGGCTGGCTGGCGCCGTGAAAGCCGTACGGCAAGTGGCCCCACACGATCC